>JAFECH010000009.1 GCA_018242255.1 Pseudomonadota bacterium | reverse complement strand
AATTCGAAGCCAGCGAAAAACACGACGGACTAATTCGTCAGGCGGCGCTCAGGTCGTTGCGTCCTGGGCTTGCCGCTGTGAGGCACGCCTATGCCGACGGGCTTTCCATCGGTGCGGCGCTGGATGCTGTAGAGGAAGCGTTTCTTGCGGCGGCGGCGCGTCATGCGGGCGCCGAGATCTTCCAACCTGTCATCTTCCTTGATGCCGAGGATGTGCTGGTGACGGATCCGACCGGGCCGAGCAAAGTCGTCATCGCGCGGCAAGCCGCGGCGACCGATCTGCTTGGTGAGATCAGCCGCGATGCACTGGGTTTGCCGGTGCTTCTTCCGGGCCACCTGATGCGCGCCGGGTCGGGGATCGTCATCGTTGAAGCATGGCGGCTGGCAGCGGATCCGGCGGCGTGGCTGGCACTCAGCGCTGCAATACGCAGCAAACAAATCTGTCCGCTCAGCGCACCGGGCGTCGGCGTCAAGATCGATCCGATGCCGTTTGCAGCGACGGTCGTGCTGGTGTCGGATGCGCAGTCGTGGTCGAAGCTCGAAGCCATCGAGCCTGGCATTGCGCGTTATTTTCCGCACGTCGCGAAGCTTGCGGACACAGTGCCGATGTCTGAACTCAGCGAGGACGATTTCGCGAAAGGCGCGGCGCGTCTGGCTGCCGATCATGGGCTTCGGCCGATCAACGCCGGCGTTGCGCCGCTCATCTATAAGGATGCGGTTCGTCGCGGCGGAGGGCGCGTGTCGCTCGCCGGAATTCAGCTTCTGCATCTGCTGCAAGAGGCCGATGCCATCGCCGCGGATCACTCGGCGTCGCAAATTCGCGTTGCCGATCTCAACGCAGCGTTGGCCCGCCGTGCCGATGGCGATACGCCGTGATCGCGCATGTCGCCGAAGCATCGGAGTTGAGCGGGCGGGTCGTGCTCTGGCTCGATCCGGAAGCAGACTATCCGGCTGCTCGGCTTGAAGCTCCTGTTCGCCTCGCAGCGGCCTATGGTGCCGAGATCGAAACGGTCGTCATTGCCGACGCGAGCAGCGGCTTGACGGAGGACGTTCCGATCCGCGTCATCGGTCCCTCGGGGACCGCAGGTCAACGCGATTTCACCGATCACGATCGTCGCTTTGAACTCCTGGTGACACGCTGCCGCCGGGCCGTCGACAATGTCGGCGCGGCGCACGGCGTTCGCGTGCGGCATGCCTTGGCGAGCGGCGATGCCGTCGACCGAATTTCAGAAATGTGCGTTGAACGCGGCCCTTGGAATATCGTAGCGCTGGGGCGGATGCCGGTGTCGGGCAGCGAAAATGTTATCGGGACGCTGCTCGCGAACGTCAGTGGGGCGACCGGGTTTTTGCTATGCGGGCCGCAGCGAACGAAACAACCCCGCGTGGTCGTAATCGTCGAAGACGCTGAGCGTTTAACGTCGATGCTGCGTGCGGCCGAGCGGCTGTCGGGGCCGCGCGGACCGGTGCATGTCGTGATCGGAGCCGATACGGTGGAGGCCTATTCTGAGATCGAAGCGCAGTCGCGGTTGATCGCGCTGGAATTCCACGTGCCGGTCGTGTTCGAAGACGTGGGGCCGACGTTCGGTGTGCCGGAAGCGCTGACGGAAGCCGTCGCGCGGCTGCGGCCGAGCCTCGTCATCGCCGTGTTCGGCGGCGCGGCTATCGCGGATGGGCGCGAGCTGTCGCGCGTGTCCGTCGTCTCCCGCGCGCCGATCTTGCTGGTGCGGTAGATAGCATCCAGTCCGAATTGGCCGAGAAATGGCTCGTCGGGACAAGTCCGAGGACGACGATGTTATCAGTCGCCAGCCTTCTCGACCTTGGGGTGAAAGAATTCCGGGCCTGAGCCGATGATCTGCGGATCGTGCTTGCCGATGGCGTCGAGATCGCGGCCTTCGTAGTCGACGGCCAGTAGCACGTGGCGGATGGTTTCGAGACGAGCGCGGCGCTGGTCGTTGGCACGGACGACAACCCACGGTGCAATCGCGGTGTGGGTGAAGCGAAACATCTCAACTTCAGCGCGGGTGTAGTCATCGTAACGGCTGAGCGCGGCCATGTCGACCGGCGACAGCTTCCATTGTTTCAACGGATCTTGTGCGCGGTCATGGAAGCGCTCGATCTGCATCTCACGGCCGATTGTCAGATAAAATTTGAAGAGCCTGATGCCGTCGCGAACGAGCAGGCCTTCGAATTCGGGCGCCTCGCGCAGGAAAACCGCAAGCTGGTCTTCGGTGCAAAAGCCCATCACGCGCTCAACGCCGGCGCGATTGTACCAGGAGCGATCGAACAGCACGACCTCGCCAGCCGTTGGCAGATGCACGGCATAGCGCTGGAAGTAGAGTTGGCCGCGTTCGGTTTCGGTCGGCTTCGGTAGGGCGACGGTGCGCGTGTTGCGCGGGTTCATGTGTTCGTTGAAAGCTTTGATGCACGAGCCTTTGCCGGAGCCATCGCGGCCTTCGTAAAGGCAGAGGATGCGATTGCCGACCTTGAGATTGTACTTTTGCAGCTTCATCAGCTCGATCTGGAGCGCAAGAAGCTGCTGTTCGTACTCCTCGCGCTTTATGCGCTTGTCGTAGGGATAGCCACCGGACCGCATGGCGGCGTCTTCGATTTCCTTCGGAAGCTTCGGATCGGAGAGCGAGAAGCCTTTCGGCAATGGCGACGCGTGCTCGGTCGCCTCGTGCGTGCCGCTGTCATGGGTGGAGATCGCGGTGGCGGCCTCGTCGGGCAGCGGCTCGTCATCGAGCCGCTCGTGCTTTTTGTCTTTGTGCTTGTTCTTCGCCATTTACCATCTCCGGCTCATAACGATGGTGAGCCTAGCATGCCGCTTCAAGTCAATGTCGCTCGGCACTTTCGATGGTCAATCATGTTCTAAAACGAGAAAGCCAGCAGCCACCCCCGCGACTGCTGGCTTTCCGCTTCTTCCGCCAGGCCTGCCCCCCAGCCGGCCAGCGGGCAATTCCCTCAGGATCTCTGCTTTGGATCGGACCCGGCGATTGCAGGAGCCGGGAGGCTGACCGCAACGGGCGCCTCGATCTCGGTCCGTTCGCGGCGGCGCGGAGCGACCGGCTGGAACGCGCGGCGAGCATGCACCTCGCAATACGGCAGCGCGGGTACTTTCGGTTTGCCGCAGAAATGGAAGTCTGCTGCCTGAGGATCGCCGATCGGCCAGCGGCAGCTGCATTCGCTCAGCGTTTGAATGGTTTTGCGCTCGGCGATCGGAATCTCGATCTCTTCTGCAGGCGCCACGTAAGCTTCGGCATCTACATAGAGTGCGCGCACGGCCGGATTGCCGGCTTGTGCAAAGCGCGGTTTGACGGGCCGTTTCACATTCGCCAGGCGCGTGCGCGGGCGGTGCGATTTCATCCGCGAGGTGGTTGCGCGGCCGGAAAGGCCCAGGCGATGGACTTTGCCGATAACAGCGTTGCGCGTTACGCTGCCCAGGCGGCCGGCGATCTGGCTGGCGCTCAGTCCTTCAGACCAGAGTCTTTTTAAAAGGTCCACGCGCTCATCAGTCCAAGACATAGCGTCGATTGCTCCCTCTCGAGCCGCATCAGCGGCGGAACACCCCCCGGTGCCCGCGGTTTACCCCGGCCGAAATCGAGCCCATGCCAAGCGTGCGCAAACGAACGCGACACGCGGCAAAGGACGACGGTCCCAACCGGTTACAAACGCAAAAACTTGAGAAGACGCAGAACTGAAACGCGCGAGAGACGCGGGCGGCCGCCAACTGGCAGAATGCCCAAAGCGCGGTCAGGGCCGATACACAACCGAGAATTTAGCGACTGGCGCCGCCATATCTCGTGGCCTGACAAGGGGAGATTACAACATGCTGAATCCCGCCTACAAGCCAGAGGTTTCATCTCAGGGGTATTGACAGGGAAAAGTTGCGGGGAGGCCACAGACGATTCGCAGCAGGGGATATGTCGGATTTCCGTGCATGACAGGGGCCGATTCAACCTTAGGCATCTAGCGCTGAACTTTGAGTTCGGGATGGCGGGGGGGACGTAGAGCTTTTATTGACAGCTCAGCCGTCAGCGGGTATCAGGGGTTGTGATCGAGCCGCCGAATTTGGCGGCTTTTTGATTTTCTGCTCAGGGTTATCCACGCGCCATGGGAAGTCCCTCTGCTGCGTTGGGGAAAGCTCCCCGTAGCGCTTCAGACACAGCTGCTTCTAGCACTGGTGTTTCCAGCACCGGCGGTCCGTCGCCGGCAGTTATGGGCACATATGCTCGCCAGGACGTGATCTTCGTTCGCGGCGAAGGCAGCTGGCTGACATCCGACACGGGTGAGCGCTACCTCGATTTCGGGTCCGGCGTCGCGGTCAACGCGCTGGGCCATGCGCATCCGCAGCTCGTCGCGGCATTGAAAGCCCAGGCGGAGAAACTCTGGCATACGTCAAACCTTTATCGCGTCGAAGGCCAGGAGACGGTTGCCGAGAAGCTGACGCGGCTGACGTTCGCGGACACGGTTTTCTTCTGCAATTCCGGAGCGGAAGCGTGCGAAGGCGCAATAAAGGTGGCACGCCGCTATCATTATGCTTCCGGCCAGCCCGAGCGGCGGCGGATCATTGCGTTCCGCGGCGCCTTCCACGGCCGGACTCTGGCGACGCTGGCTGCCGCGGGCAACGAAAAATATCTTGAAGGTTTCGGGCCGACGGCCGAGGGCTTCGACCATGTCGAGCTCGGCGATATCGCGGCTGTGGAGGCTGCGATCGGGCCGGAGACGGCGGCGATCATGCTGGAGCCGATCCAGGGGGAAGGCGGCGTTCGGCCGGCGACACCGGAATTTCTGCAAGCCGTTCGCGAGCTTTGCGACAAGCATGGCCTGCTGCTGGTGCTGGATGAAGTCCAAACCGGCATGGGCCGCACGGGCAAGCTCTTCGCGCACGAATGGGCAGGCATCACACCGGACGTGATGGCGATCGCGAAAGGTTTCGGTGGCGGTTTTCCGGTCGGCGCAGTGTTGGCGACGGCGGAAGCGGCGAAAGGCATGACGCCCGGCACGCACGGCTCGACGTTCGGCGGCAATCCGCTCGGCATGGCGGTCGCCTCGACGGTCATCGATATTATCTCCGAGCCCGATTTCCTCGAAGCCGTGCGCGATAAGACGCTGCGCCTGAAACAGGGGCTTGAAGGTCTGAAAGACCAGCATTCCGATCTCGTCGAAGAGGTGCGCGGGGCCGGCCTTTTGATGGGGCTGAAGCTCAAATCGCACATCACGCCGCCGCAAGTGGTCAAAGCCGCCAATGCAGAGAAGCTGCTGCTCGTCGGCGCCGGCGACAATTGCGTGCGCGTGCTGCCGCCTCTCATCGCGACCGATCAAGATATTTCCGATGGGTTACTCGCTCTTTCCCGCGCGCTTGGCCGCGTGGCTGGTGAAACGTCCTGATGTCCGGCTTGGTAGAAGAGCTGGAGAAAGCTCCCGAATTCATGACCTCCAAACAGTCTCCACGGCATTTCCTCGATATTTCTGATCTCGACAGCAAGACGCTGCGCGGGATCATCGACGCCGCGCACGCGATGAAGAAAGCGGGCAAGCGCGTTCCCAAGGATCTGCGGCCGAAAAATATCGAAGACCTCGTGCTGGCCATGATCTTCGAGAAGCCGTCGACGCGGACGCGCGTGTCGTTCGACGTTGCGATGCGCCAGCTCGGCGGTGGCGGTCTGGTTCTCAATCACACCGATCTGCAGCTCGGCCGCGGAGAATCGGTCGCTGATACGGCGCGCGTGCTTTCGCGCTATGTCGACGGCATCATGATCCGCGCCAACGCGCACGCAACGCTGTTGGAACTGGCGAAATATGCAACGATCCCGGTCATCAACGGTCTGACGGAAAAGAGCCATCCGTGTCAGGTGATGGCCGATATCCAGACGTTCGAAGAACACCTCGGACCGATCAAGGGCAAGTCGATTGCTTGGGTTGGCGACGGCAACAACGTTGCGGTGTCGTGGATGCACGCCGCCGTCCGCTTCGGATTCAAGCTGCGTCTGGCCTGCCCGAAGGCGCTGTTCCCGGAAGATGAAGCCGTCGCGTGGGTGCAGCGCGAAAAGGGCGATGTCGAAATTGGAACGGACCCGGAGCAAGCCGTCAAAGGCGTCGATTGCGTCGTGACCGATACCTGGGTTTCGATGGGGCAGTCGGATGCGGCAAAGCGCAAGAAGATGCTGGCGCCGTATGCGGTCGATGAAAAGCTCATGGGCAAAGCGGCGAAGAATGCGATCTTCATGCACTGCTTGCCCGCCTATCGCGGCCATGAGGTTTCGGAAGACGTTCTGGAAGGTCCGCAGTCGGTGATTTTCGACGAAGCCGAAAACCGTCTCCATGCTCAGAAGGCCATTCTTGCGTGGTGCTTCGGCGCCTGATGGAGGGTTTCGCCGATGCCGGTTGATACGCCGCCAGGGCCGCCTTCCATTCCGGCAGATGATGTCGTCGTAGCGTTTCGCACGCAAAACTCGAACATTCGCGGCCGGCTTGTGCGGCTCGGTGCAACGCTCGATGAGATCGTCGCTCCGCACGCGATGCCGGATCTTCCAGGCCGCGCGCTGTCGGAAGCGCTGACGCTTGCGACGCTGTGCGGGTCGGCGCTGCCGCCGGGCGGCAATCTCAATCTGATGATGCGCTCGGATGGGAGCGTGTCCATTCTCGTCGCGGACTACGCGGCGAGTGGAAAACTGCGCGGCTATGCGCGTTACGATGCCGAGAAGCTGAAGGCCCTCACGCAAGGCGCGACGCGATCCGATATCGCGGCGGCATTGGGCGACGGACATCTGGCAATCACGCTCGATTCAGGTCCTGGAGAAGAACGCTATCAGGGCATCCTGGCCTTCGAGCATGCGCCGTTGTCTGGGACAGTCGCGGCTTACTTTCAACAGCGCGAAAATCTGCCGACGTTCATCCGGTCGGCGTTCGCAGAGCAATATGTCGGATCACGGAAAGAGCCGCATCCGCAATCGCGCTGGCATCGGCGCGCAGGTGGGTTGATGGTGCAAAGCCTGGGGGCGCCAGATGATGGCGATGCTCCGAGCGATGACGACTGGAAGCGCGTCGAAATGCTGGCGGCGACGGTTGAAGATCATGAGCTGCTCGATCCGGCGCTTTCGGTCGAGCGGCTGTTGCTACGGCTGTTTCATGAAGAAGCCGTGGCGGTCGAGCGTGTCATTCCGCTTTCGGCATTCTGCCGGTGCAGCCGCGAAAAGGTCGAGAACGTGCTCTCGGCTTTCGGTGCGGGCGAGTTGTCGGACATGCTGGACGACAACGGCAAGATCGTCGTCACGTGCGAGTTCTGCACGAAGCGCTACTTTTTCTCGCCAGACGAGCTGCGAGAGACCGGGACCTAAATCAACAACCCTCGCTCTGGGCTACGTTATTGTCCCGGCAGCGCGCCGTTTGCAGCCTGGCCTTGCTGGCCACCCTGCTCACGCGGGTCGCTGTTCTGCGGCTTGGAGCCCGAGAGATCGTATTCGGTTTTGGAGCGGGCGCTGGCGATCTGATTGGCGTCGAGCTTGCAGCTTCCAGACTTGTCCATCAGCACGAACGCCGGGTTCGGCTTGTCGACGAATTCCTGGCGCGAGACTTTGCCGTCGCCATTTGCGTCGAAGTATTTGAGGTCGGCCGTCACGAACATCTTGTCGACGTTTGTCAGGTTCTGCCATTCGGTGGCGTCGAGAGAATCATCGTGGTCGGCGTCGGCGCCATTGAACAGATCTTCGGCGTATGACTTCCACTCGTCGCAGGTGACCACGCTATCGTGGTTCTGGTCCCAGCTTCCGGCGGCCTGAAGGTAGGCGCGGTCTATTTCGGAAATCGAATTTCCGCTGCCGAACGGGTTGATCGAGCCGACGCTCGGAAGCGAGGCCGTCGAGCAGCCGCCAAGAGCGAAAGCCGCAGAGATTGCGCATGCGGAAGCGGTGAGCAGATAGATGCGTTTCGACATTGCGCGTCTCTTATTTTTGCGAGTCTCGGCAGCTTGGCTGGATTGGTACGCCGAACAGTGGGTCGGAAGCACGGCGGTGGCAGAAAAAAGTCGTGTGTTCGCTCAACTTGTCGCACCAGATGTCGCAAGCGGGCCACACACCTTGGTTGCACCGCAAGATCTTGCAGACGCTTGAGATTTTTGCCTCATGATGACGCAGAAGTGAAATGGGCTCCGCGGTTTGGCGATCAGGTCTCGGCCCATTCGCCGAGACGGTTGAGAAAATCCATGCATTTCGCGATCTGGGATTCGGCGATCCACTCGTCGGCGGTATGGGCCTGCGCAATGTCGCCTGGGCCGCAGACAACGGCTGGAGCACCTGCCTCCTGGAAAAGACCGGCTTCGGTGCCGTAAGAGACGCCGTAGGTTTCGTTCTGTCCGGTGAGCTTCAACGCCAGCGCGACGACTTCTGATTTTCGCTCGGCGCCGAACGGCGGCACGGCGTTGACGCGCTCGATGAGGATGTCTGCTTCAGGTGCGATTTCGTGCATTTCGGGAAGACAGCGCTTTTCCGCGAAGCGGCGCAGGCGCATTTCGATTTCGTCCGGGTCGAGGCCAGGCAGCGCGCGAATGTCGAAAACGAATGTGCAACCGACCGGCACGATGTTCGTTGCCGTGCCGCCGTCGATCTTGGTGACTTGAAGCGTGGAATAGGGTGGCTCAAAGCGGATGTCGATAACGCGCTGCTTCAGCTCTTGCTCCATGCGCTCAAGCTCGCCAATGAGCCGTGTGGCATAGGTGACGGCATTGACGCCAAGATGCGCCATGCTCGAATGCGCGGCGCGGCCTTTGACGTCGACCTGCCAGCGCACCGGCCCTTTGTGCGCGTCGACAACCTGCATACTCGTCGGTTCGCCGACGATGACCATGCGTGGCTTCGGCAGATCCCGACCCAGTTCGGCGATCATCGGGCGGACGCCAAGGCAGCCGATCTCTTCGTCATAGGAAAATGCCAAATGGATCGGCTTTTTGAGCTTGCGCGCCTTATAGTTTGGAACAGCGGCGAGCGTCGCGGCGATGAAGCCCTTCATATCGGCAGAGCCGCGTCCGTAAAGCTTGCCGCCTTCGGATCGGAGCTTGAACGGATCGCTGGTCCAGTTCTGGCCATCGACCGGGACGACGTCGGTGTGGCCAGAAAGCGCGACGCCGCCTTGATCCTCCGGTCCGATCGTCGCGTACAGAGACGACTTCTGGCCGTCTTCGCTGACGATGCGGCGCGAGGCAACGCCATGATCTGAGAGATAGTCTTCGACGAACGCGATCAAGGCCAGATTGTTCTTGGAACTCGTCGTATCGAAGGCCACAAGGCGCGCGAGCAGCTCGACGGGAGTGAAGCTTTTGGCTTTTTCTGCGCTCATCGGCTGATGGCCGGTCAGTTCATGCTGCGTCGGGTGTAGGGGCTATCGAGCGAGAACGCCGGAATGGCCACTTCGAAAAGCTGGCCTGCCTCGTCTGTCATCTGATAGCTGCCGACCATGATGCCTTGCGGCGTCTTGAGCGGGCAACCCGACGTGTAATGAAACGCCTTGCCAGGTTCGATAACCGGGGTCTGGCCGACGACGCCGGCGCCGCGCACCTCCTCGGTACGGCCGAGAGCGTCGGTGATCCGCCACATGCGCGAGCGAAGTTGCACGGTTTCGTTGCCGTCATTGGAGATTTCGACAGCGTAGGACCAGACGAAGTGGCTGTCCTCAGGCGAGGACTGCTCTTCCATGTACTTCGGCTCGACGCGAATGCGGATGCCGCGCGTCGTTGATTCGTAGGCGTGAAAGTCATCAGCGGCCCGCCGTTTTGACGGCGTTGTCGGCGTACTTTTACTCATGGCTTCCGTTCACCCCGTCATCGTCTTCATCGCGTTGGCGAGATCGTCCGCCAAATCTTCGGCGGCTTCAAGCCCGATCGAAAGACGGATCATACCATCACTAATGCCGAGTTCCGAGCGCTGGTCGGGCGTCAGGCGGAAATGCGTCGTTGTGGCCGGGTGTGTGACGAGGCTCTTGGCATCGCCGAGATTGTTGGAAATGCGGATGACGCGCAGGGCATTAAGGCAGCGGAACGCACCCTCTTTACCGCCGTCGACCTCGAACGCGACCATCTGGCCGCCGCCCGGCATCTGCTTGGCTGCAAGCGCCGCCTGCGGATGGTCGGCCCGTCCAGGGTAAATGACGCGCGTCACGCCTTTGAGGCCGGTCAGAACGTCGGCGATTTTGGCGGCCGTTTCGCACTGAGCCTTGACGCGGATCGGCAGCGTTTCGAGGCCTTTCAACATGACCCAGGCGTTGAACGGGCTCATCGACGGGCCGGTCTGGCGCAGCCATTCCTGGACATACTTGCCGACGAAATCGGTCTTGCCGAGCACGGCGCCGCCAAGACATCGGCCTTGGCCGTCGATGTGCTTCGTCGTAGAGTAGACGACGATATCGGCGCCGAGCGCCAGCGGCCGTTGCAGCATCGGGGTCGCGAAAACGTTGTCCACGATGGTGAAGATGCCATTCTCGCGGGCAATTTTGCAGACGGCGGCGATGTCGACGAGTTCGAGCGTCGGGTTCGACGGGGTCTCGAAGAAGAACATTTTGGTGTTGGGGCGGACGGCCGCTTTCCAGGCGTCGAGATCCTTGCCGTCGATCAGCGTCGCCTCGATGCCGAAGCGCGGACAGAGCGTTTCGACGATGTAGCGGCAGGAGCCGAACAGCGCGCGGGCGGCGACGATGTGATCGCCGGTTTTGACGTACGAAAGGATCGCGGCCGTTACGGCGGCCATGCCTGTCGCGGTGGCGCGGCATTCCTCGGCGCCTTCAAAGATCTTCACGCGATCTTCGAACATCGAAATCGTCGGATTGCCGAAGCGCGTATACTGGTATCCGGGGTCTTCCTGCTTGAAGCGGGCTTCGGCCTGCTCGGCGCTGTCGTAAACAAAGCCCTGCGTCAGAAACAGCCCTTCGGACGTCTCGCCCCAGTGCGAGCGGGTGATGCCCGCATGCACGAGCGCCGTCTCGGGCCGCCAGGCCGGATTGTTGTTCGGGAACTTCTCGTCATTCGCCATGGACTTGGCCTTTCGCGCAATAAAAATCCCGGTTCCGAGCTGCCGGCTGATAAAAGCCGGGCGCGGGAAAACCGGGGTGCGCGCACGGCCTCTTTAGCTACTTGTTTAACGTGGCTGCAAGCCGGCCGGCCAAAGGACCACGAATTCGGCTCGGGATTACCGCCCGTGGTCGGTTGCGTCAAGAGGTGGTCTTGAGGGGCCCGCAAAGCGTGTATGGTGAAGATTGCTGCCCTTGGCGAAGACTTGCGGCTGCTCTAGACGGGGTTCGAAGGGGCCGAGCCAAAACGAATGACGAAAGCAGAAAAATCAACCGCGATACAAAAACGGCGCGAGCGCGCGATCGGCATTCTGCCGTCGCAGGCGATTTCGCACATGATCGCGGACGGAGAGGTCGTGCTGGCGGAGCCGCCGGCCGACGGACAGGTGCAGCCCGCGAGCCTCGATCTTCGGCTTGGCGCGGTTGCCTATCGCGTGCGTGCGAGTTTTCTGCCGCGTCCGGGCGGCAAGGTGCAGGGCAAGCTCGACGAACTGGCATTGCACACGATCAGCCTAAGCCAGGGCGCGGTCCTCGAAATGGGTTGCGTCTATATCGTGCCGCTGCTCGAAACGCTGGCGCTTCCGGCGGACATCGAAGCTTCGGCGAATCCGAAAAGCTCGACTGGGCGCCTCGACGTTTTTACGCGCGTGATCGCCGACGGCGTCGGTGCGTTCGATCAAATTCCGCGCGGATATCACGGACCGCTCTATGCCGAGATTTGTCCGCAGACGTTCCCGATCGTGGTGCGCAAGGGATCGCGGTTGTCGCAGATAAGGTTCCGCAATGGTCCGGCCGCCGACAGCGATGATGTACTGCGCGAGCTTCACGCCAAAGAGCGATTGGTTTCGGCAGCGAATGCCGACATTGCGGGCGGCATCGCGCTGACCGTCGATCTGGCGGGCGATGCTGACGGCTTGGTTGGGTTTCGCGCCCGGCGCCACACGGGTGTCGTCGATGTCGATCGCGTGGGCGCTTATCCGGTCGAGGACTATTGGGATCCGATCCACGTCAAGGACAGGCACCGGCTGATCCTCGATCCGGACCAGTTCTATATTCTGGCATCGAAAGAAGCCGTGCACGTGCCGCCTACGCACGCGGCGGAGATGGTGCCGTTCAATCCGCTGGTGGGCGAATTCCGCGTGCATTATGCGGGCTTCATGGATCCGGGTTTCGGGCATGCTGCCGCGGGCGGCAACGGATCGCGCGTCGTGCTGGAAGTGCGCTCGCACAAGGTGCCGTTCATTCTCGAAGACGGGCAAATCATCGGCAGGCTGATCTACGAGCGGATGATCGAGACGCCGGCAACGCTCTATGGGCAGGGTCTGAAATCAAACTATCAGGGCCAGGGCCTGAAGCTCTCGAAGCATTTTAGATAGTTTTTGGTTGGCGTCGGCGACACGCGTTCCGCGCGCCGGCCGCCGACGGGGGCTTGTGGCTTCTTTCGTTATTCTCGGACGAGCGCGGCGGAGCAGCGTCGAATTGCGCTACATCTCGATGATCGGTTTGAAGCCGCCGTAGATCAGGCGTTTGCCATCGAAGGGTGTGACCTTCATCAGAGTGGCGAAGCGCGGATCGCTCATCACTTTCTTGTTCACCGCGTCGCGATGGGCGCGCGAATTGAAAACGATCCAGGAAAAGACGACGACCTCGCCGTCTTTCAGCTTGACGGCTTTCGTAAACGACGTGTGCTTGCCGGGTGGAACATCGTCGCCGACGCATTCCACGTAGGCGAGCGCGCCGTGCTCGCGCCAAACCTTGCCGGCTCGTTTCGACACTTTTCGATAATCCTTCAATCGCTCGAACGGTACCGGCGTGACAAAACCGTCGACGTAGCTCATCTCGCTCTCCCTTGGGGACCGTAATGCCCGTCCAAGAGATAGGCATGAACAGGCGCTCGCCAAAGTGCGGCCGTCGGAAAACGCGCCGTTTTAGCGCTTCTTCGACTTGTCGCTGGCTTTGAGAATCGACGCGATGACGCCAGGGAAACGTTTGTCGAGTTCTGCACACCGCAGCGAATTGACGACCTCCGTGCCCCGACGCTCCGAGCGGATCAAGCCAGCTTCGCGCAGCACCTGGAAGTGATGCGACTGCGTCGATTTCGGCAGATCGGCCGGCGCGGCCTTGGAACAGTTCAAAGCACAACCGCCAGTCGCCAACGTTTTCACGATCTCAAGGCGCGTGGGATCGGCGAGGGCGTAGAGCACGCTCTCGAGTGTCACGTCTTCCACGGCTGGATGAACAAAGGGTCTTTGCATGCGCGGAAAGATAGCCACGAGAATGTGAAAATTCAATAGTTCGATAATCTTGAACTACTGAATTTAGGGATTATCTGGTGTCTTGTCCGGGGCGCCAGTCGGATGGGCGGGCCAACCTTAGAAGGACGGATGGATTTAGAAAAAACGTGAGATGAATATGTCCAAATCTCTTGCTGGAAAGATCGCGGTCGTTACCGGAGCGAGCCGCGGCATCGGGCGCAGCATTGCCGAAACGCTTGCGGCGCAAGGCGCGCTTGTGGCGGTGCATTATGGAAAGAGCAGAGCCGCCGCCGACGAGGTCGTGGCGAAGATCAAGGCCGATGGCGGCGACGCTTTCGTCGTTGGCGCGGACCTTTCGAAAAAGGGGGCGGTGCAGGCCCTTTTCGCAGGTCTCGATCAGGAACTGGAACAGCGAACCGGTGACACGAAGTTCGATATCCTCGTCAATAACGCAGGTATCGCGCCGTTTATCGGCTTCAATGAGACGACCGAAGACGTTTTCGATGAGATCTACAACGTCAACGTCAAATCGCTGTTCTTCATTACACAGGAAGCGGTCAAGCGCCTGAGAGACAACGGACGCATCATCTCGACGTCTTCCGGTGTCGTCCGCACGCCGCTTCCGGCGGTTGCAGCCTATTCGATGCTGAAAGCTCCTCTCGATAATCTTGCGAAGTCTTTGGCGGTCGAACTCGGACCACGAGGCATTACCGTGAACACCGTTGCGCCAGGGGTCATCAACACGGACATGGCCGCCGACTTCGTCAGCAACCCCGAGGGGCAAGCATTTGCGATCGGTAAGCAGGCGCTGAAACGTATCGGTCAGCCCGAAGATGTCGCTGATGTCGTTGCCTTTCTGGCCGGTCCGCAGTCGCGCTGGGTGACCGGTCAGACGGTCGATGTTACCGGCGGAAGCGTGCTGACGTTCTGATCTTTCACCCTTCGTTTTCCCTGTCGTTCATCCCTTCAGACGCCAAAATCTTGGATTTTGGCGTTTTTTTTTGCCCCTAAGCGTTATGTCGCGCTTGCTTTCGGGCCACAAATGCTGCTTTTTTCGCCGACCTCATTCGAAAAAGGCCCTAAAACAGCGTGTTTTTGGACTTTGTCGATGTAGTGTTCGAACTGAAAGCGATTCGCTTCGCATCAAGAGGGATGACAATGGCAAAGGCAGCCGCGCCAGCTAAGAAAGCACCAGCCAAAGCGCCAGCTAAGGCTAAGATCGATACCGTCACGTTGAAGCACATGGCCGCGACGCTCGCGGAAACGCATGAGATTCCGAAGAAGCAGTCGGTCGCACTGCTCGAAGATCTCGTTGCCCAGATCGCGAAGAACCTCAAGAAGGGCGCGCGCATCCGTATCGGTGGTCTCGGCGTTCTCCAGGTCCGCAAGCGCCCGGCACGCATGGGCCGCAACCCGGCAACGGGCGAAGCCATCAAGATCAAGGCTTCCAAGAAGATTGCTTTCCGCGCCGCGAAAGAGCTGAAAGAGTCGATCTAAGGCTCTCCCTTAGCGGGGTTGAAATTAGAAAAGGCCGCCGGAGCCACGGCGGCCTTTTTTTGTTGGCGCTGGCGACTCCGCTACGCGGAGCCGGCCGCCAGCGCTGGCTTGGTTCCGCAGCAGCGCGTTTTGTCGGGCGACACGCGTTCCGCGCGCCGGCCGCCCGAAAAGGAAGTTTTGGTGGGGGAGCCGGCCGCCAGCGCGGGCCTTCTTTACTTCACGCGGATCGCGGAGCGGTCGGTGCGGCCGTTGGCGTCGATGACGGTCAGCTTGGCGAAGCCTTCGGTCGGTTGCCATGTGGCTTGGCGCGTGTGGGCATCGGACGGAATGGGTTTTCCGTCGACCAGCCATGTCAGCGGTAGTGCGCCGCCATCGGCCTTCAGGATCAGCGGATCGCCGTCGAGATCGGATTCGGCGATTTCCGATTGATCGGGCGGGAACGAGATCAGTACCGGCGGTTCGAGAAATTTTCCGGAGACCGGATCGTCGCCCGGATCGCGCCAGCGTTTCAGCGGTGCAGGAAGTTCGGCGTTTGTTGCGCGGATGGCGTTCGCTGGCGCACCGCGCAGCGGCGTGCGGCCGCCGGGAACACGTTCGAATGCATCGAATAGCATCGGCGCGGCGGCGCTGCGTCCGACCAGGCCTGGAATGCTGGAGTTGTCCGGGCGGCCGACCCAAGCCGCAACGACATATTTGCCGTCATAACCAATCGCCCAGGCATCGCGGTAGCCGTAGGACGTGCCGGTCTTGTAGGCGAAGCGGCCGCCCTTGGCGTTGAGCGGGGGGGGCGCGTCTTTCAGAATGTCGGTCACGTACCAGGCCGCGAGCGGCGACATCAGGCGGTGCGCGTTGACGAGCGGCTTCAGGTGCGACGTTGCCCAGACCTTGCCGCGCTCGCTCCAGCGATGGGTCAGCATGATGCTGTCGCCGCCGCGTGCGAGGGCGGCATAAAGCTGCGTCATGTCCTCCAGCGTCAGACCCGTGCCACCGAGCGCCATTGCCAACGTCGGTTCGGATTTATCCGGAAAGCGGGCTTCGACACCGGCGCGGCGAAAGCGGCCGACCAGTTTGCCCGGTCCGACGCGCGCGAGCACGCGGACAGCCGGAACGTTGAACGATTGCTCTAAGGCTTCGCGGATCGAAACCGTGCCGTGATAGCCTTCGTCGAAATTCTTCGGCGCGTAGGTTCCGAAGCGGACGGGCCGGTCTTCGATGAGCGTTTCGGGGTGCGCGAGGCCGGCTTCAAAGGCGAGGCCATAGATGAAGGGCTTCAACGTCGAGCCGGGCGAGCGCACGGCGGTCGCCATATCGACCGCGCCTTGGCGGTTCTTGTCGAAATAATCGGCGGAGCCGACTTCGGCGAGAATTTCGCCGGTCTGGTGATTGGCGACGATGATCGCGGTTGAAACGTTGTCGCCGATCAGGCGGGCGTGATCCTGAGCGAGTTGTTCCAGGCTTGCCTGCAGATTGCGGTCGAGCGTCAGCTTGATGACGCTGTCGGTCGGATGCGCGGCGACTTCGCTTTCCGACAAGTGTGGCGCGAGCAGAGGGAAAGTGTAACGCATCGACGGAATGCGTTCGGCTTTCGCGCGTTCGGCTTCGGCGACGGTTATGACATGGGCGGCGACGGCGCGGTTCAAGACGCGATTGCGGGCCCGCAGCGCGGCTTTCGGATTGCGGTCGAGGCGGCGCATCTCCGGCGATTGCGGCAACGCCACGAGGAGTGCGCATTCGCCGAGCGACAAATGTTTCGGCTCCTTGCCGAAGTAAGCGAGCGATGCCGCGCGAACGCCTTCGAGATTGCCGCCGAACGGTGCTAAGCGAAGATAAAGCTTCAAGATTTCGCGCTTCGACAGCGCGCGTTCGAGTTCGATGGCGCGCGCCATCTGACGGAGCTTGCCGCTGGCGGTACGTTCGTGGCGGCCGTCGAGCAGGCGTGCGACCTGCATCGTCAGCGTCGAGCCGCCGGAGACGATGCGACCGTGACGCAGCATCTGCAGTGCTGCGCGGACGACGGCTTTCGAGTCGATGCCGTGATGGGAATAGAAGCGTTTGTCTTCGAAGGCGAAGAGCATTCGCAGGTAATGCGGATCGACATCGCGGGGATCGAGCGGCAGACGCCACATGCCGTCGGACGTTGTGAAGGCGCGCAGCAGTCGATCGTCGCGGTCGACGACGGTGGTTGAGATGGCGCGCGCGTTTTCGAGTGGAAGAGGCCCGGCGTCGGCAAAGGCTTTGAAGTAGAGAGCGGTTGCGCTGCCCGCAAATATTGCGAAGACGAGTGTCGCCGCAAGCGCAATTCGTCGAACCGTGAAGATCGCGCTTGGACGCGATCCCCACCGTAAAAAGTGCCGGAGGAGGGTGGCTGACGCTGGGGGCACCGACGGCTCGTCACCCCCTCTCCGGCTTTTCCCCCGTCGGGGGAAAGCTTGCATCGCAGCTGCGTGCAGTCGTTTCGCGTATTGAACAAGCCCCAGCCGCACGTCGCGTTACTCCTTCAGCGAGACGGTGAGCGTGCCGGCGGCGGAGCGGGCGTAACGTTCCGGCCGATACATGTCTTCGACGGTTGCCGCCGGGTAGACGAAGGTGCCGGGCGTCACAGCGCGGACGATGTAGGCAAGCATCGCCGTTGTCGGCGCGGGCTTTGCCTGCGATGTACCGTCGGGCTGCGTGATCGTGTTGCCGGAGTCGGCGTTCTCAGTATCCGACGATGACGCCACGCTTCCGAAGTTGAAGGCCGCAACAAAGCGATCGTCGCGGAATTCAGTATGCTCGGGTGAGGCCGTCGACTTTAGCCACGAGAGGTTCGCAATCGCGCCGCTTTCGACGAGATGCGGATTCTCGATCTCGAAGCCTGCTGGCAAGCGATCGACGACCATCACGCGGCCCGCCGGATCATCAGACGTGACCTTCACGACCATGACGAAGCGATCGTTCTGCTTCACCTTGGCTTTGCCGCCGGTGAGGCTTGCGAGATCGACCTTCTTGCCATCGAAGGTGTAGGCCTCACGCTCGATCTTGAAGCCCTTCGAGACGGGCGGTTCGGGTGTGAGCGCCGCGCCGAGAACCGAGATGACGGCATCGACGGCGGTGTCGCCGTTGTTGGTGATCGTCAACGCGCCGTTCTTCAATTCGGCGGGCGTCAGACCCTTCAGCAGCGGGCCGTTCACCGGCTTGCCATCGACGGCAAGGGTTGTTGCCTTCACCTCATCGTTCAAGGCTTTCGCTGCGAGCAGCATCCAGGCTTGTTCCTGCGTGGATGTGTACGTGCGCGTCTCGTAGGCCTTGGCGATGACGGTTGCGAGCTTGGGCTGTTCGTCGCGTGCAATGCCGGTTTCGGCGGCGAGCGTAACGAGGGCCGCACCATCGCGCAGCGTCGAGCCGTAGTCGCTGCGATAGCCGCTGTCGGGCGTGTCGGGCATTGCGGCGAGAGCGGCGGAGAACGTGCGCTCGGCGCGTTCCTTGTCGCCCATCATCGCGAGTGCCGCACCGATCTGCGCTTTCGCCAGCGGCGTCGAGAACCGCTCGATGCGTTCGTCGGCGTAGTAGCGAAGATCGCCGATCGGCGCCCGGCCGTTGCGCGCCAAAACGTAGAGCGCATAGGCCCGGTCTTCGCCGCCCTTCTCGAAGTCGGATGCGTAGGCGATGAAGTTCTGCAGCCGGTCGAGCGCGCGATTGAAGTTCTCGCGCGGCACGTCGTACTTGGCTTCCTTCGCACGCGTGAGGAAGTCCGTGACGTAGGCCGTCAGCCACAGGTCGGTGCTGTAGGGGCCCCAGACGCCGAACGCGCCGGTTGAGTCCTGCATTTCAAAGACACGGGCGATGGCTTTCTGTACGCGCTCCTTCAGCTCCTTGTCTTGCGCGATCCCGATCTGAGCCGCGACCGCGTTGGCCACAACAAGCGGCATCGCGCGCGACACCGTCTGCTCGGCGCAGCCGTAGGGATAGCGGTCAAGCTGAGCGAGAAGCGTCGGCACGTCGAGACGCGCGGCCGGTCCGACCGACATGTTGATCCGCGTGCGTGACGGGATCAGGTCGTAAGCAATATCGGAGGAGACCGTCAGCTTCCCGCCGGGCTTCAGCGACGAGATCGTCGTGCGCTTGATGTCGCCCGCAGGCGGGAAGACGTTGAACGTCATTTCGCGCTTGACGGCGATATCGTTCGGGCCGGTGACAACGGCTTTCAACGTGATCTCGCCCAGCTCGGTCGGCTTGAAGACAACGCGCTGCATGATGCGTTCGCCTTGCTTCAAATCGGCGGTCTTGTCCGCGACGGGCGTCAACGTTTCGTTGCGATCGTCCCCGGTTTTTTTAGACAGCGTGAGCTTGTAGGGCGCGGTCGGGCCATCAACGTTGTGGATCGAGAAGCCGAGATTGACCTCGTCGCCAAGCGTCATGAAACGCGGCACGGCGGCGGTCAGTGCGACTGCATCGCGGACGATCAGATCGCCTGAGCCGTGACCGACCTTGTCCTTGCTCCAGGCGACAGCCATGAAGCGGACGGTGCCGTTGAAGTCGGGCAGATCGAACGAGACACTGGCGGTGCCGTCGTCTTTCACCTGCACGATGCCGGAATAGAGCGAGACGACCGTTTCGACCGTCGGGTTGCCTTGCAGCGCCGCCGTGCCGTCGCCGCCGGAGCGGAGCTTGCCGCGGTCGGCGTGCATGCCGTCGATCAGCTTGCCGTAGAAATCGCGGATCTCGAAAGACAGCTTCTGCTGCTGGCCAAACCATTTCTCCGGCGCGGGCGTTTCGAAGCGAGTCAAGTTCAGGATGCCGAGATCGACAGCCGCAACGACGACGCGGGCGTCTTCGCCGGGTGCCAGGCCTTCGACCTTCAGCGGCACGTCGACGTGTGCGCCGGACTTCACCTTCTCGGGAAGCGTTACTGCAACTTTGAGCTGCTTGCTCGACTGGTCGATCGGCAGCCAGCGGATTCCGATGGCGCGGCTCGGCATACGTTTTGCCGCTTCGTCCATCGGTCGGTAGAGAATCGCGGTGGCGTAGGCGCCCGGTCCCCAGTTGCTATCGACGGGAATGTCGACTTCGCCGCCGCCCTTGGCGATATCGACCTCTTTCATCAGGTCGAGGCCGGTGCCCAGCACGGTGATGAGCGCCTTGCCGCCAAGCTTCGAGGCGATGCGCAGCTTCGCGGTGTCGCCGGCTTTGTAGTTGTCTTTGTCCAGCGCGACGTCGAGTTGTTCAGGCGAATCCACCGTGTCGCCCGACGTGTACCAGCCGGCGTTGAAGATCACGCTCGAAGCCGGGCCATCGGCATCGTTCGAAGCAATATCGAGGCGATAACGGCCCCACTCAATCGGCTGTGAGATCTTTGCGGCGCCGTCGGCAGTGACGGAGAGCGGGCCGCTGCCGATCTTGCGCTTCACGGTGACGGCGTCGTAGGTCCAGGTGTTGTCGCGGCGATACCATTGCCACGTCGTGTCGAGGCGCGTGAGAGTCCAGGTGAGGTTGCTCGACGCTTCTGGTTTGCCGTCTGCTCCGAGCAGCACGACATTGAATTCGGCGGGCTGATCCTCCGGCGCGGTGAGGTTATCGAACAGCGGCTTGATGCCGACGCGTTTAAGCTTCAGATCGACGGGCAGCGTGATGTTGCGCTCGATCGTGCGGCCGCCGTCTTCGCGAAGTTTTACCGATATCGCGGCTTCCAGAGGCTTAACCGTCTTAGGCATTTGCGGCAGCGTGATCGGGATCGACGCCTTGCCGTTCTGATCCATCGCGAGGTTAGCTGGCAGCGCTTGGCGTACTGGCGTCACGAACTCGTCGGCCTGGCCGAAGACGTAGCCTGGATAGCCGGGAACGTCCTTGTTCGACGCCTTGACGACGACTTCACCCTCAAGGCCGAGACCGGCGGCAGGCGGGCCGTAGAGGTAGCGGCCGTCAGCTTCAATCGTCTGGTTTTCGTCTGGTGCCAGCGCCTTAATCTTCGAGGAGAGCGTCATGTCGAGGCGCTCGGGGACGAAGTCTTCGACGAGGAACGATCGTTCGGCGACGGGCTCCGCTTTCGGGTCAGTATACAGCTTGGCGCGCCACGTGCCGGTCATCGCGGTCTTGGCAAGATGCACGAGATGCGCCCGGCCGCCGAGACCCTGATCGTTCATCAGAAAGCGCGTTTGCTCAACGCCATCGGGGCGGAAGACCATCAATGTCGTCGGGACGGATGACGATTTGCCGAACTGATCGCGGACGAGTGCCGTGACGTTCACATCCTCGCCCGCACGATAGACGCCGCGCTCGGTGTAAACGTAGGCATCGACTGGGCCTGAAGGATCGCGGCCTTGCACGCCACGGTCGGATAGGTCGAAAGCGTTGAGCGTCAGATCGAGGAAGGCGTATTCGCCTTCGCCTTTCTGTGCGACGAGGATCGCGGGTGCGGAGCCGCCTTCGCCTTTCGTAATCGCGGCGTCGAACTTGGCGTAGCCACGCTCATCGGTCGTCGCGGTGGCGAGCACTTCGTTGTTCTTCGCGATCAGCTTTACCGCCGCGCCGCCGACAGCCGTCGCGTCGCTCAGCGAACGGACAAGCGCGTGCACGCCGTCATTGCCGCTGAATGCGGTGAGGCCGAGGTCGGAAACGATGAACCACTGCGTCGCGCGTTCGTAGCTCTCCTGCTTCTGCTTTTCGGAAGGCTTAGCGACCATGACATAGACGCCGGGTTCGAGCTTGCCGGTGGCGTCCGTTACGGGCACGGCCGTCGTCACGTCCTCGTTGAGCTTGGACGCAATGTCCATCTGGCCTTCGTAGACCTTGATGCCTGAGCGATCGCGGATGTTGTCGACGTCGTAGCTCGAAAGCTGACGCGCCATGTCGCCGTTTTGCAGCGTCGTTGCGAGATTGCGGTCGCCGATGCGATAGACTTCGACGTCGATCTTGCTGGTGTTCGTCGTCGTGACCGGAATGCCCTGCTGGCCGCGCGAGGGCAGTACATAGGCTTTGCCTCCAAAGCGGACGTACGGCGTACGGTCGGGAATGTAGACGGCGATGTCGGATGTCTTCAGCAGCTTCTCGCCGATGTCTGAAGGCAATCCGGCTCGGATCTGTATCTGATAGCGCTCGCCATACTTCAGGCCTTCGAGGCAAAGCTGCTTGCCGTCTTGCACGAGGTTTTGCGGGTCTTTGCCGCCAACGGAAATGAACTTCGCGACGTCGGTCTGCGTGCGCGACAGATCTTCGGAAAACTGCAGGCAGAGGCGCGGCGGCGTTGCATCATTGTCGGTCTTGTAGTCCGTCATGCGGAAGCCGTACTGGCCGCGCAGGCGGTCATACATCTCGCGCGTGGTCTGGTTGTCGACGAGAGCGAGGCTCATGCTCAAGGCGTCGATGGCGGGGCGCCAATAGGAACGGGATTCGAGCGTGCGGCCCAGCACGTAAAGGGCGTGGGCTTTCTCATCCTTGCCGGTCGCGCGCTGGTAGCCGGTATAGGCTGCGCCCGAGGCATAGATTGCGAGATCGTAGCGTTCGCTCGTGTTGTTCGGGTCGGGCGGTATAGCGAGCAACGCTTCAGCAAGGCGCGTCCAAGCAGCTGAGTCCTGGGCGTTGGCTGCGACGACATTCGCGAGTGCGCGTGAGGCGGCGCGGGGATCGCTCGCGAAGTCTTTTTCGGCCTGAGCTTTCAGCACGGCAGGTGGTTTGCCGTCCGGTTTCCAATTGGCCTTGAGGTAAGCCTCATAGCGTTTTGCATCGGCGGCGACGCCCTGATGCAGGAATGGCTTGGGGTCGGCGCTGGCGGTCGCAATCGTGGCCAGCATCAGGGTGAAAACTGCTGCAAGGCGCGCGAGGAAAATCATGGGGGTGGCATCCTGTGTGAAAGCCTCGACGTCCGAATTTGCGTGCACGCGCTCTGGCGCACTCATCGGATCTACGGCGGAGTATCGCTGGCCGGCATCTCAAGCAGAAGACCAACAAGGTCCAAAGGCCGAAGCGCGGCGATAATTAGGAGTTTCCGTTGCTTGCGCGTTCTTGCGGCCTTTTTCCAGCGTTGGGTCAGCAAGAAATTTAACATCGCGCCGTGGGGCGGGGATAAGTTTCCCGCGCACGCTCGATCCTGAAAGGCGTTTTTTAATCTGGAAGACTGATCGACGTCAGCGGTGGTCAAGCTTCCGTTGATGCTCAGCCGTTGCGGAAGTAATTGGAGATGAAGCGCTCGTAGATCGTCGTCAGCGTATCGAGATCGGAAACGCTCGTGTGTTCATCGACCTGATGGATCGTGGCATTTACCAAACCGAATTCGACGACCGGGCAGATGTCCTTGATGAAGCGCGCGTCAGAAGTGCCGCCGCCCGTCGTCAACGCCGGCGTCCGACCGGTGACGGATTTGACCGCGTCTTTCAACGTGGAGACGAGCGGACCGGGCTTCGTTAGGAAGACGTCACCGGTGCCGGAGAATTCCAGATCGTATTTGGCATCGACTTCTTTCGCGGCGGCCGCAACCGTCTTGCTGACCCAATCTTCGATTTTCGGCCGCGTCCAGGCGTCGTTATAGCGAATATTCGCGCGTGCCACGGCGCGGCCGGGGATCACGTTCGTCGCCGTGTTCGGCACGGAGATAACCGTTACCTGCAAGTTCGATGGCTGGAAGTTTTCTGTGCCGTCGTCGAGCTTGGTCGTGGAAAGGCGGTCGATGATGCGGGCGAGCTTCGGCACCGGATTGTCTGCGAGTTGCGGATAGGCCGAGTGACCTTGCTTGCCGTGCACGATGAGATCGATCGTCAACGAGCCGCGGCGCCCGATGCGAATTTCATCACCCAAGGCCTTCGGATTCGAGGGTTCGCCGACGAGACAGGCATCGATCACTTCATCGCGTGTTTTGAGCCAGTCGAGCATTTTCATCGTGCCGTTGATCGAAGGGCCTTCTTCGTCGCCGGTGATGATGAAAGACAGCGAGCCGCGCGGCAGGCCATTGTAGTGGTGAATGTACTTCATCGCGGCGGCGAGAAACGCTGCGATGCAGCCCTTCATGTCGACGGCACCGCGGCCGTAGAGAATGCCGTCGCGGACATCGCCCGCAAATGGCGGCACCGTCCAGGCAGCTTCGTTGCCGACGGGGACGACGTCGGTATGGCCTGCGAACGAAAGATGCGGGCGGCCGCTGCCGAGCCGGGCATAGAGGTTATCGACGTCGGGCGTACCGGGCTCGGAGAACACCAGTCGGTGGCAAGTGAAACCCGCCGGCTCGAGCACGTTTTGCAGCAGCGTCAACGCGCCGGCTTCGTCGGGGGTGACGCTTTCGCAACGAATAAGCGCTTGCGCGAGCGCCACCGGATCTGTCGGAACGAGGGTCATTACACTTGAGCCTTGGGAAGATAACTGACGGCGCTGCGATCTGCATCGCGACCGCCAAGGGATTCGACGATTGTGATCTTTTGCCAGATCTTGTTGGAGAGTTCGGACGTCAGGCGCTCGATGTCGCCGACCGTATCGACAATGACGGAATCGCTCAAGCGTTCGGCATAGAGGGCGGAACACTTCGCCGTGAGCGATAGCATTTCCGAGCAATAATCGAGATAGCGCATCAGTTCAAAACGGGTCATGGGGCGCTGTCCCCCGTCAGGCGTGCCTACGGTTGCATCCTTATCCGAACTTGGGTCTTTCGCGAGCTGATGCATGTCGATGACGTGCACAATGGAGCGGAGTTCGTGCAGTGCCGTCAATGCGCGCCCCCGTTTCCAGCGGGTCTCCAGAGTCGATACGAAAAACGCTCCGCCGCCGAGCAGGACGAGCAAATTCAAAAGCGCGTCGAGACCTTGCACGGTCTCGGACCATTCGTCGGTGCCCTTCAGCGTCGCCGCTTGCGACGCAAGATAAACTGAAATCATGATCGCTGCGGCAGCCATCGCGAGCAACAAGCCGCGCAGCGTCCAGTTCGGACGGGCGACGGCGTCGATGCGCCGAGACGTCTGCTTTGCGACATCGATCAGTGTGCGGCACACGCGTCGCAACCCGGCATCGGGAAAGCGCGCGGCAATGCGGAGCTCGAGCTTTTCGAGTGTCTCTACGACTTGGGCTGGATCGAGGGCTCGATAGCTCCGCGTCACGTTCAATCCCGCAAAAGCTCGTTGATGCTCGTTTTGCTGCGCGTCTTCTCGTCGACCCGCTTGACGATGACGGCGCAGTAGAGGTTCGGACCCGGTTGGCCGTTCGGCAACGGCTTGCCGGGCATCGTACCCGAAACGACGACGGAATAGGGCGGAACCTTGCCGAAGAATTTTTCACCCGTGGCGCGGTCGATGATCGTGGTCGAAGCGCCAAGATAGACGCCCATCGACAATACGGAGCCTTCGCCGACCTCGACGCCTTCCGCCACTTCGGCGCGGGCGCCGATGAAGCAGTTATCCTCGATGACGACCGGGCCGGCCTGGAGCGGTTCGAGCACGCCGCCAATGCCGGCACCGCCCGAAATATGGCAGTTCTTCCCGATCTGGGCGCAGCTTCCGACTGTGGCCCACGTGTCGACCATCGTGCCGCTATCGACATAGGCGCCGAGGTTAATGAAGGCGGGAAGCACCACGGCGCCCGGTGCGATGTAGGCCGAGCGGCGGACGACGGCGCCGGGCAGGACGCGGAAACCGCCCTTGCGGAAGTCGGCTTCCGTCCAGCCTGCGAACTTCGGAGGCACCTTGTCCCAGAAGAAGCTGCCGGCCGGGCCGCCCGAGATCATCTCCATGTCATTGAGACGGAATGATAAAAGAACTGCCTTCTTCAGCCACTGGTTGACGGTCCAGCTGCCGTTCACCTTCTCGGCGACGCGGGCTTGGCCGTTATCTAGCAGGTTCAGGGCCGTCTCGACGGCATCGCGGACTTCGCCTTTGGTGTCGAACGAAATGCCGTCGCGGGCCTCCCATGCCGTCTCGATGGTGGATTTGAGGGCGTCGTTCGTCATGGGAAGTCTTCTCCAAAGGCTGGGTGGCGTCATTCGAGACGCGCCTTGTCGCCTCTTGGACGTGGGGTGTCAATTTATGCTTGGCGGCTCAGGCCGACCGGTCGGATTTCATCGCTAACGATGCCTGCGGAGCATCCGTGCAAAGGGTGCTGAAAATCGGTCGCGTTGGGGTTTTGGCGACATACCACCCGAATATCGAATCTGGCATGGTTCGCCCTCGTCGGACCGCGCCTCTGCGGCCGCTGCAACAAGGAAGCGATGTCCATGGCGAAATCGGAAAGCACGAGCAAGAAAGTGGCGTCGGCTGCTTCGAAGGTTCTGAAGAGCAAGACGGCGACGAAGGCGGAAAAGGCGGTTGCGGCTTCGGCGTTGACCCAGAAGGGCAGCACCGAGACGACGAGCGCCAAGGTGGCATCGTCGGCGGCGAAAATTCTGAAGAGCAAAACGGCCAGCAAAGAAGCCAAGTCTGCAGCGGCCTCGGCGCTGACGCAGAAGGTTGGGGCGAAGAAGAAGTAATAGTTTCTGAGAGGCGCATCGTCATCCTCGGACGAGCGTGGCGGAGCCGCGTCGAAGTCCGGGGATCCAGCGTGAAACTGTCAAAGACGCAATATTGAGCCTTCGGCAATTTTTCCGCTGGATTCCCGATCGTCCTCGCAGGCTCGTCCGACCGAGAATGACGGTCCGATTAATCGATCGCGGTTTCGATGAGTTTCTTGGCGTCGGCGGAATCCCATTTCGCCGAACCTGCCAGGCGTCCGACTTCCTGCCCTTCCTTGTTGATCAGGATCGTCGTCGGCATGCCGATCAGCTTCAGAGCCATGCCCTGCTTGGCCGTTGGGTCGGCGTAGAGGTGCACGTCGTTGGCTTTCAATTCATCGAGGAACTTGCGGGAGGCTTCGTAGCCGCCGCGATCGAGGCTCAAGGTCACGACCTCGAATTTGGCGCTTCCCATTTCCTTTTGTAGCTTGTTCAGGGCGGGCATTTCCTCGCGGCAGGGTGCGCACCATGTCGCCCAGAGGTTCAGCAGGATCGTCTTGCCTTTGAAGCTGGAGAGATGAACCTCCTTGCCTGCGGCGTCTTCGAAGGTGATGTCGGGAAGCGCTTCGGGCGGCTTCTTCGTCACAAATGCCGCCATCTCGCCGAGCTTGAAGGACGAGTCGCCTGACGCGCCGACGGCGGGGGAGGAAGAATCCTGGGCTGCGGCACTAGAAATGTCCGTCCCTTTGTTGTCGAACCGGCCCCCGATGACGTATACGGCGCCGAACCCGGCAAGCGCCGACAGCGCCACGATCCAAAGTGCTTTCTGCGGCCGTGCCGCCCTGTTCGCTGCCATCTGCTAACCTTGTTTGTTTCTCTGATACGGAGCCGTTCGTGACCGACAAGCCCGCCAACGCCATGTGGGGTGGCCGTTTTGCAATGTCTCCCGCGGAGATCATGCAGGAGATAAATGCCTCGATCGGCTTCGACAAGGCGCTTGCCCCGCAGGACATTCGCGGCTCGAAGGCGCATGCGGAAATGCTGGCGGAAGCGGGCATCATTACGAAGTCCGACGCGCGCGAGATTGCAAAGGGTCTAGACAAGATCAAGGCGGAGATCGACGCCGGGACGTTCACGTTTTCGCGCGCGCTCGAAGATGTGCACATGAACGTCGAGAGCCGCCTCAAGGATATCATCGGCGCCGCTGCCGGGCGGTTGCACACAGCGCGCTCGCGCAACGATCAGGTTGCGACCGATTTCCGCTTGTTTGTGCGCGACGCGATCGACGGCATCGATGTGGCGCTTGCCGCGGTTCAGCAGGCGCTTGCCGAAAAGGCTGAGGCGCACGCTGCGACGGTGATGCCAGGCTTTACTCATCTGCAACCGGCGCAGCCTGTGACGTTCGGTCATCATCTGCTGGCCTACGTCGAGATGATCGGGCGGGATCGCGGCCGCTTTGCCGATGCGCGCAAACGTCTCAACGAAAGCCCGCTCGGGTCTGCGGCGCTGGCGGGAACGTCATTCCCTATCGACCGTGAAAAGACGGCGGAAGCGCTGGGCTTCGACCGGCCGATGGCAAATTCGCTCGACGGCGTGTCGGACCGGGATTTCGCGATGGAGACGCTGGCGGCTGCAACCATTACTGCCGTGCACTTCTCGCGGCTTGCGGAAGAGATCGTGATCTGGATGACGCCGCAGTTCGGCTTCGTGAAGCTTTCGGACCGCTTTACGACGGGCTCGTCGATCATGCCGCAGAAGCGCAATCCGGATGCCGCCGAACTGGCGCGCGCCAAGGTCGGGCGCATCGCATCGGCGTTCCAGGGCCTCGTCATCGTCATGAAGGGGCTGCCGCTCGCCTATTCGAAGGACATGCAGGAAGACAAGGAGACAACGTTTGACGCGCTGTCGAGCCTACGCCTTGTCATGGCGGCGATGGCGGGGATGATCTCCGACCTCGAGCCCAATGCGGATGCCATGCGGGCCGCCGCGGGACGGGGCTATTCGACGGCGACCGATCTTGCCGACTGGCTTGTTCGCGAACTCAAGATGCCGTTCCGGGACGCGCACCACGTCACCGGCTCCATCGTCAAGGCCGCTGAGACCAAAGGCATTGATCTCGAACAGCTTTCGCTCGAAGAGATGCAAAAGGTCGAGCCGCGCATCACAAAAGCCGTATTCTCGGTGCTGTCTGTGGAAAATTCGGTGAAAAGCCGGACCAGTTATGGGGGAACCGCGCCACAGAACGTCGCCAAAATGGCGCGCCAGTGGCTTCGGCGGTTGGAAAAGGCCCGGCAGAAGGGCTAAGTACCAAGTTGGGTGCCCGTAGACTTAGCGGGCCGAGGGGTTTGGAGTGAATTTGGGCATGGCTGCGCTTTTGCGCTGCATGAGGACCTGGGGGACCATGGTGCTGCTTGGCGCCGTGGCTGCTGGTTTTGCCGGGTGCGGTGTCAAGGGGCCGTTGGAGCCGCCGCCGGAGGCGAAAGCCGCAGGGGAGGCCAAGTCGGCCGATGCAGCGGACCCGGGCAAGAACTCGGACGCACCGCCGAAACCGCACGAATCCTTCCTGCTCGATCCGCTGCTGCGGTAGGTGCTTTCCTACGGACGGCTTGACCTTTCCGGTATTTTCCGGTGAAGCGGATGTTTCATATCTGCTAGAAGCGCCTCCATGCATCATTTCCAGTACAAGTCCGGCCTCCTTCACGCGGAGGGCGTAAGTCTCGCACGCATCGCAGACGAGGTCGGCACGCCGTTCTATTGCTATTCGACGGCAACGCTGGTGCGTCACTACGATGTACTGTCGAAGGCGTTCGACGGGCAGAACGCGCTGATCTGCTTCGCCGTCAAAGCCAATTCCAATCAAGCCGTGCTGAAGACGATGGCGCGCCTGGGTGCCGGCATGGACGTGGTATCGGAAGGAGAGTTGCGGCGCGCGCGTGCGGCCGGTGTTCCTGCGTCGAAGATCATCTTCGCGGGCGTCGGCAAGACACGCGGTGAGATGGCCTATGCGCTTGAAGAAGGTATTCTGGGCTTCAACGTCGAGAGCGAGCCGGAACTTTGCGCGTTAAGTGAGGTCGCGACGGCGATCGGCCGTACGGCATCGATTGCCATTCGCGTCAATCCGGATGTCGATGCGAAGACGCATGCGAAGATTTCGACTGGCAAAGCAGAGAACAAGTTCGGCGTGCCTTATGCCGATGCGCGGCGGCTTTATGCCGAGGCAGCAAAGCTTCCGGGCATCAAGATTTCCGGCATCCATATGCACATCGGCAGCCAGATCACCGATCTCGCGCCGTTTCGCGATGCCTTCCGGCTGATGGCGGATCTGGCACGCGACCTCAAAGCGGATGGACTGGCGTTGGAGCATCTCGATATCGGCGGCGGTCTGGGCGTGCCGTATCGTGGGGCGAATGACATTCCGCCGACTCCGGACGAATACGCGGCGGTGGTCAAAGAGACGCTCGGTCCTCTTGGCCTGAAGATCGTGATGGAGCCGGGGCGAATGATCGTCGGCAATGCCGGCGTGCTGGTGACGAAAGTCACCTACGTCAAGGAAGGCACCGACAAGACCTTCACCATCGTCGATGCGGCGATGAATGATCTCATCCGGCCGACGCTTTATGAGGCTTACCACGACATCTGGCCGGTGGTGGAGGCGCGAAACGAACTGTCGCCATTCCAGCAGGACATTGTTGGGCCGGTGTGTGAGACGGGCGATTTCCTGGCCGAAGATCGTGCGCTACCGCCGTTCGAGCCGGGCGATCTCATCGCGGTGATGACCGCGGGTGCCTACGGCGCGGTGATGTCGTCGACGTACAACAGCCGCTTGCTCATTCCCGAAGTGCTCGTCGATGGGGACGATTACGCCGTGGTCCGTCCGCGCCCGAGCTACGACGATCTGATCGGCGCCGACCACCTGCCGCCCTGGCTTTCCTCGCCTGAAAGGTAAGACCGGGGTCAGATACACTCTAAACCGAATTGGTGTGGTTGGCCTGAGCTGCAGCCGGGACACCTTCGAAGAGCGGGCGGCTGCTTTGTAAACGCGGTGGCCCGTTCCAGGACGCGCTGGCAGCTCTCCAAAGGCGCTTCGGTATCGATCGAAACGCCCGAAAAGCCGATGACCTCTCCGATGAGATCAACGACCCGCGTGCAGATCACGCGAAGGTGCCTTTCTCCATGGATGTAGTTTTCCGTGATCGGTTCGTCGCTGAGCATGCACTGTTTGAGGATACGTTTCACGGTCGCTAAAGTCGGTCCGCTCATGACGTCGGAAACAGTCTTCCCCTCCAGTTCGGCGCCGGTCATGTTATGGATGCTTGCGAACCTGTCGTTGGCGCGCACATGCCGGTGATTCAAGTCTAGGAAACACAAGCCCACGGGCGCTTGCTTATAGAGCGTGGCGAGCTGGTGCAATTGCTGAAACGGCGAAACGTCAAGCGGGGGGGAGGCATGCTCGACTGCGCCATACATTTCGAGCGTACGTCTCGCTTCGTCTTTCGTTTGCGGTTTGCCATAGAGCCACCCCTGTCCGAGGTCGCAACCTAAGTCGCGCAATACCGCTTCCTCTTGCAGAGTTTCGACCCCTTCCGCCACGACCGTGATGCCGAGGCTCTGGCCGAGGCCAATAATAGCCGCCGCGATGCGACGTTTGCTGCTGTCCCGGTCCAATGCTCGGACGAAGCAAGCGTCGATCTTCAACTTGCGAAAAGGGAAGGCCTCAAGGCGTGCGAGGCTCGAATAGCCCGTGCCGAAATCATCGAGCGCTACCTTGACCCCCATGTCGTCGAACTCGTGCAAGCGGGAATAGGCTTCTTCTACGTCGGATATGAGCGAGCTTTCCGTGACTTCGATTTGGAAGCGCTCCAGGGGAAAGCCGGTGGCGCGAACGGTTTCGGAAAGCTCTATCGGCAGCGCTTTGCCGATCAATTGTTTAGGTGAAATGTTGAAGGCTAGAAAGAATGGACCAGGCCAAGTTGCGGCGACCGGACATGCCGTCTGCACGAGATGGTTGAACAGAATGTCGATCAGATCGCGCTGTTCCAGCACCGGGATGAAGTCGACGGGACTGATCTCGCCAACCTGCGGATCCGTCCAACGGGCAAGGACCTCGAACCCCCTTAGGCGACCGGACCGGATGTCGACTATCGGTTGAAAGGCTGGCCAAATATGCTCATTCTCGATAGCAGTGGTTAGGCACGCGTGAACGACCATCCCTGCTTTGTTAATGAATTGAAT
>JAFECH010000099.1 GCA_018242255.1 Pseudomonadota bacterium | reverse complement strand
GACCTCAACAAAAGCGTCGCAACGATCCGGCGCGACGTTGCGATTGCGACCGAAACCCTAGCCCTCTTCGTCCGCTACTTTCTGACCATCACACCGCCGCTGCCTGAGAGCGAGCAGGAGCCGGCCCGCCTCCTCGGCAAAGAGCGGTTCCAAGTTTTCGTCGCGCAGATTGGCCGACGCCTCGCCGAAGATCACCGTCTCGTGTCGGAAGTGCTCGAAACGATTGCGATCAACCAGCCTGATCTTTTTGCGACCGCGTCGGATGACGAGCCGCTCAAACACCGGTCCGCTCAACGCAATTCAGGGTTACACGGAGATATCGGCCATGACTGATTTTGCGTCCTCGCCCGCGGCCGCCATCGCCCAAAGCCGTCGCCGGCAAATGCTGCGCACCGCCTTCGGTCCGACGATCGCCGCCGCTCTCGCCGATCCGACCGTGATCGAGGTGATGGTCAATCCCGATGGCAAGCTCTGGATTGATCGTGCGACCGTCGGGCGCCAGGATACTGGAGAGCGTATCGGAAGTAGTGAGGCCGAGCGCATCATTCGGCTCGTTGCCGCGCACGTGCGCCGGGAAGTCAACGACAAGGCGCCGATCGTCTCAGCCGAGCTTCCCGAAAGCGGCGAACGCTTCGAGGGCGTCATGCCGCCGGTCTCTGTGGCGCCCTGCTTCTCTGTTCGCAAGCCCGCCGACGTCGTCTATCGCCTCAACGACTATGTCGCGGCGCGCATCATGTCGGCCCCACAGGCATCAGCCCTCGTGCAGGCTGTTCGAGAGCGCAAAAATATTCTGGTCGTCGGCGGCACGTCATCCGGAAAGACGACGCTCGTCAACGCCCTCCTCGCCGAAATCGCCGTCCTCAATGAACGCGTCGTCCTCCTCGAGGATACGCGGGAACTCAAATGTGCGGCGGCCGATTGCGTTGCGCTCAGAACCAAACCCGGCGCCGCGACACTCGCAGATCTCGTGCGTTCAACGCTCCGCCTCAGGCCCGATCGCATCATCATCGGTGAGGTCAGGGGACCGGAAGCGCTCGACATGCTCAAAGCCTGGAACACCGGTCATCCCGGCGGCATCACGACCGTCCACGCCAACTCCGCCGAAGCCGGTCTCTATCGGCTCGAGCAACTCGTACAAGAGGCCGTCGTGACGGTGCCGCGTGAGCTCTTTGTCGAAGCCATCGATGTCATCGTGTTCCTCGAGGGCCGCGGCGGCGAACGCCGCGTTGAAACCGTCGCCGAACTCTCAGGTCTCGATAGCGACGGCAATTATGAACTGCAGCCGCTTGGTCGGCCGACATTGCACACCGTGTGACGAGGGCAACGCGCATGTTCCGTTTGAGATCACATACGAATTTAAAGAGAGCAATCTCCCTCACCTTGCCGATCGGCACCTCCGTCGTCATCATGACGAGCGCGGCTCAGGCCGCCGGCTCCGGCATGCCCTGGGAGGCGCCGCTTCAGCAGATCCTGGAATCGATCGAAGGGCCCGTTGCCAAGGTCATCGCCGTCATCGTCATCATCGTGACCGGTTTGAGCCTTGCCTTCGGCGATATGGGCGGCGGCATGCGTCGTCTCTTACAGATCGTTTTCGGGCTCTCGATCGCGTTCGCCGCAACGTCCTTCTTCCTGTCATTTTTTTCCTTCGCCGGCGGCGCGCTCATCGCCTGAGAGAGGATCCAACACCTATGCTCGACCAATCGCCTATGACTCCCGGCTACGAAGTGGTTTTGCATCGGTCATTGACCGAACCGATCCTGCTTGCGGGAAGCCCGCGTAGCTTTGCCATTCTGAACGGAACGCTCGCAGCTTCGATCAGTCTCGGCCTCAGACTCTGGCTTGCTGGATTGCTGATCTGGCTCGCCGGACACGCGATCGCCGTCTGGGTCACGCGCAAGGATCCCGCTTTCCTCACCGTCCTCTCTCGCCATGCCCGCCACAAGGGAGTGCTGACATGCTAAATCTTGCCGAATACCGCAAAAAATCAACGAGCCTTGCCGACTACCTGCCATGGGCGTGCCTTGTCGGGCCCGGTATTGTCCTCAACAAGGACGGCTCATTCCAGCGCACGCTCCGTTATCGCGGTCCCGACCTCGACAGTGCGACCGACGCCGAACTCGTCTCGGTGACGGCGCGCTTGAACAATATCCTGAAACGCTTTGGTAGCGGTTGGGCGCTCTTTTTCGAAGCCGATCGCATCCCGGCCAACGCCTATCCCGGTGCGCGCTTCACGGACGCCGCTTCCTGGCTCGTCGATCAGGAACGCTATGCGACGTTCAGCACCGATGGCGCCCACCACGAGAGCAAATATTACCTGACGTTTCTCTATCTGCCGCCGCCCGAGCATGAGGCGCAGGCTGATCGCCTGCTCTACGAACGAAGCGACGAGACCGCCGTCGCATTCGACCCGGCGCGGGAGCTCGACTGGTTCATCACCGAGACTGATCGGGCCCTCCAGATGCTGGCCTCTATTCTGCCCGAGGCCGAAGCGCTCGATGATGATGCGACCCTCACCTACCTGCACGGGACCATCTCGGACAAGCGACACCCCGTCGCCGTGCCCGCGATACCAACCCATATCGATGCGATCCTCTCCGACCGCCCATTGCTCGGCGGCTTGGAGCCAAAGCTTGGCGATCAGCATTTGCGCATGCTGACCGTCTTGGGCTTTCCCAACACCACCGTACCGGGACTGCTCGACGCGTTGAACGATCTGGGCTTTGCCTACCGCTGGGTGACGCGCTGGATTGCGCTGGACAAGGTTGCAGCGACGCGCCATCTGACGCGGCTCAGGCGACAGTGGTTTGCGAAGCGCAAGTCGGTCGCCGCCATCCTGCGCGAAGTCATGTTCAATCGCGATACCGCCCTCGTCGATCCCGATGCCGATGCGAAGACGATCGATGCCGATGACGCCCTCAAGGAATTGGGCGGCGATGACGTCGCCTTTGGCTACCTCACGACCGCGATCGTCGTCGCCGACGCCGATCCCCAGCAAGCCAATGAGAAGCTCCTCGCCGTCGAGCGCATCATCAACACCCGCGGCTTCGTCACCATTCTCGAGACGCTCAATGCGGTCGAAGCCTGGCTCGGCTCATTGCCAGGAAATCCTTACGCTAACGTCCGTCAGCCCATCGTCCATACTTTGAACCTCGCCCACATGATGCCGGTGTCGGCCGTATGGGCCGGACCGGAGAAGAACCACCACCTGAATGCGCCGACGCTGATGATGACGGAAACGCGTGGTGCGACACCGTTTCGGCTCGATCTCCACATCGGCGATGTCGGCCACACTCTGATTGTCGGTCCGACCGGTTCCGGCAAGTCCGTCCTGCTGTCCCTTCTGGCTTTGCAGTTTCGTCGTTTTATCGATGCGCAAGTCATTCTCTTCGATCGCGGCCGCTCGGCCCGTGCCGCAACGCTCGCCATGGGTGGATCAAGCATCGATCTTGGCCTCGAAGGCACGCTCTCGCTGCAGCCGTTGGCGCGCATCGATGAGGCGGGTGAGATTGCCTTCGCGCTGCAATGGGTGACCGGGCTTCTCACTGCGGAAGGCGTTCGCGTCACGCCCGACGTCAAAGACGCGGTTTGGACGGCGCTGAAAAGCCTGGCCTCGGCGCCGCGGCCGGAGCGGACCTTGACCGGCCTCGCCGTACTTATCCAGTCGGCGGCACTCGTCGCAGCACTCTCGCCCTATACGCTGGAAGGCGCCTACGGCCGTCTGCTCGACGGGGCATCGGAAGAGATCGCCGCAACCGACGTCCTGCATCTCGAGCTCGAAGCCTTGATGCCGCACAAGGCGCTGATCCCGCCGGTGGTGACCTACCTCTTTCATCGCCTCGAGGAGCGCTTTGACGGCCGGCCGACATTGCTCATTCTCGATGAGGCCTGGACGTTCCTTGATGACGCTCTTTTTGCGGCGCGGATTCGCGAATGGTTGAAGACGCTGCGCAAAAAGAATGTCTCCGTCGTCTTCGCGACGCAGTCGCTTGCCGACGTCGAGCGCTCGACCATTGCTCCCGCGCTCATCGAAAGCTGCCCGACACGGATATTCCTTCCCAATGATCGTGCACGCGAGCCGCAGGCAAAGAGCGTCTACGAACGCTTCGGACTCAACGCTCGCCAAATCGAGATTTTGAGCATCGCGACACCGAAACGCGACTACTACGCCCAGACGGCGCGCGGAAATCGCCTCTTTGAGCTCGGTCTCGGCCCGGTGGCGCTGGCGCTTTGCGGCGCATCCTCCCCCGATGATCAACGCCTCCTCGATCGTTGCCTGACAGCAAGTGATCCTCGAAATTTTGCATCCCAGTTCTTTATCGCCAAGGATCTCGCGTGGGCCGCAGACCTCATCAAGGATTGGCCCACAGCCGCTATTCCACCCGTACCGAGGAACATAGCCGGGGCGAAATCTGCAGCACCGACTTCTGCAATAACACCTACCGAAGCAAGAGGCCCCGAACTGAAACAGCGGAAAGCCTCCGCTGAGAAACCTCCTCAGAAAGCTCCAGTAGCGACCAATGCCGCCGCGCCAGACCAGGCACTTCAGGCGCCATTGCCAGGTCTTCCCGGAGGGGCGCCTCTCCCGCAGCGTCTCTCCCCTTACCGCGTCTCCGAGACGAGAACGAAAGGAACGGCGTCATGAGACACTCCCGCAAGATGTTCGCGGTGGCGCCAATTGTTGCCGCTACTCTGATTGGCGGAGCGCTCCCCGCGTCGGCGCAAATAACAGTCTTCGATCCCTCGAACTATGCACAGAACGTGCTGACCGCGGCGCGTGCGCTCGAGCAGATCAACAATCAAATCCGCTCGCTCGAAAACGAAGCCGAAGTTCTCTCGCGCATGGATCAGAACCTTACGCCGCTAAACGCGACGTTGTCGCCGAATCTGCAGCGCACGCTCGGCCAAATTCAAATCCAAATCCGTACCGGCGACGGCATTGCGCTGAGCCTTGGCGGGACGCAAGCGAACTATGGCCAAATGTATCCGGCGTCTGCTTCAGCAACGCTCACCTCAGACCAAGCTCTGCAGAATGCAATAAATCGCTGGAACGAGGCCTATCAGGCTCTCCAGCGTTCGGCCCTGACCGAAGGTGCGATTGGCGATAGCGTCACGACCGATACCGGACTGCTCGCAACCGCGATGACGAATTCAAGGACGGCCGTCGGAGCGCTTCAAGCAACGCAAGCTGGCAATGAGCTTCAAGGTCTCGGCGTCAAACAATCGCTCGCGCTGCAAAGCCTCATTGCCGCCCACGCGCGGGCAGAGACGGCGGACCATGCCCGCGACCTCGCAACGGAAGATGAGGCGCGCCAGCGCTTCAAATCCTTCCTCGGCGACGGGCCGGCCTACGCAGCCAGTCAATAGAATGGGATGATCGGCGCGCGACCTTTCGAGCGCCGCTGACGACGATACCGATCGCAGTTTGACGAAGCCGAGATGATGGCCAACGGCGGAACCTCAACTGCCGACGGCGAAGCCTTGCCGAAAATCCTCGAGGACACCATGGACGATCTCTCGATCATCGATCAGTTTACCCAGACCTTTAGCCAGTACATCGATAGTGGCTTCGGCCTCATCGCCGGCGATGTTGGGTATTTGTCGAGCGTACTCGTCGCTATCGACATCACGCTCGCTGGCCTCTTCTGGGCACTCCTGGCTGAGGACAACATCCCGGCCCAGCTCATCAAGAAGGTCCTCTACGTCGGCTTTTTTGCTCTGTTGCTTTCGAACTTCAAAGGCTTCGCCGACATCATCTTTCAGTCGTTTGCGGGCCTCGGATTGAAGGCCTCCGGCGGGTCGCTCACCGCTGCCGACCTGATGCGACCGGGATTCGTAGCTTCAACCGGCTTCACCGCGTCGAAGCCCTTGTTGGAAAAGGCCGGCGAACTCGTCGGCATCACGACGTTCTTTTCGAATTTCGCGACGATTGC
>JAFECH010000098.1 GCA_018242255.1 Pseudomonadota bacterium | reverse complement strand
GTTCAAAGCGATCTGCGCGATGGCAGGCTTCAGCGTCTCGCGTACGCTCGGCCACTCGATTGCCGCAGCCAGATAATCGGAATCGCCATTGCGAACCGCCTCGCGAATGCTCCACGCCGTGACAAACGGCGATCCGACGTACGTGACGGCGAAAAATCCAAGCAGCACAGCAATGACGGCAAACGGCTTCATCGTATGTCAAAAACCAAAAGGTTCGAGCGGTCGGCGGGACAGTTGCAATGAATTCCGGCCAACATCGGACCATATCAGCTTTTGCCGTTATCTTCTTTTGGATCGCGCGTCACCCGGCATATGGCTTTGAGATCTTCCCATTGCGCGGCATCAAGCGCGGGCGTCGCTGGATAAGCGGCCTGCGCTCGAACCAGCCGCGCCCGTTCAGCAGGCAGTGGATGCGTGCGCAGCCACGACAACGCAGCGGTCGGAGCACCGCCGCCGTCTTGTTCCATTTTCATGACGCGCGTGAAGAAATCGCCCAGCCCCTTCGGCGCAATGCCCGCCGCTTTCAAAAGCTCCAGCGCATGGACGTCGGCTTTGTGTTCCGCGCCGCGCGAATAGCCAAGCTGCGCCAGCATCAGCCCGACATTGGCGAGACCGCCGCCAGCCGTTCCGCCGAGCATGATCTGCAGCGCTGCGCCGAGACCGACGCCGCGAATGAGCGCCGCTTCCGGATCGGTCTCGATGCCGTGCCCCATCTCATGCGCCAGAACGCCTGCGACTTCGTCCGGGCTGCCCGCCTTGTCGATCAGGCCTTTCGCCAGAACGATTTGCTCGCCCGGCACGGCGAAGGCATTCATCAGCGGCCAGTCGTAAACTTGAATGTCAAACGTTGTCCCCGCGGGTACGCCTTTGGAAAGACGCATGCTAAGCGCCTTCAGCGCTGCGACTCCCGCCGCATCGACGCATTCCTTATGGCCTTCCGTCATCGAGTCGCGTGACGCGTTGCCGAGCCGCTCTCGCCAGCTGAGTGGCAGCGTCTTCGCGATCCATTTGGCCGGGCTCCAACTCAGCAAGACGCCGGCAGCGACAAGTGCTGCAAAAAAAGCCAGCAGCGCCATCCAGACGCGGCGTCGCCGCACCTGCAAAGCGCGCTGAGAAAGATACGGTGCCCGCTCGCGCAGTCCTGCTGCAAATGCCGAACCCTGCACGAACAAGGACGCATCGGGCTCGTCGCGCGACGTCAGCAAAACGTCGATGGCGTTCGGCCTGATGGGCTCGTCGATCTTGAGGCCGCCATAGAGCCAGATGCGCCGTGGCTTGCCGTCGGCGAGATCAATCTCGATGCCCGTCAGCCCGAGGTAGGCGGTACCGTCCATCGGTGCCTGTCCACGTGCAGACGTGAACCGGCAATAGCTCGAGGCGGTGGGGGGCTGTGCGGAACGGCCGGATGACGACATGAGGCGTGGCGCTGTTTCTCGTTGCGGCGATCCGCCATGTAAGCACGGTCATCGGTGAAGGAAATGTCTTGCCGGTGACAAAGTCGAGCCTTTGTGCGGACTCAGTCGTAAGCGAAATGCACGTTCGCTCGACCCAAAAATTCGCAGGCCGTCAGGCTGCCGGGCATCGCAACATTAAGCATGAATTGCCGGTCCATTGACCGATGTTGCCGTTAAGCAACTTCCCGAAGGGGCTACGCCACTTTCGAGCCACAATGACCGCGCACGTGCTGAACTTTGGTCTCGGCGGCGCGACGGAGAATTTTGTACGGCGCCGGTGCAGCGGCTGCGCGATTGGCAATTGGCATCACCCTATGGCCGCATGAAGGACGGACAAGGGCAGATGTCCGCAGAGGAATAAATGGACGCCAAGACGTTCGACAAATCGAAGCTGCCGAGCCGCCACGTGACGGAAGGGCCCTCGCGCGCGCCGCACCGTTCCTATTATTATGCGATGGGCCTCAAAGAAGAGGACATCCACCGGCCGTTCGTCGGCGTCGCTTCCTGCTGGAATGAAGCGGCACCCTGCAACATCTCGCTGATGCGCCAGGCCCAGTCGGTGAAAACCGGCGTGACCGAAGGCGGTGGCACGCCTCGCGAATTCTGCACCATCACCGTTACTGACGGCATCGCGATGGGTCACCAGGGCATGAAGTCGAGCCTCGTCTCGCGCGAGGTCATCGCAGACTCGATCGAACTCACGATGCGTGGCCACTGCTACGACGCGCTTGTCGGTGTCGCGGGCTGCGACAAGAGCCTGCCCGGCATGATGATGGCCATGCTGCGCCTCAACGTGCCGAGCGTTTTCATTTATGGCGGCTCAATTCTTCCCGGTCGTTTCAAGGGCCGCGACGTGACCGTCGTCGATGTGTTCGAAGGCGTCGGTATGCATTCGGCCGGCAAGATGTCGGACGCCGAGCTTCACGAGCTTGAGTGCGTCGCCTGCCCATCGGCCGGTTCCTGCGGTGGCCAGTTCACCGCGAACACGATGGCCTGCGTATCGGAAGCCATCGGCTTGGCGCTTCCAGGCTCGGCTGGAGCGCCTGCACCCTATGAAAGCCGCGACGCACTCGCCATCGAAAGCGGCAAGGCTGTCATGCGCCTCGTCGCCGACGGTTTGCGTCCGCGCGATATCTGCACGCGCAAAGCTTTCGAGAACGCCGCTATCGTCGTTGCGGCGACGGGCGGCTCGACCAACGCCGCGCTGCATCTGCCGGCCATGGCGAACGAAGTCGGCCTCGACTTCGATCTGTTCGATGTCGCCGAGATTTTCAGAAAAACACCGTACATTGCCGATCTGAAACCGGGCGGCAAATACGTCGCGAAAGACGTCTACGACATTGGCGGTGTCCCGCAGATTTTGAAGGCTCTGCTCGAAGGCGGCGTATTGCACGGCGATTGCCTCACCGTGACCGGGAAGACACTCGCGCAAAATCTCGAAAGCGTGAAATTCAATTGCGACCAAAAAGTCGTTTTTCCGGTTTCCAATCCGATCTCGAAAACGGGCGGCGTCGTGGGCCTGAAGGGCTCGCTCGCGCCTGACGGTGCAATTGTAAAGGTCGCCGGCCTCAAGACGCAGAAGTTTCGTGGTTCGGCCCTGTGTTTTGACTGCGAGGAAGACGCGTTCCAGGCGGTCGAGGATCGTAAGTACAAGGACGGCGACGTGATCATCATCCGCTATGAAGGTCCCAAGGGCGGACCAGGCATGCGCGAGATGCTCTCAACTACCGCGGCGCTCTATGGCCAAGGCGCGGGCGACAAGGTCGCGCTCATCACCGATGGGCGCTTCTCCGGCGCAACTCGCGGACTTTGCATCGGCCATGTCGGTCCCGAGGCTGCCGTCGGCGGACCGATTGCACTTATTCGCGACGGCGACGTCATCGTGATCGACGCCGAGGCTGGAACGCTCGATCTTGAGGTGGAAGAGGAAGAGCTGAAGAAACGGCGCGAGGCATGGAAGGCGCCATCGAACATGTATCAGTCAGGGGCACTGAGAAAATTTGCAGACCAAGTGGGACCGGCCAGGTTCGGCGCCGTAACCCATGCGGGAGGAAAGGCGGAAGTTCACTGCTATGCGGATATTTAAGCTTGCAGTTGCTGGAAGCGTTGCGTCCATTTTGACGATGGGCTCGGCGGTGGCGGGAACCCTGGTATTCCGCTCTCCCGACGACGCAATGAAGCAAGGCATTTCGGCATTCAACGGCGGCTATTACGAATTGGCGCTGCCGGCGCTGGAAGCCTTGGAAGCGACGAAACCTCAGATCGCCCACTTTTACGAAGCGCGGATCTACGCCGACAACGAAGGCGCTTACACGGATCACGGCAAGGCATTCCATCTCTACAAGGAACTGGCGGACGAGCTTCAGGACGTCGATCCCGACGACGATGATCTGGCCCCGATTGCGGCCAAGTCTCTGACCGCCGTTTCGATGTATTTGCGCAACGGCATTCCGTCTGCAGGCGTCCAGCCAGATGTGGAAGAAGCCAATCGCGATCTTCAGCGCGCCGCGCTGACCTTCAACGACGAAGACGCGCAGTTCGAACTCGCCAAGGTCTATTTGCGCGGCGAGGGGCCGGACATGACGGTCACCGGTTACGACGATCCTTCGAGCAAGATCGAGAACGGCCGTCATTGGCTGTCGCGGCTTTCGCAAGCCGGCCATCCCGGCGCTCAGGCGTTTCTCGCCGACTTGATGTGGCGCGGCAAGTTCGTCCAGCAGAATCAGGCGGCGGCGTTGAACCTGATCGACGTCGCGGTCGCCAATGCGCCGCCGAGCGAGCGCGTTTGGATCGAGGACATCTATCAGAATATTTTCTGTAACGCCGGCGAAGGCGTGCGCCAGCAGGCCACCGGCCGCGTCGCCGAGTGGCACAATCGTTATGGCCGTCGCCCGGATATGCAGGAAAGCCGCGACGGTCTGGACGATCTGGCGGTGGAGCCGGTGCGCACGTGCGCGAACGGCGAACTCGTTCGTCCGATGAGCGTCTTCCTCACCGACCCGAAAAAGCCCGTTCCGCAACCTCAGATGATCAGCACGCCCACGGCACCGCAGGCCCGGCGCAGTTCGCTCATTCCGGCGGGCGCAGCCAGCATTCGGCCAGCCTCTGAGCCCGCCGCTGTGGTCGCTCCCGCGCCGGCACCCGTAGTGGGTATTGCACCGAACGGGGCGACGGCGCGTTAGCAAATTCCGTCATCCCGGCGAAGGCCGGGATCCATCGCGCAACGGTGCGGTGGGTGCGGAACTCCTCGGGACGTACCCGAGGATCACAAGACCACGCTCAGGCGGCCAACTTCACCCAAACCGGCACATGGTCGGAGGGCTTTTCCTGCGCTCGCGTCTCGCGGTCGATGCCGGATGTGCGCAACAGGTCGGCGGCCTGGCTTGAAAGCAGCAGGTGATCGATGCGAATGCCGTCGTCCTTCTGGAACGCGCCAGCCTGATAGTCCCAGAACGTATAGACGCCCGGCCCCGGATGGCACGCGCGCGTCGCATCTGTAAAACCCAGATTGACGAGCGACCGCCACGCCGCACGGCTCTCAGGCTGAAACAGCGCGTCGTTCACCCACGCTTGCGGCCGCTTGGCGTCTTCGGGCTCCGGAATGACATTGAAGTCGCCCGCGAGGATCAGCGGCATCTCCTCGGCGAGCAGAGCCTTTGCCCGCGCCTGCATCCGTTTCATCCAGGCGAGCTTATAGGCAAACTTCTCCGTCCCGATGGGATTGCCGTTCGGCAGGTAGAGCGAAACCACGCGGATCATTCTTGTACCGAGCGCCACCGATGCCTCGATCCAGCGCGCATGTCCGTCGGCGTCATCGCCCGGCAATCCGCGCACGACATCTTCGAGCGGCGTTTTCGAGAGTATCGCGACGCCGTTGAAGCCCTTTTGCCCGTTCGTCTCGACGTTGTAGCCGATGTCCTGAAACGCCTGCGTTGGGAAGCCTTCGTCGACTGACTTGATCTCTTGCAGACAGACCACGTCGGGCGAGTGATTGCGCAAGTATGTCAGCGCTGCCTCGAGCCGCGCCTTGACGCCGTTGATGTTCCAGGTGGCGATGATCATGCTTGCGCTAAGCCCATTGCATTTGAATACACGATGGCCGGCCTCGAACATCAGCCAGCCAGGACGAAAATAGCGCTAAATTGCAGAGGTCAGATCGAAAAGCTGGTACCGCAGCCGCAAGAAGAGGTTGCAACCGGGTTGTTGATCTTGAACGACGCGCCGATCAGGTCGTCCACGAAGTCGATTTCGGCGCCTTCCATGTACTGCTGAGAAACCGGATCGATTACGACGGTTGCGCCGTTTTGCTGGATCACCAAGTCGTCGGCGGCTTTGTGGCCAACCAGGTCGAACTTATATTGGAACCCCGAGCAGCCGCCGCCCTCGACCGAAACGCGCAGCACCGGCGAGGTAGCCTCGTTGGCGACAATTTCCGCGATGCGGTTCGCGGCGCGGTCTGTGACGGTGATTGTCATCGTACGATCATCTTATGCCGTTGAAAGCCCGAGGCACCAGCGAAGAAT
>JAFECH010000097.1 GCA_018242255.1 Pseudomonadota bacterium | reverse complement strand
GAGGCCAGGCGAATGCGCTGGGATTCGCCGCCGCTGAGCGTTCCCGAGGAGCGCGAGAGGGTCAGGTATTCGAGGCCGACGTCATTCAGGAACTTCAGGCGGTCGCGGATTTCCTTCAGGATGCGCGTCGCGATTTCGGACTGCTGCTTGGTGAAGGTTTTCGGGATCTCGCCGAACCAGACGTTGGCGGCCTTGATCGACAGGTCGCCGACCTCGCCGATGTGCTTGCCGCCGACCTTGACGGCGAGAGCCTGCGGTTTCAGTCGGTAGCCGCTGCAGCCTTCACACGGGTGCGCGGCCTGATAGCGCGAGAGTTCCTCGCGGACCCAATCGCTGTCGGTTTCCTTGAAGCGGCGGGCGATGTTGCCGATGACGCCTTCGAACGGCTTTTCGGTCGAGTAGTTGCGCGAGCCGTCCCAGTAGGTGAACGTCACGTCTTCTTCGCCCGAGCCGAACAGCAGCGCGAGCTGGACGTGCTTCGGCAGCTTCTCCCACGGCGTCTTCATCGACACCTTGTAGTGCTTGGCGAGGCTTTCGAGCGTCTGCTCGTAATAGGGAGACGAGACGCCGGTTTTCGCCCACGGATAGATCGCGCCTTTTTCGAGCGAGAGCGAGCCGTCGGGCACGACGAGGTCAGGCTCGAAGCGGAGTTCCGAGCCGAGGCCGTCGCAGACCGGGCAGGCGCCGGCGGGGGCGTTGAACGAGAACAGGCGCGGCTCGATCTCGTCGATCGTGAAGCCGGAGACAGGGCAAGCGAAGCGCGACGAAAACAGAATGCGCTCGTGCGTGTCGTTCTTGGATTTGTTCGCGCCTTCGGTCTCTTCCTTCGACAGCGGCTTGTCGACGTATTCGGCGATGGCGAGGCCGTCGGACAGTTTCAGCGCCTGCTCGAAAGAATCCGCGAGACGCGTGCCGATGTCTTTCTTCACGACAATGCGGTCGATGACCACGTCGATGTCGTGCTTGTATTTCTTGTCGAGCTTCGGCGCATCCTCAATCGCGTAGACGGTGCCGTTGATCTTGAGGCGCTGGTAGCCCTTCTTCTGCCACTCGGCGATTTCCTTGCGGTATTCGCCCTTACGACCGCGAACGACCGGGGCCAGCAACAGAAGGCGCGTGCCGTCGGGTAGTGCGAGCACGCGGTCGACCATCTGCGCAACGGTCTGGCTTTCGATCGGCAGGCCGGTCGCGGGCGAATAGGGGACGCCGACGCGCGCGAACAGCAGGCGGAGATAGTCGTAGATCTCCGTCACGGTGCCGACGGTCGAGCGCGGGTTTTTGCTCGTCGTCTTCTGTTCGATGGAAATGGCGGGCGACAGGCCGTCGATGTGATCGACGTCCGGCTTCTGCATCATCTCCAGGAACTGGCGAGCGTAAGCGGACAGGCTTTCCACATAACGGCGCTGGCCTTCGGCGTAGATCGTATCGAAGGCGAGGGACGACTTGCCCGACCCCGACAATCCCGTGAACACGACGAGCGCGTCGCGCGGGATTTCGATGTCGACGTTTTTGAGGTTGTGTTCGCGCGCACCCCGGACGTGGATGGTCTTCATCAGGTCGGAGGTGGGGCGGGAATTGGGTTTTGTCGATTTGGCCATGAGAACCGTCTAGCCGAGGGGTGGCGGGACTGGCAATGGAACCCGACGGCGCGGGGGCTATATGGGGGCGGGGTGCGGCATAAAACAGCCCCTCAAACCCGACGATTGGCTGTTGGGCGGCGTCTGACCGGCCTGCCGGTCGAGTCCCGGTCGACGATCGGGGTGGGGATCGATGTTTGGGGTGGGGCAGGATCACCGCGGCCATGCTTGTCATCCTCGGCTTTAGGCCGAGGATTCTTTCTGCCGCCGGTGCCTTTGCCTAATGGATCCCGGCCGCCGTCGCGCTACGGCAGGAGCCAAAGGCGCTACGAATGCGCAGTCGGCGATGGAGTAGCAGACGATCCGAGTTTTCTGACTGCTACAGTGAAAAGGGCATCGCTTGATATACTGCGGGTCTTATGCTCTCTGTTGACAGTGGGCTGAATTTCGCCCTCCTATTCAACACGTTGAGGGAATGTTGACGGCGCTCGCGATTTTCGCGGCGGGCGCCTTGCGGTCGGAAGTGTGTAGGGTACGCACATGCAGTGGGGAACACCCGGCCGCTCTCTGTTCCTGATCGTGCTATTCATGTTCCTCGTCGCCGGACTGGCAACGCTTGGCTACATGGAAGCAGGCTGGAGCCTCGCCGACGCGTCATACATGGTTGTGCTGACGGTCTATTCCGTTGGCTACGGCGAAGTTCATCCCATCAATACGCCTTATCTCCATGCCGTCACCATGGGCACCATGGTCGTTGGCTGCACGGGCATGATCCTGCTCACCGGCACGCTCATTCAGTTTCTCACCATCAGTCAGCTGCAACACATTTTCGGGTTCAAGCGCATGAAGGCCGAAGTGGACAAACTCGAAGGCCACGTGATCGTGGTCGGCTTCGGCCGCATCGGCCTGATGCTGGCGAAGGAACTGAAGGCTGGCGGCGCCAAGTTCGTCGTGCTGGAGCAGAATGAAAGCCTCGCCCAGCACGTTCGCGACCTCGGCTATCTCTGCCTCGTCGGCGACGCGACGGACGAAAGCAGTCTGCGCGAAGCCGGGATCTCGCGAGCGCGAACGCTCGCAAGCGTCCTGCCCAACGACGCTGCCAACGTCTTTATCACGCTGTCGGCGCGCAGCCTCAATCCCGAGATCGAGATCATAGCGCGCGGCGAAGTCCCCTCGACCGAAAGTAAGTTGATACAGGCCGGCGCCAACAAAGTCGTACTGCCGACCCATATCGGCGCCGAGCGCATCGCCGAGATGATCCTGTTTCCCGAGACCGCGCGCTTCCTCCGCTCCAGTACCAAGATGCAGGAACTCGAGCGCACGCTTCGCACTCTAGGGCTCGACATGGCTGTCGTCGTGGTGCCGGAGAAAGGTGCACTGACGGGACTGACGATCGAAGAGATCGAGCGCAAGGCGGACGGCAAATTCTTTATCGTTCAGCTCAACCGGCAGGCCGGTGATGCCATCACCACGCCCGAGAGCAAGATGCGGGTGCAGGGCGGCGACGGCGTCGTCATCGTCAGTCGCAATGGCCAGATTGCCCGCGCCATGTTCGAAGCTCCACCCGGAAAGATCAGAGCCGGCCGGGCGACGTTCTAGTTGCCGCGTCGACGACCTTCTGCAAAGGAAAGGAGGGCGCTTAAGCGCCCTTCTCCCGTACCTTGTCGTGGGGGGCTCGCAGGACCAGACGGACCGGCAAAGGCCGGGATCCGGTCGAACCGACATGTAGCGCATGTTGACCGTTGTCTGGGTGCCGACATCCGTCGGCAAGACGGTTTTGGAGTAGGCGCCGTGCCCTTGCGTGTCATCCTCGGCTTTAGGCCCAGGAGTCCATAGGGGGAACGGCGTTCAAGCGTTGATGTTCACGCGGTTGTCAGGAAGCCGTCAGCATTCAGCCTTGACGGCGCGCTATTGCTGGCACCATTGAACCGCAGATCGTTAACCGATGGGGGCATCTCGTGAGCGACGCGCCGTCACTTCTCAATTTTTCGCATCCGGCTCATCCGGTGAACCGAACGCTTACCGTGGTCAAGCTGGTGGTGCTTGCCGTGTCCGTCGCGGCAGCGGTGCCGACGGCGCGCAACCTATATTTCTCTTGGAAGAACGATGTGCCCTTCAGTCAGGTCGATCATCGCCTGGCGCAGGCGGCATTGCTGGAGAAAAATTTCGATTGCCGGATCGCATATCGTTCGCTGACGACGCAAGGTAATGCGCAGGTTGAAGTCGGGTCCTGCTCGAAGACCGGCGATATTTCGATCCGCGTGAAGAGCCCGGACGGTCAGGTCAACTACGAATGGATTGCATTCGATCAGTTGCCGAAGCCGGTATCGAAAACGGCGAGCCTTTGGGACATGGTCGTTTCGCGGGCGGTCGCGGATGAGGCGAGGCGGGGCGACGAGCCGTTCGAGGTCGCGCAGGACGTCGCCGTGTTGTGCCAGGCAAAGTCCGGCGACAATATCATTCGCGTCGTTCAGTCCGGCGGTCAGTGTACGCGCGAAACCGTTTCGATTTTCCGCGGCTCTGTCGAAAAAAGTGCGAGCGTGCCTTGCGATAAGGCGTGTCCTATTAAGTAGTTTTTGTTTGCGCCTTCCGACTCCCCTCCGGGGAGCCGGCCGGAAGGCGCGGAAGAGCGAGCCGGCCGCACGCGTAGGGAGTTTTTGATTGTCGCTTCCGACATCGCTTCGCGGAGCCGGCCGGAAGCGACGGCGTATTTCACCATTCGTCTTTCTGCGGCAGCCCGTCGGTGATGTCGTAGTAATCCGATTTCGAGCCGACAAAGATATGTTCTTTGATCTTGAGACCCGTAGGTCTGTCGAGCGTACCGGCGGTGATGTATATTTCGTCGCCGCCGGGCCGCTGCCAAAAGAGATTGCTGCCGCAGCGCATACAGAAGCCGCGATTGGCAGCATCCGATGATGGATACCAGCGCAGCGTCTCGTCGCTCGAAAATTTTATCTCATCTGCCGAGCAGCTCGACATGGCCGCATAATTTCCGCTTGTCTTTGCGCATAACGAACAGTGACAGGCGAGGATCGGACTGAGTTCGCCGCTAACTTCGTAGCAGACGCCTCGACATAAGCAGCTTCCGGTGGCGCGGACAGTCATTAGGAACCGAAATCCTTTTGAAAAAACGGCAACGCAGCGCAGGCGGCGTTAGCCGATATGGCATGCACCGCAAACATTAAAGATTAGAATTGTGATCGCATCCTGCCTGATGACAACTTGACGACAGGAGTTTTGAGGCACACATTTCCTATTGTGACGGTGCCGCTCTCGCTAGCTGTTCCGGTAATTGCGTCTCGGCCGAGGGGTCGATGAGCTGCGGAATGGGAACGCGAGCCGCAAGAGCTTCACGTGGTGCGTATGGTCCCGTGGGGCGCGTGTGGAACGTGGTAGGCGTGACGTTGAAGCAGATCGAGGAGAGGAGATGACTCCACCGGGTTATCAATCAAGACCTCGAGACTTGTTCACGGGGTCAGCAGCTTGACAAGCGCTCTCGAGATTGTGGCCACGCTTGGTTCAGCTGCACTCGCTACAATTTGGATATCTCACACGAGGGAGGCGGTCCGTGTGGCCGCTAGAGCCTCGCTTTCAAAGGCCCGGTTTTAGTCTGGGCGAACCATCGAAGGTAAAATACAAAACCCCGCGCGAATCCGAGGATTCGGCGGGGTTAGTTTTGCTCTATTGATCGTCGCTTCCGACTCCGCTTCGCGGAGCCGGCCGGAAGCGACGGGTTTGATGAGGCGGTTTTCGGACATCAAGGGCGATACGCGCTCCGCGCGCCGGCCTCCAAGCACGGGACGTGGGAACAGCCGGTCGGAAGCGAGGGCTTCTGACGCAAATTCCTCTACTGCGTTTCAGCAACAGCAGCTTTGTCCCAGGACAATGCGGGGTAAATCAGTGCTGTCGTAACGTGTGAAATCAAAGATGCTACTGACCGGCCCGCGATGGCAAACAGGCTCATTTACCCCGGAAACGACGAGATCGTCCCCACGCAAAACGTGGCGAAGAGTCCGTCTGTCAGCGCCGTCGGCGACGGTGGGGGCCAATCGTTGGCTGATGTCTATGCTGGCTTGCGGACATCGCCTGACGGGCTGAGCACGGCGGATGCTGCGAAGCGACTCGAGTCCCACGGGCCGAACCTCATCCAGCAGGCGGCGCATCGCCATTTGATCCTCGACCTGCTCCGACGTTTCTCAAATCCGCTCGTACTTATCCTGCTGTTTGCTGCATCGGTCGCGGCTCTGACGCGCGAGCAGGCGAGTTTTCTGATTATCACGACAATCGTCGTCTTGTCGGTGCTTATCGACTTCGTCCAGGAACGTCGGGCGGAGACGGCCGCCGAGGCGCTGCGCCAGCGCGTGGCTCTCAGTGTTCGCTCGATGCGGGATGGGCGCATTCGAGATCTGCCGTCCGCGGACCTCGTTCCTGGTGATGTGGTCCTGCTTTCCGCCGGTGCTCTTGTTCCAGCCGATTGCCGGCTGATTGAGGCCCGCGATCTGTTCGTCGACGAGGCGCTGCTGACAGGCGAGCCCTATCCGGTTGAGAAAAACACGGGCGACGGAGCGGG
>JAFECH010000096.1 GCA_018242255.1 Pseudomonadota bacterium | reverse complement strand
GCAATCCGCGCTTCGACGGCATGGACCCGCGCTACAAGCGCGTGCTGTGGACGGTCATCGCCGCCAACGGCCTCATGTTCCTGGTCGAGATGGCGGCCGGGCAGCTTGCGGGCTCGCAGGCCTTGCAGGCCGACGCGCTCGACTTCCTCGGCGACACGCTCACCTATGGCATCAGCCTCGCGGTGATCGGCAAGTCTTTGCAGGTCCGTTCCAGCGCGGCGCTGCTTAAAGGCTTGAGCCTTTTGCTGATGGGGCTGTGGGTTTTCGGCAGCACGCTCTACCACGTCCTCATCCTCGGACTGCCGCGCGCCGAGATCATGGGCGGCATCGCCTTGCTGGCCTTGGCCACCAACCTCGCCAGCGTCCTTCTCCTGCTGCGCTACAAGGACGGCGACGCCAACGTGCGTTCAGTATGGCTGTGCTCGAGGAATGACGCCATCGGCAACGTGGCGGTGATGATCGCCGCGCTCGGTGTGTGGGGCAGCGCCAGCGCGTGGCCCGATCTGGTGGTGGCGGGCATCATGGCCTGCGTCTTCCTCACCTCGTCGACGCAGATTTTGCGGCAGGCCTGGTTGGAGAGGGAGGAAGCGCGTCTGGCCTAGCGCGTGTCACAGCGTTGTAAGGTTTGCGCGACGTCAGGGTGCTTGAGACGTGTACGGCGCAATCTCCCGCAAAACATAACCAGGGAGTTTCAATCATGGCAAAAGCAGTCAAGTTAACCACCCTCTCCATGGTGCTCGCGATGGGGCTGGCGCCCCTGGCGCTCGCCCAAAGTCCTGAGCCCCAAGGCATGATGGGCTACGGCTGGGGCCAGGGCATGATGGGCCCCAACGGCATGATGGGCTGGGGAATGATGGGGCCGGGCGGATGGTCCAACCGCATGGGTCCGGGCATGATGGGGTACGGGATGATGGGCCCAGGCATGATGATGGGCTATGGGCCGGTGATGGACGGGCAGCTCGCTTATGTGAAGGCGGAGCTCGGAATTTCCGATGCGCAGGGCCAGGCCTGGGACGATTATGTGAAAGCCCTGAAGGACCGCGCAACGACGATGCAGACCATGCACACGTCGATGATGCAGGCGATGCAAACCGGAACCGCGCTTGATCGGATGCAGATCCACATTCAGGCGATGCAAGGCATGCTCGATAGCATGAAAGCGATCGTGCCAGCGACGGAAGCGCTCTACAAGACGCTGAGCGACGACCAAAGGAAGAAAGCAGACCTGCTGCTGGGCACGGGTTGCTGCATGATGTGAAGCAATCCTTAGGTAAGGCGTTCGATTGGAGACGGCAGTCAAGTTCGCAAGGCTTCGCCGGAAGGACGCGCGGACCATCTGCGCGATCGTCGGACTTGTCATCGCGCCAATTCAACTGACCGGTGCCGAGCTTCCCCTGCACCAGGTCGTCAAGGAGCTGTTTGATGCCCGGTTGGGCGAACCGCCCGACTTTTCAGGAAAGGATTTGTCGCTGCTTGACCTGAGCGGTGTCGACTTCAAGCGCGCAAATCTCGCCGGCGCCAACCTGCTGGGAGACGATCTCTCGGGAGCCAACCTCGCGGGGGTCAAGCTGGCGGGTTCCAAGCTCGATCGCACGTCATTGGCGCGGGCGAATTTCAATGGAGCGGACCTTTCCCGGGCCACGCTCTTCGACGCGGTCGGGTCGCTGACCTTCGAGGCGCCCGCCGCCAATGCGCCGACCTTCGTGGGCGCCAATCTGGCCGGTAGCCGCATCTTCGCGCGGCTGAGCCGCGCCGACTTCCGCGACGCCAACCTCGCGGGCGCCCGGCTCGGCACCGAGCGCAACCAGTTCAAGATGCCGAAGCAGACCGACCTGTCCGGCGCGCTCTTCGGTGGCGCGAATCTCGAGGGCGCCGACCTCACCGGCGCCAATCTCATCTTCGCGAACATGGCGGCCGCAAATCTCAAGGGGGCCATCTTGGCCCGAACCGATCTGTCCAATGCGGATCTCAGCGGCGCGGAGCTCGCGGGAGCCGACTTTGCCGGCGCCAATATTTACGGGACAATTTTCAAGGGCGCGAAGGGTCTGGCGGGGGCGAAAGGCCTTGACCATGCGATCAACCGCGACAAGGCCATTTTCTGAGAAGCCGGCATTACGCATTATTCATTGGTCAGTGTGGGCCCAGAGCTTATGTTGCGTCGCAGCTGAAGCTATGGCAGTTTGATTTGGTGAGGAATCGCTTTTTCCAGCGCTGGTTCGTGACGCTCGGCATGCTCGCCATGCTCGGGGCGCTCATTTCCATGCCTCTCACCGCGACCTACGCGCTGGCCATGGCCGGCACGCATCTTGCCGTTTCCGATCACATGACGATGGCCGACGCCAAGGGCGAGATGCCCTGCCAGAAGCCGATGAAGTCGTGCCCGGACTGCCCGCAGAAGGTCTGCCCGGAAATGGGCAGTTGCCTCGTGAAATGCTTCCAGCCGTTGCCCGCCCCGATCTCGGAGGCGCGGCTGTCCCGTGACGTAATCGCCGAGCGCCTTGTGCCGCTGCCGGTCGCCGTCACCACTGGCTCATTGATACCTCCACTCCTGCGACCTCCCAGCGTCTGAACCGCGCCCATCGGGCGTCACTGCGACCGCGGCTGACGCCGTGGCTTCGCGCGCGCGTCGGCCAATGATGGCCCGCGCCGGTTCACGACAACAGGAGAATTCCATCATGAAAAGTTACTCATTGCGCGCGGCCGCCGTCGGCGTCGCGTTGCTCATGGCCATGGCCGGTTCGGCGATGGCTGACACCAAGGACTACGAGTTCCAGCTTCTCGACAAGGACGTGAAGGCTGGCGCCGCGGTCATCGCGGTGAAACTGGTCCACAAGCCCTCCGGGCGCGCCATCGCCGATGCGGTGATCTTCGCGAAGCGCATCGACATGGGCCCCGACGGCATGGAGATGATGACCGCGCCGATCGAGGCGGTCTCATCCACCGAGCCCGGCGTCTACAAGTTCAAGACCGACCTCGGCATGGCCGGGGACTGGGCCTTGACCCTTGGCGCCAAGGTGCAGGGCGAGACCGGCACGGTCGAGGACAAGCTCATCCTCAAGGCCGTGCAATGAGCCCGCTCAAGGGATTGGTTTCCGTCGCAGCGATTGTCGCTGCGGCGGGAGCCGGCTTGTGGGCCGGTCAAACCGGCCTGCTCAAGCTGCCGATGACCGCCGCGGCGATGACCGAGGCGCACCCCGCCGCCAGCGGGCCCGTCATCTATTACCGCGACCCCAACGGAAAGCCGTTCTATTCGCTGACGCCGCGCAACACCGACGGTGGCCAAGCCTATGTGGCCGTGCTCGCCAGCGAGGACGTGTCGCTCGAGCCCAAACCGAAGACCAACACGGTTGCCCAAGCGGCGGCGCCGTCCGGCGACAAGAAGATCAAGTACTACCGAAACCCGATGGGCCTGCCGGACACCTCGCCGGTGCCGAAGAAAGACAGCATGGGGATGGACTACATCCCGGTCTACGAGGGCGAGGACAGCGACGACGGCTCGATCAAGGTCTCGCCCGGCAAGATCCAGCGCACCGGCGTGGAAACCGTTGCTGTCGGCCGCCACCAAATGACCCGCACCATCCAGGCGCCGGGGTCGGTGGCCATCGACGAGCGCCGCGTCGCGGTGGTCTCGCCGAAGTTCGACGGATACGTCGTGAAAGTCAGCGACGTCACCACCGGCACGCACGTCAAGGAAGGCGATGTGCTGGCGACGGTGTTCGGCCAGGCGATCCTCGACCAAGCCGCGCGCCTGCTCATCGAACAGAATTCCGGCTTCACGCGCGGCGACGACGCGTTCACGCCCCCCGGCCTCAAGGGTCCCGGCGGCGTGGTCGGCGCCAGCCGCCGGCTCGAAAATTTGGGCGTCACGCAGGAGTTCATCGACCAGGTCAAGCGCGACCGGCAGGTGCCGGACACCTTCACCATCCGCGCGCCCATCAGCGGCGACGTGCTCGAACGCAACTGGAGCGACGGCCAAGGCTTCAAGGCCGGCGACGTCGGCTTCCGCATTGCCGACCATAGTGTGGTGTGGGTGATGGCGGACGTGGCCGAAGGGGACATCGCCCTGGTCAAGCCCGGCCAGCGCGTCAACGTGATGATGCGCGCCTATCCCGGCCGCGTCTTCGCGGGCAAGGTGACGGTCGTCTATCCGCACCTGATGAAGGAAACGCGCACCGCGCAAGTCCGCATCGAGTTGCCCAATCCCGACATGGCGCTGCTGCCGGACATGTACGGCAACGTCGAGATCGCCACCGGCGGCAACGCCGACACGCTGGCCGTTCCCGCCAGCGCGGTGATCGACAGCGGCAACCGGCAGGTGGTGTTGGTGGACCTTGGCAATGGCCGCTACGAACCGCGCGACGTGAAGCTCGGCAGGACCGGCGACGGCTTCCGCGAGGTGCTCAGCGGCCTCACGCAGGGCGACAAGGTGGTGGTCAACGGCAACTTCCTGATCGACGCCGAGAGCAACCTGCAATCGGCGCTCAAGGGCTTTGAGGCGGCATCGCCCACCACGCCCTCCAACACGGAGGCCAGCCAATGATCGGCCGCCTCATCGCCTGGTCGGCGAAAAACCTGATGCTGGTGTTCATCGCCACCGCCTTCGCGGTGGTGGCGGGCGTGTGGGCGGTGAAAACCTTGCCGCTGGACGCCATCCCCGACCTCTCCGACACGCAGGTCATCGTCTACACCGAGTTCCCCGGACAATCGCCGCAGGTGGTGGAGGACCAGGTCACCTATCCGCTGACCACATCGATGCTGACGGTGCCGCGGTCCAAGGTGGTGCGGGGCTTCTCGTTCTTCGGCGTCTCGTTCGTCTACATCATTTTCGAGGACGGCACCGACATCTACTGGGCGCGCTCGCGCGTGCTTGAATACCTCAGCGCCGCCGCCAAGCGCTTGCCCACCGGTGTGACGCCGACGCTCGGCCCCGACGCCAGCGGCGTGGGCTGGGTCTACCAATACGCCTTGCAGGCGCCCAACAAATCCCTCGCCGACCTGCGCTCGATGCAGGATTGGGATGTCCGCTTTGGGCTGTCCAAGGCCGAAGGCGTGGCGGAAGTCGCCAGCGTCGGCGGCTTCGTCAAGCAGTACAACGTCATCGTCGATCCGAGCCGGCTGCGCAGCCTCGACATCCCGCTGGACAAGATCCGCGACGTCATCCGTGGCAACAACATGGATGTCGGCGGCCGCACGCTGGAGCTGTCCGAGCACGAGTTCATGGTGCGCGGGCGCGGCTACCTCAAAGGGGTGGGCGACCTCGAGAACATCGTGGTCAAGGCGGACGGCGGCGCGCCGGTCCTCTTGAAAGACGTCGCGCGCGTGGAATTGGCCGGCGACGAACGGCGCGGCATCGCCGAACTCAACGGTGAGGGCGAGGTGGCCAGCGGCATCGCCCTCCAGCGCTCGGGTGCCAATGCGCTCACCGTCATCGACAACGTCAAGGACCGGCTGAAGGAGATCATGCCGTCGCTGCCGGCGGGCACGCAGATCCTGCCCGTCTACGACCGTTCGCAACTCATCGAGCGCGCCATCGAAACCCTCAAGCACACGCTGTTTGAGGAAAGCGTGGTGGTGGCGCTGGTGTGCATCATCTTCCTGCTGCACTTCAGGAGCGCGCTGGTCGCCATCCTGATGCTGCCGGTCGGCATCCTGATGGCGTTCACCGCGATGAAGGCGCTTGGCCTCGGCTCCAACATCATGAGCCTCGGCGGCATCGCCATCGCCATCGGCGCGATGATCGACGCGGCGATCGTGATGATCGAGAACGCCCACAAGCATCTCGAGCGCGCGCCGAAGGGCAAGCCGCGCCTCCAGATTCTGGTGGACGCGGCGGCGGAGGTGGGACCGGCGTTGTTCTTCTCGCTGCTGGTCATCACGGTGTCGTTCCTGCCGATCTTCACGCTGGAATCGCAGGAGGGGCGGCTGTTTGGGCCGCTGGCCTTCACCAAGACCTTCGCCATGGCGTCCGCCGCGCTGCTGTCGGTGACGCTGGTGCCGGCATTGATGGTGATTTTCGTGCGTGGGCGGATTATCCCCGAGGAGAAGAACCCCATCAACAAGGCGCTCATCGCCGTCTATCGCCCGGTGATCAAGGGCGTGCTCAAGGCGAAGACGCTGACCATCGTGCTCGCCGCGCTGATCCTCGCGGTGTCGGTGTGGCCGATGACCAAGGTCGGCAGCGAGTTCATGCCCA
>JAFECH010000095.1 GCA_018242255.1 Pseudomonadota bacterium | reverse complement strand
TGATATTCGACCACCGCCGCCGGATAGCCGGCCGAATCAACAATCACGAAGTCTGCGCGTTTCGAATTGATAGAGCGGTAGGCGCGATCGGCGTTGTCGTTCCTTGGGCCACGCTTGAGGCGCAAAAATTCCCCGTAGCATGTCTGGGCCATGACGCGATGGCCGGCATCCACCTCTCTGGCCACAGCCTCCAGCACCAGTAGCAACTGGAACTCACTCCGATTGAGAAGCGGTCGCGCCTCAAACTCCACCTTGGACACGAAGCCCAGTTGCTTTTTGGGGTCGGCCACTTCGTTGGCCGCTCTGGCCCGCAAGAGGGCACGAACAAGCCAGAGGCATGCGACCAGGACGATGGCGAAGAGAAGCCACGACGTGATGTTGGAATCCATGGCGCAGCATGAATCCAAAACCCTCCCCGGTGGCAATGAAAATCACGACGAGTCCTGAAAAGCTTGAGAGGCGTAGGCGCGCCGCCGAGCCCAGCGCCTAGGCCGGTCCCCCTTCCCCGCGAGGGATGAACCCTCTCGCGCTGCGCGCTCGCCCTGCGGGTGCGGGGGCCCTTGGGGCCTCGGCCTTTCACGGCGCGGGCGGCGCGCCTGATGCGCCGCCCCTCGTGAAAAAGAGGAGGAGAGAGATGACCATCACCAATCCGCTGCGCCGGGACAGGGAGGACTTCGACGACGTCGACGAAGCCATGACCACGCCAACCTTCGAACAGGTGACCATTCCTGTCATCGCGCCGCCCACCGACGACATCGTTTTCGACCAGAAGGACGCGGAGATCCTCGGTACCGCCATGCGCTACCGGGCCATCCACGCCCAACCTTTGGTGGGCGACTACATCATCCTCAAGGATGGTTCGGTGCAGCGATTGGCCTACGCCTACAAAGACCGCTTCCAGGTCACGGTGCCGACGTTCCGCAGCATTTTCCACCTCCACGATGTCGGCACGATGAGCTGCTCCGGCGCCTTCCCCGCATCCGTGCTCAAGGCCGACCTCCAGCCTCAGGGCTACACGCGCACCGCATCGTGCTGGATCTGGCATCACGGCCGGAGCGGAGCCGGCCGCGGCGTCGACGCGATCATCCCGGTGGCCGTGTGGATGGAGGTGCGGTCATGAAGGAACGCACCGACATCCACCAGCTGGTCACCGACCAAATCATCGCGGCAATCGAGGCCGGCGTCGATAAATGGCAAATGCCGTGGGACCGCTCCGGCAATTGCATCCTGCTTCCGCGCAACGCCGCCACCGGCAAAGCCTATTCCGGCATCAACACCGTCATGATGTGGTGTGTGTCGGAAGCGAAAGGCTACGAGCACGGCCTTTGGGCAACGTACAAGGGCTGGCAAGCCCTCGGCGCCCAGGTGATGAAGGGCGAGAAATCCACGCCCATCTGCTTCTATAAGGAATACCAGGGCGACCCCAACCCGGACGACGACGGCGATGATGGTAAGCGCCGCGTCCTCAAATACTCATCGGGGTTCAACGTCGCCCAGGTGGAAGGTTATGAACTGCCCGCCACCGAGCCGGAGCGTTCCCCCGTCGAGCGACTTGCCCATGCCGACGCCTTCATCGCCGCCACCGGCGCCGTCATCGAGCATCATGGCGAACAGGCCTTCTACAGCCGAACCCACGACAAGATCGTGATGCCGCCCTCCCACCTCTTCAGGGGTGAAACCGAGCAAGAACGGACGGAAGGCTACTATTCCACCTTGCTCCACGAATTGACCCATTATGCCGAGAGCCAGATTATGCCGCGCTGATCGCCGGTCCTGTTGAGAGGTACGCAAAACCAGCGCGGCATCTCGGCATAATCAGAGTGCCTCTAAGAACGCGAGCAGCTTATCACTCGGACGGTAGCGACCGTGCTTCGTCTCAACCGGGCGCGTCTTAGCGATTGCTTTCTCCTTCATTTTCATGTCGGCGTGGATGTACATCTGCGTTGTCTCCACGGATTCGTGGCCGAGCCAGAGCGCGATCACCGTACGGTCGACGCCACCGTGCAGGAGCTGCATTGCCGCGCTGTGCCGAAGAACGTGAGGCGTGACGCGCTTTGAGCGCAGAGATTGGCATGTCTCCGACGCCGTCTCGACGTGACGGCGGACGATGCCTTCCACGGCGTCGCGGCTGAGGCCGGTGCCGCGGTTGCTGATGAAGAGCGGATCGTCCATCTGGCCTTTTCTCTCGGCCATCCATTCGCGGAGCAGCTTGATACTGTCCTTGCGAATCGGCGTCGCCCGCTCCTTACGGCCCTTGCCCATGCAGTGCACATGCGCGCCCGAGCCGAGCCCGATGTTGCCACACGTAAGGGTGATCAGTTCCGTTACACGCAAACCCGTCTGCAGGGTCAACACTAGGATCGCACGGTCGCGCCTGCCGTGCCACGTCGAGAGGTCGGGAGCCGCGATGACAGCTTCGATCTCCTCTCGATCGAGATAGTCGATCGCCCTCTTCACGTGCCGCTTCGCCGGCATAGCCAGCACACGTTGACAGTGATGCAGAAGCTGCGGCTCGTTGACTGCGACGTATTTGAAAAACGAACGGATGGCCGCAAGCCGCGCGTTCCGGCTTCGGGCTCCATTGCCGCGTGTATTTTCAAGATCAGTGAGGAAGTCGGCGACGAGTTCCGCGTCGATATCGGCGATCTGTAATGCCGTCGGCTCCTTCTTTCGCTGATCCGCCGCATAGCGAAGCAGCAGGCGGAAGGTATCGCGATAACTCATGATCGTATTCGGGCTGGCCTTCATCTGAGTGCCGAGCCTCTCGGTAAAGTACCGCTGCAGGTAGGTGGAGAGTGCATGTATCATCATTGTCCAGCCCTCTCGGATACGCCTCCTCCAAGTGCGCGTTCGGCGCGGCTCGACGCAAGCTGCAGTAGCTCCGGCACGGCCTCGATGTACCAGAAGGTCATCTCCGGCTTCGCGTGGCCAAGATAGGTGCTGAGCTTGATCATCTCGCGATCCGGATCGAGCCCCTTGCGGTACCAGCTGATGATGGTTCGCACCGCGAAGGTGTGGCGCAGATCGTGGATGCGCGGCCCGCGTCCGTGCTTGCAGAAGCGTTGCGGCGCCCGAAGGCCGAGCTCCTGGCTGACCAGCGCGAAATTGTAGCGTGCGCAGCAGTCCGTCGGACGCTCACCGCTGTCCATCAGGAAGAAGGGGCCGTACGTCGGCCCGAGCATACGCGTCCGCTCGGCTCTGTACGCCTGCAGCCTCGCGGCGGTGCTCTGCGCGATCGGCACGTAACGGGCTGTTCCATTCTTGCCGCGTCTCACCGTGATAACGCATTCGTCGAGATCGACATCACTATCATCGAGCAGCAACGCTTCGTTGATCCGCAGCCCTGTCACCGCGATCAGCCCGAACAAGGTCGAGCACGACCATCCCCGTACGCCATAACGGGAAGGCAGCTTCGACGCTCGAACGACAAGCGCTGCTATCTCCGCCTCGGAGTAGATGTAGGGCCGGCTGCGCCGCACCTTACCTGCGATCAATCCTGCAGGCGGCACCTCCGTGCGGGCATCCTGTCCCTGTAGCCAACTGGTGAAGCTACGCACCATGCCGAGTCGTCTCGACCAAGTATCGTTGCTGGCTTTGCCAAAGCATTCCTTCCAACGCAGGAACAGATCGACAGTGATGTGGTCCGCACCCTGATCGTCAGCGAACGCTGTGAAGCCGCGCAACACGCGAGCAGTGAAGGACAAGTCGTAGCCGAGGCTGCGCCGCACTGTGATGTAATCGTCGAGACGTTCTGTCATGCTGGTCATGCGCGCTCCTCCTTCTTGGCGGCGTGCAAGGCCCTTTTCTCATTTGGCCACGGCGGTGCGATCGAGCGCAGGCCATCGACATCGTGCCGAGCGTAGATCGTCGTGGACATGCGCGATCGGTGTCGCAATACGTCGCCGATCTCATCGAGCGAGGCGCCCTTGCGAAGCATTTCGGTTGCAAGGCTGTGTCGAAGCAAATGTGAGCCAACGTACTTCTGCGGCGGCCTCAGGCCAGTGTTCGCGAAGGCTTGTGTCAGTGCGGTATTGAGAATTTGGGCGTCCACAAAGGGCTTGTGGGGAGGCGTGTTTGATACGAACAGCGTCCGCGAGCGGCCGCGCCTCCCGTTTTTTATGTAGTCTACGATAGCGTTCCCGAGATCATCAGGCAGCGGCATCCGGTCATAGTGCTTGCCCTTGCCTCGAACGAGGATCGTGCCATTGCGCCAGTCGATATCGTCCAGCTGGATGGCAATCACCTCGGGAGCTCTGAGGCCAAGGCGGGCAAGGGCCATGAGCATGGCGTAGTTGCGCCGTCCGACCGCGGTGGGTTCCCAGGACGCGTCGAGCAGCTTCTCAACCTCTTCGGGTTTAAGATAGCGAGGCAGTGTACTCCGCGCCGGCTGCCGAGATCGCGGGATCGAGGCAGCGAGGTCCCGCTTCGTCTTGCCGCTCCAGAACAAGAATCGGAACAGATTGCGCAGGTGCGACGGTGCCGTCTTGTCCCGAGGGGCCGTCCCGCCACGCAGTTTAAGTACGAAGTCTACGATGTCCTGTGGCTTGATTTCCTCGAGGTCTCCGAGCTTTTCACCGAAGCGAAACATCATGAAGCGATCGAGGAAGCGGACGCACTGATAGATCGTCGCATCAGTCAGGCCACGCTGTGCACGCAGATAGTTTGCGTATTCCGCCTTCATGCGATCTAGAGGTGTCGGCGCCTTCTGCTTCTTCTTCTCGTTCGCTCGCTCGGCGGCGCCAGCCGTGACAAGCGCAGTCATGAAGCGCTCCAGGCAAAAGCGTTTCTGATCATACTTGTTAGGATGCATTGCTTTGAGAGCGGCAGCATGCGCCAGTGAGAGCATGCGGCCAACAAGTTCGCCTTTACGAAGCCCCCGACGCGACACCTCTTCACAGAGCAATCGTGCGGCGGCATCATACGTACGCATCGTCGCGGGCGCATAGCCTTCATCGATGAGACTCTCGAGGAACTGTGTGCAGTACGGTTTCAGCCAGTATGGAGCGATCTCGACCGCGGTGGGCTTTTTTACTGCGAATGGCATATTTTCTCCTTCCGATGGTTGGAAGGATCAGTGCCTCATGATCGTTGGGTCTCGCGCCATGCCCAGACGAGAAGAAATCTGTGGGCGGCGTGTGGAGACTCCGCCTGCCTAACAGGAAGATTCACAGACGTTATGCGCGTATGTAAAAGCAGGCGGAAAGCTATCCGGGTCGGCCGAAAGATTTCGAGGCACTTCTTGGCGACAGGCCGCTGACCGATACAGGCTGCGTGAAGTTCGACTCGCCGCGGCGAGCCAAATTTAATCTGTTCGACGTCCAGATTGAGCTCGCACTCGCCGAGCAGCCTTCGCGCAAGTGGATTCGTGACTGGACAAAGGCGTTGCATTGCAACAACATGGTTCAAGGGACGGAACTTTTTCGTGACCTCGGTCTTGAGGACACAGCGGATTTCGCGGCAAATAGGCCGCACGTTTGGATCGAATCGCTTTGCGCACCTGGTTTCAAATCCTCGCATTGTTTGCGCTCGGGCTGTTCGGCGTGCCTGCGGCGGCGAGTGCGCACGGCGGCCAAGATGAGCGGGCGACGCTCCAGATGCAGGTTGCAACTGCTGACGCGGATCAGAGCATCGTCACAACCGATGCCCAGATCGAAAATTCGAGCGTCTTGCCGAGCGGCCATTGCAATGGCGGGTGCTGTTGCGATGGACCTTCCCATTGTGCACCTTGCGGGCCCTCATCATCCGCTCTAGGCGAAGACGGGCAAGCTTTTCCGCATGCGCCGTTAGTCACACGCGTCGGTGTTCCCCGCGACATGAGTTTGCGCGCACTGGACCGCAAATTCGGTCTTGAAAGACCTCCCAGAGCCTAATTGCGTCCGGATGGGCGCGGCCGGCAAGCGGCCCGTGCGCGGAAAACCCTGATCGGGACCGTCGCATTTTTCCAATGACATTTCGTGTCGGCGCGCTCCGTGGCCTTTTGCCATGCGTTCGTCGGCAGCCGTTCAACCTCGTTGCAAGAGGTCACGCATGTTCATGCGCGCATTCGCCATGGCGTTGCTGCTTCCGGCGCTTGCCGGTTGGGGCGATGCCGGTCCGCCTTGGCCCGTCGCGGGTCCGATGCCTGACCAGCCTGTTGCAGTTCGCGGCCAATCCTACACGCCGGTGAACGCGGGCGCGAAGGATTACGAGCCGGTCGAGCCGTTGCCGTGGGGGGACGTCAACCGCCGGGTCGCGCCGAAGCAACCGCAAGGCCAGGACGATTCGCAGGGTCAAGGCGCCCACTGAAACCGTCAATTTCGGAATGAAGAGAGGAACGACATGCAC
>JAFECH010000094.1 GCA_018242255.1 Pseudomonadota bacterium | reverse complement strand
AGCCTGCTATCTCTGCTTTTCTGTTCGCTCCCCGTGTAGCCGAGCCGCTGCCATGACGTGATCGGACAAGATCATGATCTCATGCCCGGTGAACTCGGCATCGCCGTACTCGGTCAACCGACGCAGACAATTGACATCGTCAGCACAGACCCGGGCAGCATCACGGCTCTTGAATGTCAGCAGATTGTTTAGCCGAAACACTTGCGCGGCAGCCAATTTGGCATGCGAGTTTCAGGCTGCAGACGATAAATCGGGATACCAGCGAACTTCAGTGACGATAGCTACCGGAATTCTTAAGCTTCCGCTCTGAAAATGAACTGCGGCTGTACGTGGCCTCCATATTGGTCGCTCAATACCAAAACACTCGTGTGCTTAAAGCCGGCATCTATCAAATCGTCGAGCAGAGACCACCCGAAATGATAAAAGCATAAGACTCCACCTTCTGAAACCGGATCACCATGGTATTCTGGTTCTAGCAAGTGCTGGATGTCTCCTAAATCATCGACAAATGCGCGAATAGTCGTTGTCTTCTGATTGACCAGAAACGGCGCCGTTAGAAAAAGGCGGCCGCCTTTTCTAAGCACGCGCCGGCATTCTCGTAACGCTGCTTTATAGTCTGGAATATGCTCCAGACATTCGAACGATGCGACGGCGTCGAAGGTTGCTTCCGGGAATGACAGAGCTGTCAGGTCCTCGTGTCTGATGCCCTTTGCATTAACCTGCCCTTGCGGGGTTCCGTCTCTGAGAAATTCGCTACCTGTAAGTCGAGAAAACTTCCTTCTCAGGGCTGCGAATAGCGGCGTTACGGACTCCGTCAGATAGATGTCGCTTTTTGCAGACAAAGACTCGGCCAACACACTTACGCTAGCTCGCAATCGACTGTTGAGCCCGCAGCCAGTACAGACGAGTCGTTCACGATAGTTGGGCTGCCTAGTCTCGATGTCACCTCCATAGAGATAGTCGACAGCGAATTTGGAGCGTCGTCTGCAAACGCCGCAAAATCCGCTGAGATAAAATGTGGCGGCTTCGGCGTGGGGAGGCTTTTTCATGATGGCGGCGTGTTGGCGTTCAAATGCTGCCATATCTGAAAATTCAAGTGTGTTAGCTCCACGAAATTTCTGAAAAAACATACCGTCTCTCCCGCGGAAATAGCTCGGACTTTACTGGTCTTCTCTCGAATTGGAACGGTATTTCGAAAGACACCTTGGGGAGCAAAAAATGCGCCGTGGCCTTCAGCCATGCATAGCCAACCCATCGATGCGGTGTAGGGGAATCCCCCCAAATGTCTGAATGGCCCCTGATTTTATTAAATAAATGAGTGATTTTGATTCCGCCATTCGGAGGTTCGAACCCTCCCATCCCAGCCATTCCTGTCCTGATTTCAGTCACCAGAGATGCGTGACGAACGGCTGGAGACACTGAAATCGGATTGAGGCTGAAGAGGCTGGTCGCCGATCTGGGCGGTGATCGAGGCCAAGCTGCAGGACGTCATCCCGAAGCTCTAAAAAATACATCGAGTTGGCTCCCAGTCGCTCGACAATAGGTGTTGACCGAAACGATCTTCCCCATATATTGCTCCATATGAGCAGATGGCATATGGCGATTTGGGGATTGCCGTCACTCAGGGGCGTCAGGGGCGACTGATCCAGGCATCTAACGCTAGCTACTTAACAGACGAAACTAAATTGGGGTGCCATAGATAAACAGGGGGATTCTCGAAGGTTTTATTCGAGAATTATTGCATGCGAAGTTGCAAGTGGTCCGCAGTTGAGCTGCCAAAAATCGTGGATGCTCGCGGCAATCTTACGATGATCGAATCGGGGCGACATTTGCCGTTCGACATCGCCCGAGCCTATTACATCTATGACGTTCCCAGCGGCTCTACGAGAGCGGGACACGCGCACAGATCTCTCCGACAATTCTTTTTGGCGCTGTCGGTAGCTTCAGCTTGCATCTCGAAGACGGCCGCAATCGCCAGACGTTTCTGTTGAACAGACCGCACAACGGCATTCTGGTTGAACCCGGCGTCTGGAGAATGATCGATAACTTTTCGGGCGGCGCGGTTTGTCTCGTGTTCGCTTCGATGGGTTACGATGAGGCCGACTACATCCGTTCCTACGAAGATTTTCTCAATTACGCAGCGTGACGGACCGAAGAATAACTCGGAAATGAGGCGCCACGTCCGTTGCGGTCGCTATCGAGCCCACCGGTTTCAAAATCGATGCATCTTTGATCTTCCGGAAAGCAATGTGGACCTCCTGATCGACTGCATAAAGCAGGCCGTCAAATATGAGTAAGCCGGACGCATGAGTAAAATCGTCGATTACGATGTCGCCGGTTACGAGAGTTTCCGGCAGCGCGCGCGTAACACGGAGCTTTCTGGGAACCAAAAATCCGGCTTTCCGGACGATCTGAGAAACGGGCAGAGCGAGATCATTCTGGCTGACATCGACTCCAAGCTTCCCGCGTTTGGGCGGCCCGGCGCGCGCGTGCTCGATATCGGAATTGGATGCAGTGATCTGTCGCGCGCCATCATTGCGCGCGCGAGCGAGCGGCAACAGAATCTCGTCGTCATCGATAGCCCGGAGGTTCTGGCAGAAATTCAAGATGGCCCGTCCATCACGAAAATCGCGGGGCCCTTCCCGGACTGCCTTGCGCGCGGGCCAATCGGTCCCTTCGACGCCGTGCTGTCGTATAGCGTTCTGCAGTATGTCTTTAGCGAGGCCAACCTTAACAATTTCATCGAATCCGCGTTGCTTCTGCTCGACGAAACGTCTGGCGCTCTCTTGCTGGGAGACATCCCAAACAGCAGCATGCGCAAGCGCTTCTTTGAAAGTAACGCCGGGCGGCTGCACCATGCAGAACATTATCCGGACCGGCCTCCGCCAAACGTCCGTTTCAATGCGCTGGAGCCGAGGCAAATCGACGACACCGTGGTGCTCGCAATTCTGGCCCGCGCGCGTGCGGCAGGCTTTCAAGCCTTCGTGCTCCCACAAGGCGCTCAGTTGCCCATGGCAAACCGCCGTGAAGACATCTTGATCAAGAGGCCGTAAGATGACCACACATACCAAGCGGCCCTTGGTCATCGCGGGTGACAGCTCGTTTGCCGAGGTCGCGGCAGAACTTTTCGATGCAGAGGGCCGCTACGAGGTTGTCGCATTCGCCGTGCACGAAGCTTTCCGCAAGAAAGAAACGTTGCTGGGGCGGCCCGTACATGCGTTGGAACACCTGGACCGGCACTGTCCGCCAGGCACGCACGACGCCTTCGTCGCCCTCACCTATCGCGAGCTGAACCGCGCCCGCGCGCGCATTTGCAAAGAGATGAAGCAGCGCGGCTATCATCTTGCGAGCTACATCAGCGCACATGCCTATGTCTGGCCGAAAGCGCCGATTGGCGAGAACTGCTTCATCTTCGAGAATAACGTCATTCAACCGTTCTGTTCCATCGGCGACAACGTCATTCTATGGTCCGGCAATCACATCGGACATCACAGCACGATCGAAGATAACGTCTTTGTCGCGTCGCATGTCGTTGTCTCCGGCCACTGCCGGATCGGACGAAACACATTCATTGGCGTGAACGCGACGATTGCCGATCAAGTTTCGGTGGCCGCGGATAATTGGATTGGTCCCGCCACTCTTATCACCAAGGACACCGAGGCAGACGCAATGTACCGCGCCGAGAGCACGCCTAAAGGCGGCGTTGGCGCGAAGCGATTTTTCCGCGTGAAATCGGATGCCTGAATTCATCGTCCAGCCTTACGCAGCGAGCGATCGCGAACGCTGGGATTCCTTCGTCGACAACAGCAAGAACGGCACGTTTCTGCTGCGCCGAAACTTCATGGAGTACCACGCGGATCGTTTTATGGATGCGTCAACGATCGTGACAAACGAGCAGGGAAAGCTGCTCGCGCTTTTTCCGGCGAATTTGGATGGGTCCACGTTAGCAAGCCATGGCGGCCTGACGTATGGCGGCATGATATGCGATCAAACGATGGGGGCGCCAGCCGCGATCGACATTTTCGCCGCTTGGTTCGCGTACTGGACATCACGCGGCGTCGCCGCGATCATTTATAAATCCGTTCCGCCGTTCTACCACGTCATGCCTGCCGACGAAGACCGCTACGCGCTCTTTCATCACGGCGCAGAATTATACCGGTGCGACGTGACCTCTGTCGTCGACTTGAACCATCAGGGGCCGGTGCAAGCTCGCAGGCAGCGAGGCGCGCGAAAGGCAAAAAAAGCCGGACTGGTCGTGCGAGAAAGCGACGACTTTAGCGACTTCCATGAAGTCGTCAGCCATAACCTCATGGCGCGACACCAACGGCGTCCAGTGCACACCGCCGACGAATTGCGCCTTCTGCAAAGCCGCTTTCCTGTAAACATCCGTCTTTTTGCGGTGTACGCGGGCGACGCCCTACTGGCGGGCACGCTTCTGTTCTTCTGCGGCCAAGCCATTCATGCGCAGTATATCGCCTCGCGCGACGAGGCTCGCGAACAGGGTGCACTCGACCTGCTATTTCTTAGTCTAATCGATACGTTTCGGGGCAGCGCGAGATTTTTTGACTTCGGCAATTCGAACGAACAAGAGGGCCAGTATCTCAATCGCGGCTTGTGCGAATTCAAGGAAGGGTTTGGGGCGCGGTCCATCGTGCAGGATTTCTTCCGGATCGATCTCGGCAAGTGGAACGAGCGGGCCGAGAATGTCTAGCTCGTCGCAAAACTGGGAAAGGCTGGGCTTGGTTTTTGCCGCGCCCGGCTCAGGCCTTCTTCAGAGCCACGCGATGCTGCCCACTCCCCTCGTCCTCAATGACCGAATCCGTGTTTTCTTTGCCGCATGCGACCAAAGCCTACGCGGGCGCGTATTTTCTGTCGATCTCGATCTCGTCAATCCGACAATCGTGAAGAGCGCTGTTTCCAGACCGATTTTGGATCTCGGTCTGAAAGGCGCGTTCGACGCTGACGGCGTAAATCCGTGTCAAATCGTAAGGCGCGATGACAAGCTGCTTCTTTATTACGTCGGCTGGCAGCGCCTGACCGAGGATGTGCCCTATACACTTTTCGCCGGGCTCGCGGAAAGCACCGACGATGGCGCGACCTTTCAAAAAGTCGATGACGGACAAATCCTGCATTGCGCCGACGATGAGCGCTTTTTTCGGACGGCGCCGTTCGCGTTCCGCGACACAGAGGGTTGGCAGATGTTGTACATCGGCGGCGGCGAATTCCTCGATGGAGCGAGCGGCAAGCGGCTTCCGACCTACCATCTCTGCCATACGCACTCCGCCGATGGCTATCGCTGGTCTGAGACGACCAACCTGCCGCTGCTTTCACCGCTCCGCGAAAATGGCCAGATCGGATTTGGGCGCCCCGTTCTATGGAACGACGGAGATCAGCCGTGTCTCTTCATATCGGTGAGAGACGAACACGGATATTCGCTTCAGTGCGTGCGTGAAACGAACGGGCGCCTGTCGTGGACTGATCCGCTGCGCGGGCCCATCGCAGCTTGGGAATCTGAAATGAACTGTTTCGGAGCACCTTGCCGTGTCGGTGACTGGGAGTTTCTTTTCTACAACGGCAATCGCTTCGGCGCGACGGGGTTTGGCGTTGCCAGACGGCCGAACAGCGGAAGCGCGGATGCCGTTTCGTATTCTCGATTACTGAATGTGCTGGCTCGTGAAACGCGCTCGGCAGGATAAAGGGCGGGAAAAACGAAATGGCGAAAACTTCGGCGAAGGAATGTCTCGGCAGGTCGCAGGGTTGCTTCTGATATGAGCATCAATATTGATGAAATCGACAGCGTCGATAGTTTCTGCGACGACGTCCGCGCGCTTGCGGCAAGGGGCGATCTGGACGCTGCTCTTTCGGGCGTCATCGCATTCGCCGCCGGATTTATAGAGCAAGAAGCAACCTGGGCGACCGTGCTCTCGTCGCCGGAACTGGACGATCTGTGCCAAGAACTCGGTAAAGTTTCGCCGCATCTCAAAACTGGCGACGCGGACCCCGATGCGACCGTCTTTGTGGTTACGGCAGTGGCAGGGATCGGCGGCCACACGCGCGTGCTCATGGATTTGGTTCGTGCCGATCCCGGAAAAAACGCGACCATTCTAGTCACGAATGTCGAGCACTCTCTCACCGATGAGGAGGTGCAAAATACGCTCAAGAATGTCGGGTCGTCGGCCAAAATTGAGGTGGCGACGAATTTAAATTGCGCGGAGAGACTTCGCTGGCTCCAGGATCGACTGGCCGACCTTCGCCCAGCGCGGACCTACATCCTGCAGCATCAATTCGATGCGGTAATTGCGGCTGCGTTACAGCCGGAGTTGGTCGACAAGGTCATTTATTTCCATAACTGCGACCACAACCTGGCTTTGGGCGTGCATATTCGCCACTTCATCCACGTCGATTTCAACGGAAAGGGCTACCATCAATGCCGCGAGCAATT
>JAFECH010000093.1 GCA_018242255.1 Pseudomonadota bacterium | reverse complement strand
GAGGTGGCCTTTCAACTCGCTGCTCATTGAGGCATGCGCGTCCGCACCTGACGACTTTCGCGTCTTTCTGCAACGGATGACGATCGTGTCGGTTTCGCGGTGCGCTGGGCCGACACGCACGATGTCGCTGGCGCGGAGGCCGAGCCACCGTCCGAGCATATACGCCGTCATTAGGTATTCCGGCGGCGATGATTTCTCGAAGGCCTCGCGGATTTGCTGCGGCCAGACTTCGTAGCTCTCCGACTTGGCGAGTCGGTTGATGTTGTGGGCTGGGTTGGACTCTAGATCATAATCGAGGTCGAGACCGGCGCGGAACAAAGCCGAGACGACCGAAACGAAGTGATCGGCGGCCCTCGCTCCAGACGCCTTTGCCACCTTGTTCCGGATCTTGATGACGTGCTTACGTCTGATATCAGCCGCTTTGCAGATCTCGATGGGCTTGAGCCGTTCGAGGTCCCGATCGTAATCCTTTTGCGATTTTGGCTCTAGCGAAGTGAATTCCGGCGCCTGTTTGTAGTCAATGATCAGCGCACCTACTGACTTCGGGATCTTCGGCGGGGGCTTCGGATCAATTGCGATCGCGTTCAAGCGACGCTGATAATCCGCTTCGAACGCGGGCGAGCCCGGCTCGCCTTCCAGCCGGAAGCGAGATTTGCCACGCCGGAAATAAAAGTAGCTCTTACCCTTGGCGGTGATCTTCGCGACGTATTTCGGCGGCCTATTCGTCTTCATCGATCAGCGCCATAATCGGGTCGTCGCAACGATCGCCTTTGCCGAGTTCCGCGTCAAGATCTACTGCGCGCCAAAGCGGACGACGCGCCGATCCTCTACCAGTAGGTCGGAAACGTCCATTCTTGCGCTCGCGATCGAACTGCGTCGGAGACATTCGCGTATGCCTCGCAGCCTCACGCCGAGTAAGCCAATCGCTGGCGTTGTTTTCGTAAGTGCAGGATTGTTTTTTCATGAGCAAGCAATCGCGTTGATTTTCGTCGCTTGCGATGACGGCGAAAGAGAAATCGCCGAGCGGATTGTTCACTCGTTTGCATTTCTTATCATATCAATCCTGACATCCACCGGGCATGGATTCGTGCGCAATCTCCGGCAAAACTTCCGATCGGAAAAAGAGCGGCCGCTTTCAGCGTCTTAGTTGCGATCGACTTCGATGTCTGCGATTCCGCAGCGGTTTTGTTGCCGTTGAGAGACGGCCAGAGTGGACCGAGATCGTCCGCCAGCTCAGTTGCTTTCTATAGGCGAGTATCCATTGACAAGTACACGCGTGGCCGGCCTTGACGCTCGCTTCGCGATGTTTGATACCTTTGGAAGGACCACACGGTTCGCTTTGTAACCCAGTCAAAGTGCGCGTTTCCTCAGACGTTGCCCGTAGTGGCATTCGCTGATTGCTGGGATTGCGAAATGTCGAACAAGCTTTCCAATTCAAATGAATCCGAGACGGAGCGCCGGTCCGACAAAGGATTTGTGGCCATGCGTAAGCTCAGTGCCGTGCGTGGCATCCTCAACTCTACCCAATATAGTCAGACCCAGAAGCTCATTCTGATTTCGATTGTTTCTCTTTCAGACGACGATTTCCGGCACGCTTTTCCGACCATGAAGACTCTCGAACGATATGCTGGCGTTAAGGAGGAGCGCGTGCGTATCGCGATGCGCGGGCTCGATGATCCGGAGGACAAAAATAGGATCGTCGAAACTCATCGCCGTGGACGCTCGAAGTCGAACAGCTACCACCTCATCACGCCCCGGCTTGCGCAACTTATCGAGGCCGCTCGGGAAGACGCGGTGCGGGCTCGGGCGATTAGGGCAGCAAACACGCCCACCGATGATATCTCGAAAAACGAGGAGTCTACCGACTCCTGTGCTCAGTTTGAACCCACGGAAAACAGAGTGTCATCCGTCGATGACCCCACGCAAAACGAAGGATCAATACAAAATGAACCCTCGAAATGCGTGGACTCATCAGGAGCATTGGATGTCGTTGATCCCTCGGAAAACGAGGTATCAAGATCGAATGATCCCCCGGAATCCGGGGCCTCAATGTTCAATGACCCCTCGGAAAACGAGGGCCTACTTAGTCTTGAATCGAAATATATAAATCACAGAGGGTCTCTAAATAGACAGACAGCATCAGACGACAGCCGCGCGCGCGAGACTGTCGTCGTCAAGAGCGCGGGACCTTCTACTAATTTTGATTTGGAAGGGAAGCGGGCCGCGCTTTTGGAAGTGGCTGCGCCGGTCATCGGTGAGGTTGCACGCGAGACGACGCTCAAAGACATGACCGTGGTCAAGCTTTGGCTCGAGAACGGCGCCGACTTTGAGCTTGATGTGATCCCGGCAGTACGCAAGGCGGCTTTCAAAGGAGCGGCCAAAGGAACCAAAATCCATTTCTGGAAATGGTTTCACAACGCCGTCATCGAATTTGCAGCAGCTCGGCGGCGCGCTACGAACGATCTAATCGGCGCCATGGCCGCGTTGGCCGAAGTTACGGCTGCTTCTAATTCAACTTCCGCAGCGGGCGTGCCTGCCACCCCCGAGCAGCTCGCCGAGAAAGCTCCTAGGACGAGCGCAAGCGGCAATTTGATCTTGGATATGGGGATCGGAAAGCTCTCGGCTGCAGGTGAACTCCTCGACGATCTTCTCAAGAGATACACCCTGAGAGGCGTGATCGAGTTCGCATGCGACACGGTCTATGGCGAGATCGCCAGCAAGAGATCGCGCGGCATTTCGATGAGCGAAGCGGAGATCATTGCGCGCATCCGTCAGGAGTGCGCTAACCGCGACAAGGCGAAAGTGTGGGGAAAGAAAAAGACGCCGGATTTTTCTGACATCCTAACCCCTGAACGTTTGAGCGGTGCGGTTGAACGTTTTTTTGGCAGGAAATCGACCGAGACTGTCGGAGACAACTGATGACAATTGAAATTCCCGAACCGGAGCAACTGCTATTCGGCCGACGTTCGCCTGAGACGGATCAGATCATCTTAGCGGCGCTCGCCAAAGGACATACCCGCCGCTCGGCTTCGCTGATCGGAGGAACCTCGTATTCTTCGTTTCAGCGGTGGGTCCGCATGGATGCAGCATTCGCCAAACAAGTCACCGCCGCTATTGAGCAGGGTCGCCGCGTGCGTTTCCGTACGTCTCGCCTTTGAGAGGCTGCCCGCCTCGTCGGCGTAGCGCGATCGAGGCTGCGAAATGGGCGGAAAGACGATCCCGCATTCATCGAGGCTTCCGACAGGCTCGCGAGGAAGGCGTCGACAATATCATCCGCGAACGGATCGCCGATCGTTGCGTTTGAGTCTTTTGAGCAACACTCAAACTTAATCCGTGTGCGGCACAAAATTCGCGTTGACGATTTCGCCGTTTTCTCATAGTTCAGCGTTAGACTTGGCGCACACTGTGTGCAAGGTCCGGCTCCCGCACAATTTGACGCCTAGGTTGTCGTCGCGCGCATTGCGGCGACAGACGTTCCTGTTCTGCGCGCTTTCCGAACTCTCAAAAATGCGAAAGGACGCGCCCCTGGCATCGGCCAGGGGATTGTGGTCCTGCGCCTTGAAACCTCCGCCCTGAGTCAAATTCGGGGCGGGAAACCCTCACCTGCCATGGAGGAAGACATGACCGACGCTAATGACCGCATCGCCGCCCTCGAAGCGGCCCTCGTCATCTCCGAGACCGATCGCGCGATCGAGGTCCATAAACTCTCGAAGCATGCTGCTCTCCTGCGGCAGGCAATGAATGCGGTCGCACTCGTCCGCGACTACGCAGGACAACCGCAGGTCTGCTACAAACAAGATGGCGTGGCGGTCACTGCCTATGAATTTATCATGCGGCTCAAGGCCGAGAGTCCGAAGCTCAACGAGAGTGAGGTTCCGGCCAAAAGGCCCGCTCCTCCGAGCACTCAAGGGATGCGGAATCCCTACCGAAAAAACCCCAAACTGTGGAACCTCACGGAACAATTTACACTGGAAAAAAGCCAGCCCGCGCTCGCCGCGCAGCTGAAGCTGGAAGCTGAAGCCGTGGATGGTCCGCTATGACCTACCGCCACCCCACGATCGACGAGGCGCTCGTAACGGCGCTGCAATCAGGACAAAATTTCCGCGACGCCTGCCGACATGTAGGCGTCAGTCGTTCGGCCGCCTACCGCTGGCGCCGTGTGGACCCGAAATTCTGCGCCATCCTCGATGCGGCTCGTGCCCATGGCCTTGCGGCGAAGGCCAAGGCGGCAGTGGAGCCATGGCTCCATGGTTATTCGTAGTGCACGCCGCGGTTCAATCGAAGCGAGTCGATGATGAGGGATACAACTCCAACGAGTCTCCGTAAGACTCAAGCAATCGCACGCATCATGGAGCTGGCCCGCAAGCGATCCGTGAGGCCGATAACGCCGACTGCAGTGACCGGCGCGCCGGATTCACAGACGCGGGAAATCACGCCGACGGAAGAGCCAGCGACCGCTTCATCCGCCGACCTCGATGCTTTCCTCAGTAGTCGGCAACCACTCGAACGCCGTCGCAGGCGCCGATAGGAGACCCGAACAAATGATCAGCGATGAAGAAGACTGGCGCGGGCCAATGACCAGCGTAAAACTTACCCTGCCTGATGATCTCAACCTCGCCTCCGCCTTCAAAGGTTTCGACTTCACAAAGGTAAAAAGGGACGTGGCGCGTAAAGCGCTGCGGCCAGCGAAAGCGGTCAAGAAGGCCCCACTCAAAATCGAGTCTTTGATCGAGGAAGCTGCGAACAGGGCCGTCGATGCGGCGAGCGGCCCTTCCGGAGTGGCTGGAGTCCGTGCCGCGAAGAAAACATTGACCAACCGGCTGGTGAGCCGGGGACTGTCTTCGGCTGATCTGAAGATAGCGCTCAATCGGTTCGAGCAGCGATGGGTCGAGATTCTCACAGCAGAAACGCACGCAGCGCTCATCGAAAAGATGAAGCGCTGGGCGTAGCGCCCTTCAACCTCTGATCGCCTTTTTTCGATTTTTGAATACCCTCACGCGTACGCGCGCGAGGCTTTCGCAACCTCACCGCGTCCGGCTAACCGCCGACAGTGGGGCGCCGACAAGGTGAGCATCGAGCACGATGAGCGCCGCGACGCGCGTGCGCGCGACCCTGAACCGCTGCCATTTCAACCCCATTAGCTCGCCGGGCGTCGTCCGGCGGAGGAGTTCCCATGTCAAAACGCTACCGCACCGCGCGCCGGATGCGCGCGAAGCTTCAAAATTTGCACAATCGTTCCGAGTTCGTCGCCGGCCTCGATGCTGGCGTGCGGGCGGCAACGACCGCTATGGCGCCGGTCGATCGTCCCGCCGCCAGTGTTGACCTCGACGCCGGGCGCTGGGTGCGGGACCCCGCTACCGGTGACGTCGTCTGGGTGCGCACGGGAGATCCGATATGAACCGCTCTTCTCGCCGCGCCTTCGAGGCGGCGGCCCGCAAGTTCATGTCGAGCGATCGGGATTGTTCCGACGTCGTTGACGCCGCCGCAACCACCCTTAGGTCCATCCCCGGCTTTGCTGATGTCGCCTTTGTGGAACGGCGGGCGATCATCGTTGATCTGCGCGCCCGTAACGTCGGCACATTCGCGCCGGTCGAGGGGCAGCCAAATGGATGTCAGCTCGTTGATGTCTTCGGTCTGCCGCTGCCCGACGTGGCTTTCCATCAAACACTCCAACGCATCCGCGCAGCGCGGTAGAGAGGTCCACCATGGCAGAGGCAGAAGTCTCGGTCGTCGTCCGGGCGCGCGAACAAGGGTTCGAGCGGGTCGCCGAAGAAGCTCAGAAACTCGAAGCCGCGCTAAAGCGGTTCGGCGATATCTCGCGCAAGGCCTTCGCGCCAGCGAAAGCAAACTTTTTTGCGGGCTTTCAACGCGACTTCGCGAAGGCCGAGGAAACGCTCGCCGCGTTCCGAAAATCTATGCAGTCGCTTACTGAGAGCGGGAGCATTTTCGGATCTGGCTTCGCCAAGGCCATGCGCACAGGCCTGACCGAAGCAATTGGCGGCAGCGCGCTAACTGAGACGTTTCGCGAGCGCGGCACCCAATTGGGCGAAGCGATTGCGGCTGGCATCCGCTCTGCGCTGAACGCTCCCGGCGTCATCAGCCCTCCGGCGTTGTCGCCGCCCGCTGGCGGATCTTCCAGCGGAGCGGGGGGTGGAAACGGTGGCGGGAGCGGGCGTTCGCGTGGCGGCTCCCCGAATGGTCGTGGCGGTCACGACACCCTGGGCACGGTCATCACTGGCGGCGTCCTCGCGCAAATGGGCGTCGAAGGCGCGAAGTCCCTCTTCGAGAACGCTGGCGCGATGGCACAGGTCCGAGCGCAGCTCCGCTCGCAGGGCATGAGCGACGTCGAAATCGCGGACATCGAGGAAACCGCGCGGCCCATCTCAAGTCGGTATCGGGCGACAAGCGTTCCCCGCCTTTTACAACAGTACGGCGAATATCGGACGGTCTTCGCCAACCCAGAGGAAGCCAAAGCCTTCCTGCCCATCGGCGCCCAGGTCGATCTCGGCCTCAAGAATCTGCAAGCCGCCGAAGATTGGGCGAAAGTCATTGATCCCGAACAGGCGCAGCTCGAAATCGCCAAGGCGGTCGAGATGAAGGGCGACGCGATGAACCCCGCAAAGGCGCGTGCGGACGTCGATGCCATGCTGAAGGCGATCGCGGCGTTCAAGGGACAAATCCTGCCGTCGGACTTC
>JAFECH010000092.1 GCA_018242255.1 Pseudomonadota bacterium | reverse complement strand
AGCAGTTGCCGCACTTTCGACGTCGCATCTCTTCCTTCTCAAGTTACCGTCCGGGTTAAAACGCCTCTATATCGCCGCCGACAATGACGATCCCGGCCAGATGTCCGCAATCAGAAGGATTGGCGCAACTGCTCTTCCGCCGACTTTACGAAATGAGATTTCGCCCCTCGCACGAGATCGTGTTGCGAGTCGATTACCTTTTCTAAGCAGAGCCGGGCTTCCTCACGATTTCCAAGACACGCAGCGGCATGCGCTAGGAAAAGGCGTGCCGCCCATCCAAAATCTGTAGCCGCTGCCGAATAGCCGGGGTGAAGGTTTTGGAAGTGAAGCGATGAGGTATCTGCGATTGAAAACCAGTTATAGGCTCGATGGATGTCGCCAGACTGCAACCAATAGGAGCCCACGAAGAATGCCGCCATGGGGAGATAGTAGGGTAGTTCATCAAATGTGCTTAGTTGAGAATGTAAATAATCCGAGAGCATCGGCATCCCTTCAATCAGCTGCTGTTGACGCTGAACATCACCATCAGCAACCGCGATGCCGAGTGCTCTGATTCGTGCACCAGCACTCACATTTGTGTTGGGCAATTCGACGAGCTTGTCCAATAATTGTCGCGTATACGCTTTGATCTCGGAGTCATCTGGCAGAACAACGGGTTCGTATGCTCCGACCGCAATGAGAAGCGCGCCCGCTCGTTTCACCGCTGTGTGCTTAAAACCCAAACGCCCGAGAAATATTCGCATTCCTTCAATCGTCGGCAGATGAAGGTGATCGCCGGGCGCGAGCGTTCCCACGTGACCTATAAAGGGATCTTGCATATTGATAGAGGCGCCGTCCGGAACCACTGCAGCCAGCACATCGATTTTTGACGTCTTCATGATCGATTGAATTGCGGCGAGCGGGTCAACTAGATGTTCGACGACCGAATTTAGATGCAGCAGGACCTGTTTGCCGCTGAGGGAGCCCAACACATCTGCTGGTAGATTCTCGAACAGTGCGCGGTGAACATTTAGACCGAGTTCACGGGCGCCAAGCTCAGCCCAGCTACCGGGTTCAACGGCCATCGCTGTCGACTTCAGAATGCGTTCGACGAAGAAGGAACTCAGTCCATATCCCGCGCCAATATCAACGAAGACCGCGTTGCGATCGCCTCTGAATCTTGGTGGCACAGCAGCTAGAGCGCACGCTGTAATGAATTCAGGAGAGTAACCAGCCTCAAGATAATACTTCACGCCTAGAGACATCGCGGTGCCACCCGCAGTGCTCAGCAGCTCCGCCGGGCTTGAAAGCAGCGTTGGTGGGTCAATTGTAAGGGATGCACACGATGGACAGCGGTGGGTTGCCAACCGAAGTCCGTAAATTTCATAGGCACTTGTTGCGGGAAATACACACGACGTTCCGCAGTAACAGCAAGTGAGAACTTTTGCGGCGACGTCTCGGAAAATCCAACCGTATTCAGACGGCGTAATTTGCATCGCTATACCCTCAGGTGAAATAATTTTGAAAAATCATTCCAAAATGGTGGTTGAGAAATTCTGCTCACCTCTTGCCAAACGCAAGAGGCGATGTGGTACTTACGCGCAGCAAACTGCGGAGATTGTCGATGCAAAATGCGGGTGCCGCATTCATGCTGGATTGCTGCACGGTTTTCTGGCGGATGCTCCGTCTAACCGGTTGGTTTGCACACCCGACTCACCAGCTTTCTTCAGTGGAAATAATAGGAGGTGGCAGGCGCGCCGGTGTCGTTGCCGAAGTCCAACTTCCGCATGCCGGCGTGGAACGCGCGCTTGGCGAAAACAAAGGTTTCTCTGTCGAAATTCTCTTTGCGGAAGCCGCACCTGACCCGTACTCGCTGCAGATCGCCTTCACGATGGAAGAAGGTACACGCATCGAGGTGCCACTAGAAATGGCTTTGCTGCGCTCGCTCAAGCGCTGAAAGGCGTCGGTCTCGCAGTAGGTGTCAAAGAGCCAGGCAAAGGTTCCGCTCGTGCACCCCGACAGCGTCTCGTCCGCTGAGATAATGCCCCGCCGCCAGCCGGCGAGCGCCGTGTTGAGATCATTCGCCCTTGCCTGTGCCGCGGCGTAATCCTGGCCAAGCGCCGCCGAGGTAATGGGAAACCCTTGCCTGATGTCTCGCGACGGCGGCTGCCAGTAGTAGGCAACGCTGCCGCTTTTAAGGTGCTTCTCGCTCATCAATGCCGGCCAGCCCTTCGGCCGCTGCGTGCCCGTCGTTAGAACACGTCGGACAGGTCGCTGCGGAATTCGGGGGCCGCGGTCAGCGCCTCGATCGCCCGATCGAGGTCGTCTTTCAGCCATCGCTCGCTCTTTCCCTTCCACTTCATCGGCGTCGTCCACATCCGCCCGACGGAGGCACGAAACGCTTTGACGGAGGGCTCATCGCAATAGGCCGCCGCCGTCTCAACCCGCATCAGCCGCGGCCAGCCGGAAATCGCTCTCGGGTTACGCACCGCACCTGCCTCCCACTCCACTGCATTTGAATTCTTAAATTTTGCAAGATCCCTCCCCCGAGCGCGGCTTCAAGTATTGACCAAGCTTACCTGGTGAACGGGGAAGGCCTAGCGCGCTGGGACGGCAAAGCGATACTTCGCTCACCTCGCCATCGGGGCTAGTCCCGATTACTTGTCATGATTGTCAATTTAGTGGGTTCACGGTATCGGCAAGGTCCTTGCCCATTCTCAGTTTAGGAACGAGCTGCTGCCAGCATTTGTCGGATGAAATATTTCTGGTGCTGATGGCCTTTCGCCGGCAGCCGTTGATCAGCGCTTGGCCGGCGCCTCGTCTGCTTTGGGTTCGGCAATCGGGCACTTAGGTCTAACAACGACCGCTCCAAGTCAGCTTGGCAGAGAGGCTGTGTGAGAACACAGGGCTGTCGCTTGGCGGTCGCTTCCTGACCAGATTCAAAATCAATCGCAAAAGCCCGCGCTTCAAGCTCGCTGAACCCCACTTTGGAAATGCTAGTCCAAGGTTTCGCGGTACGACCAGACGGCGACCGCCACGACGACAAGGGTGAACAACGCAATCGGCCACATTTCCGGAACGACGTCGGTCAGTCCGTTTCCCTTGAGCAGCACGCCGCGAACGATGCGTAAGAGATGCGTAATTGGAAACAGCTCGCCGGCCCACTGAGCCCAGACCGGCATGCCCTTGAACGGAAACATGAAGCCGGACAGCAGGAACGATGGCAGCAAGGTGAACTGAGCCATCTGCATCGCCTGCATCTGGTTGGTTGCGATGGACGAGAAGGTCAAACCGAGTGCCAGGTTGCTCGCGATAAAAAGCCCGAGCCCAAACAGCAAAAGAACAAGTGAGCCCCGCATCGGCAACTGAAAAACCAGCGCCGAGATGGTCATGATCAGGGCGACCTGCACGTAGCCTACGACAACGTATGGCACGATTTTCGCGAGCATGACCTCGATTGGGCGAACGGGCATCGCCAACAAATTCTCCATGGTGCCTCTCTCGCGCTCACGCGTGATCGACAGCGTCGTGATCAAGAGGGTCGAGATCGTCAGCACGATGCCGATCAGTCCGGGCACGATGTTGAGCGCCGTCAGCTGCTCGGGATTATAGCGGCCATGCACCTCGAACTGAAATGGCGTGGCCGTCGGTTGTGTTTGAAAGATCGGAGGAAGGTCGCGATTGAGCGTTGCGGTAATAGCTCCGAGAGCCGCCGTCGCAAAGCCGATCGCCTGCGGGTCGGTGGCGTCGGCGTCGACGAGTATCGTCGGCTTTTCGCCGCGATCGACGGCGCGGTCGAAGTTCGAAGGGATATTGACGACAAAAAGCAGATCGCCCTGCGCCAGTCCTCGCTCAGCCTCGGCCTCCGACGCAAGGATGCGCACATCATAATAGCCCGTGTTCTGCAATGCGGAGATGATTGTGCGCTCGTATTTCGAATGCGTGCCGGTAAGGATGCCGGTCGGGAGGTTCCTCGGATTGGCGTTGATGGCAAATCCGAAGAGAAAAAGCTGCATGACCGGAAGCACGATGATCATCCGCAGCGTCATCGGATCGCGGCGTATTTGAATCCACTCTTTGCGCAGCACGGCCGCAAAGCGGTGGAACGAGAACGTGCTCATGACGCGTCCTTCTCGCTCAACATGTGGATAAAAACATCCTCGAGCCGTGGCTCGACTTCCTGCCACGTCAAACCCGCATCGTGATTAAAGGCGGAAATGGCACGCTCAAGCGCCGCGCGATCTGTTCCTGCAATATGCAAGGAATGTCCAAAAACAGCGGCCGCTGCAACGCCGGGGAGCTTTCGCAAACGCCGTGACGCCTCGTCGATGTTCTCGCCCTGAGCTTCGAACGTTATGATGGCGTGGCGGTTATTGAAAAGGTCCGAAGGGAAAAGCCAGCCGAGTATTTGAAGGTCGTAGCTTCACTCGTTCCGAGAGACTTCAACCTCAACACTCCCGGCATTGATGAAATGACCGATGACGAGCTATTGGCCGCATTGGAGCAGATCAAGATCGTGGCGGCCTTACTAACTACCGAGCCAGCGAAAAGGCATTAGGCAGCGATCGTCGGCTTTGGGCCATAAGCGGACGTTTGCTTCGGGGTCAACCTAGGTCTATTTCGTCCTCAACCTCATGCTTGAGGTCGGTGCCGTTGGCAGTGAGCACCATCTTCACCTTGAGGAATCCCTTGCCCTCTAGTTTCTGCTCTCGAACGACACGCTCAAGCTCTTGCTGCGAGGTCAATCCGACGTGCTTCAGAAATTTGCGCAACGACATATTGAATCGTTCGTTGTCCATGGCGGTCCCCTTACAGTTGCCGACCTTGTGTAATGAAATAGTATAAACCCGAAGAGCGGTGTCGTAGCGTCGACCTGTTGCGGTCAGTGACGCGCTGTTTAAAAACAAGAAAATTCGCCTGCAATGTCTTGCTACATTGCTTTGATTTGATGTTGCGACGCTCAAGCCAGAGCCCGCGTCATCACAACGGAATAAAGGACCTTTCAGCAGGCAAGCCCTAAGAGCCGCGTCGTTCGTCGGGCGGCCGCAGTGCGGCAAGCTGTTGGACGAGAGTGACAATGCCGGAAACCTCGATGTGACTCTCTTCGATTTCGTCCAGGATTTCCTCGGCAAGCTGCCAGACAGGCTGCTCCGACATGATGATCATAGGGACGTCATCGATGAGGTGGCTCGCCATGCCGTGAAGGCACCGAAGGTTCGAATGAAGAGTTGCTCGCTCAGCCTCGCCGACACAGCTATCGACGATTTCGATGGCGGTGAGGAGGCGAGATGTATCGAAGGTGCACCGCAAATGGTCGAGCACCAACTGATCGACGGTGCCATGATCTGTAACTGTGGTTCGCGACTGAGCCATGGCGATATTGAGGCGACCACCTCCTGTCGATTAACCCGGTTCAGTGGCGCGAGGCGACGGGTCCGCATATGTTATGCATCGTAATAGAGATGAAACTCGTAAGGGTGCGGGCGTAGCCTGATGGCATCCACTTCCTTTTTCCGTTTGTAGTCGAGCCAGGTCTCGATAACGTCCTTGGTGAAAACGTCGCCTCGCATCAGGAATTCGTGGTCGGCTTCGAGCGCATCGAGCGCTGCCTCTAGCGAGCCGGGCGTCGACCTCACATTCCTGGCCTCTTCCGGCGGCAAGTCATAGAGGTTCTTGTCAATGGGTTTGCCGGGATCGATGCGGCCCTCGATTCCGTCGAGACCCGCGAGCAGCATGGCGGCGAAGGCCAGATACCCATTGCAGGAGGGATCCGGAGTGCGGAACTCAACACGCTTTGCGCGCGGATCAGGCGAATACATCGGAATCCGACAACACGCGGAGCGATTGCGCTGCGAGTAAACCAGATTAATCGGCGCTTCATATCCCGGAACGAGCCGGCGGTAAGAGTTTGTTGTCGGGGCGCAAAGTCCACAGAGCGACCAGGCATGCTTGAGCAAACCGCCAATATAGAAGCGACCGAGATCGCTGAGCTCTGCGTAGTCCGTCTGGCCGTAGAACAGATTTGTATCGCCATTCCATAGGCTCTGATGGACGTGCATGCCCGACGCGTTGTCCTCAAAGAGCGGCTTGGGCATAAACGTCGCCGTTTTGCCGTGTCGGCGAGCGGTGTTTTTGATCACGTACTTGTAAATCATTAGGTTGTCGGCCATGCGCGTCACCGTCGTATAATGCATGTCGATCTCGGCCTGCCCGGCCGTCGCCACCTCATGATGATGAGCCTCGACGCGTATTCCCAACTTCTCCAGTTCGAGCACCATTTCGGTGCGGAGGTCTTGCATGCTGTCGACCGGGGGCGCCGGGAAATATCCTTCCTTCTGTCTCGGCTTGTGGCCGAGGTTCGGCTCTTCCTCTCGCGCCGAGTTCCAGATGCCCTCCTTCGAATCGATCTCGTGGCAGGCGTAATTGATGCCCTGAGCGTAGCGTACGCCATCGAAGACGAAGAATTCCGCCTCTGGACCGAAATGGGCCGTGTCGGCAATGCCCGTGCTCTTCAAGTAGATCTCGGCCTTCTGGGCGATGTAACGAGCATCGCGACTGTAAGGCTGCCCGGTGACCGGGTCCCGGATGTTGCAGATGAGAACTAGGGTCTGTGCCCTTTGAAAAGGATCGATGAATGCCGTCGCCGGGTCCGCCACGACAAGCATGTCGCTTTCCTGGATCTCCTGGAACCCCCGGATCGACGATCCATCGAAACCGATTCCCTT
>JAFECH010000091.1 GCA_018242255.1 Pseudomonadota bacterium | reverse complement strand
TTTACCCGGGGCTTCCGGATCAACTGTTGTATCGTCGGCATTCGCCCAATCCTGACTTCGGGACGCATTCCAGACAGCGGAAATGCGCCAAGCAAACCTGCCAGGTGCGCGAAGTTCGCCCCTAGCAAGAAAAAACCAGAGGATCGTGCCGCCCTTTGGGGTGACAGATCATGGCCCGTCGATATGCTCTGCTTTATGGACGGGAGCGTTTAGGTGCAAAATCTGGCGCTAAAAGCGCCGAGCGACCTACCACCAACCCGTGAGAGTGTGCGGAGCTATATACACACCCACCATATTGGTCAACAGGCCCGCCGCAGGGTTGCGAAATTATTTTCGCCGAATTCGCCGTCATAAGGCAAACCGAACCTGCGACCTGTTGTCGGCTCAGGGCGCGGAGCGTTTTGAAACCGATCGAAAACCAAATTTTGAGGCGTGCACGGCACTTAAAATAGGAAGCGGTAAAGATATTTAAAGAGGAATCGCGCCGCCCGGGCTGCGGATGGAACGTGGATCTTCCGCCCCAGCGCGAGGACGACAATATCCGGCAAACGAAAACGGCCGCCTCGAGGAGACGGCCGTTTCCAATTTTCAATACCTTCAGCCGAAGCCTTCGGAGATTACTCCGCGGCTTCCTCTGCCGGGCGACGGCGGCGGCGGGCAGCGGGACCCGATGCGCCATCGGGCGACGGCAGGTTCGACGTCTTCGCCTTTTCCTTGGCGATGAGATCGTCACGCTGCATCGCGACCTTGCGGAGCTGACGCAGCATACCGCCCGTACCGGCCGGGATGAGACGGCCGACAATGACGTTCTCCTTGAGGCCGTCGAGGGTGTCGGACTTGCCGTTAACGGCAGCATCCGTGAGCACGCGCGTCGTCTCCTGGAAGGACGCCGCCGAGATGAACGAGCGCGTCTGCAGCGAGGCCTTGGTGATACCGAGCAGAACCGGATTCGCGGAGGCTGCACGCTTGCCGACCTTCTGAGCCGCGGCGTTGATCTCCTCGAACTCGATCCGGTCGAGCTGCTCGCCCTTGATGAGCTCGGTCTCGCCGGCGTCGGTGACTTCGACCTTCTGCAGCATCTGACGAACGATCACTTCGATGTGCTTGTCGTTGATCGTCACGCCCTGCAGACGGTAAACGTCCTGGATCTCGTTGATCAGGTAGTTCGCGAGTTCCTCGACGCCCTTGATCGCCAGGATGTCGTGCGGCGCCGGGTTGCCGTCGTACACGAAGTCGCCGCGCTCGACGCGATCGCCGTGCTGAACCGCAAGGTTCTTGCCGCGCGGGATCAGGTACTCGACCGCCTCCAACGTTTCGTCTTCGGGCTTGATTGTGATGCGCTGCTTGTTCTTGTAGTCCTTGCCGAACTCGACCGTGCCTGAGATGTCCGCGAGGATCGCGTGATCCTTCGGACGACGGGCTTCGAAGAGTTCCGCAACGCGCGGCAGACCGCCGGTGATGTCACCGGATTTCGCCGACGCCGTCGGAATACGAGCAAGAACGTCACCCGCCTTCACTTCCGTGCCGCGATCGACAGACAGGACGGCTTCCACCGACAACAGATAGCGAGCGTCACCGCCGCGCGCGACCTTGATCGGCTTACCCTTCGAGTCCTTGATCACGATGGCGGGCTTGAGTTCGGAGCCCTTCGGAGACGTGCGCCAGTCGATGATGACCCGGTTCGACGTACCCTTCATTTCGTCGGTCTGTTCGCGGACCGACGAGCCTTCGATCAAGTCTTCGAAGTCGACGAAGCCGTCGGCTTCCGACAGAATTGGACGGGTGTAGGGATCCCACTGCGCGATCTTGGTGCCGCGCTTCACGGTATCGCCTTCATCGACAAAGATGCGCGAACCGTAGCTGATCTTGTGGGTCGCGAGTTCCTTGCCCGTCTGGTCGACGATGATGACCGACATGATGCGGCTCGTCGCGACGTTCTGGCCCTTCGAGTCCTTGGCGATCGCGCGGTTCCTCAGCTTCACGGTGCCGTTGAAGTTCGACTCGATGAAGGACGAGTCGACTAGGTTGGCCGTGCCGCCGATGTGGAACGTACGCATCGTGAGCTGCGTGCCGGGTTCACCGATCGACTGCGCGGCGATAACGCCGACAGCTTCACCGATGTTGACCGGCGTACCGCGAGCAAGGTCGCGGCCGTAGCACTTGGCGCAAACGCCGTTGACCGTTTCGCACGTCAGCACCGAGCGGATACGAACTTCCTGAAGCTCAGCCTTGCCGATGAGTTCGGCATGCTTCTCTTCAATCAGCTCGCCATTGGCGACGATGATCTCGCCCGTGGTCGGGTGCTTGATGTCTTCCGCTGCCGTACGGCCCAGCGAACGCGCCGCGAGCGACACGATGACCTGACCAGCATCGACGACCGCCTGCACGTTGATGCCGGCATCGGTTCCGCAATCGACCTCGGAGATGATGGCGTCCTGCGCGACGTCGACGAGACGACGCGTGAGGTAGCCCGAGTTCGCCGTCTTCAAGGCGGTGTCGGCGAGACCCTTACGGGCACCGTGGGTCGAGTTGAAGTACTCGAGAACCGACAGGCCTTCCTTGAAGTTCGAGATGATCGGCGTCTCGATGATTTCGCCCGAAGGCTTCGTCATGAGGCCGCGCATACCGGCGAGCTGCTTCATCTGCGCCGGCGAACCGCGCGCACCTGAGTGGCTCATCATGTAGACCGAGTTGATCGGACGGTCGCGTCCGGTCGTGGCGTCCTTCTGGACCGCCGAGATGCGGTCCATCATTTCCTTGGCGATCTGATCGGTACAGCGCGACCAGGCGTCGACGACCTTGTTGTACTTCTCGAGCTGCGTGATCAGGCCGTCCTGATACTGCTGTTCGAAGTCGCGGACCTCGACGTTGGTCTTCTCGACGATCTTTTCCTTCGTCTCCGGGATGAGCATGTCGTCCTTGCCGAACGAGATGCCAGCCTTGAAGGCGTGGTGGAAGCCGAGCGCCATGATCCGGTCGCAGAAGATGACCGTCTCTTTCTGACCGCAGTTACGATAGACGAGGTCGATCAGGCCCGAGATGTTCTTCTTCGTCAGCAGCTGGTTCGCCATTGAGAACTTCATGCCCGGCATCTTCGGCAGATGCTGTGCGAGAAGCAGACGGCCCGGCGTCGTCTCGTGGATCTCGGAGACTTCTTCGCCCTCATCATTGATCGCCGTATAGCGGCCTTTGATCTTGGCGTGGAGCGTAACGGCCTTCGATTCAAGGGCGTGAAGCACCTCGTTGATCGAGCCCAACATCATGCCTTCGCCGGGTTCACCGTCGCGCATCATCGACAGGTAGTAGAGACCCAACACGATGTCCTGCGACGGCACGATGATCGGCTGGCCGCTCGCGGGATGCAGGATGTTGTTCGTCGACATCATCAGAACGCGCGCTTCAAGCTGCGCTTCGAGCGACAGCGGAACGTGCACGGCCATCTGGTCGCCGTCGAAGTCAGCGTTGAAGGCAGCGCACACCAGCGGGTGAAGCTGGATCGCCTTACCCTCGATGAGTTGAGGCTCGAACGCCTGGATGCCGAGACGGTGAAGCGTCGGGGCACGGTTCAGCATCACCGGATGCTCGCGAATGACTTCGTCGAGGACGTCCCAAACCTCGGGCTTTTCCTTCTCGACGAGCTTCTTCGCCTGCTTCACGGTCGCTGCCTGACCAAGCGTCTGGAGGCGCGCGTAGATGAAGGGCTTGAACAGCTCAAGCGCCATCTTCTTCGGCAGGCCGCACTGGTGCAGCTTCAATTCCGGACCGACGACGATGACCGAACGGCCGGAGTAGTCGACGCGCTTGCCTAGCAGGTTCTGACGGAAGCGGCCCTGCTTGCCCTTCAGCATGTCGGCGAGCGACTTCAGCGGACGCTTGTTGGCGCCCGTGATGACGCGACCGCGGCGGCCGTTGTCGAACAGAGCGTCGACCGCTTCCTGCAGCATGCGCTTTTCGTTGCGGATGATGATGTCCGGCGCGCGCAGCTCCATCAGCCGCTTCAAGCGGTTGTTACGGTTGATGACGCGGCGATAGAGATCGTTGAGGTCGGACGTCGCGAAGCGGCCGCCGTCGAGCGGAACGAGCGGACGCAGCTCCGGCGGAATGACCGGAACTTGCGTCAGGATCATCCACTCGGGGCGGTTGCCCGATTCCATGAAGGCTTCGATGACCTTCAGGCGCTTACCGAGCTTCTTCGGCTTCAGCTCCGTCGTCGCTTCAGCGATCTCCTGGCGGAGATCCTGTGCGATCTTCGGCAGGTCCATGCCTGAGAGAAGCTCGCGGATCGCTTCCGCACCGATACCGGCGGTGAAGGTGTCTGCGCCGTACTCGTCGATCGCCTGGTTGTACTGCTCTTCCGTCAGCAGCTGCCGCTCAGCGAACGGCGTCGTGCCCGGCTCGATGACGATGTAGTTCTCGAAATACAGAACGCGCTCGAGATCCTTCAGCGCCATGTCCATCAGCAAGCCGATGCGCGAGGGCAGCGACTTCAGGAACCAGATGTGCGCAACGGGAGCTGCAAGCTCGATGTGGCCCATGCGCTCGCGGCGAACCTTTGCGAGCGTCACTTCCACGCCGCACTTTTCGCAGATCAGGCCTTTGTACTTCATGCGCTTGTACTTGCCGCACAAGCATTCGTAGTCCTTGATCGGTCCGAAGATGCGGGCACAGAACAGGCCGTCGCGCTCCGGCTTGAAGGTACGATAGTTGATCGTCTCGGGCTTTTTGATCTCGCCGTAAGACCAGGACAGGATATCCTCGGGCGAGGCGATCGAGATCCGGATCTGATCGAAGACCGGAGCGGGAGCCTGCGATTTAAAGATGTTGGTGATTTCGTTCATCGGCTGTCTCCTCATGGGCGCGGCTGGGGTGACCGTGCCCGTGGAATCTAGTGGTCGTGTTTTGCCGATCTCCGCCCTTCCCGGGGGGCGGAGATCGTCTTCGCTGTTCGTTATTCAGCCGCTGGCGGAAGCTGCGCCTGGGGTTCCTCGGGCGTCTCCGGCTGATCGTTTTCTGCTTCGATCTGCGGCAGCTCGCTGTTGACGAGCTCGACGTTGAGACCCAGCGCGCGCATTTCCTTGACGAGCACGTTGAAGCTTTCCGGCACGCCGGCCTCGAACGCATCGTCGCCACGGACGATCGCTTCGTAGACCTTGGTGCGGCCGGCGACGTCGTCCGACTTCACGGTCAGCATTTCCTGCAGCGTATAGGCGGCGCCGTAAGCTTCCAGAGCCCAGACCTCCATTTCGCCGAAGCGCTGGCCACCGAACTGCGCCTTACCGCCCAGCGGCTGCTGGGTGACGAGCGAGTACGGACCGATCGAGCGGGCGTGGATCTTGTCGTCGACAAGGTGGTGCAGCTTCAGAACGTACTTGTAGCCGACGGTGACCTTGCGATCGAACGGCTCGCCCGTGCGGCCGTCAAACAGCGTCACCTGACCCGACGTGTCGAAGCCTGCGAGCTGAAGCATCTCGACGATGTCTTTCTCGCGCGCGCCATCGAACACCGGCGTTGCGATCGGAACGCCGGTCCGCAGGTTCTCTGCAACACCGACAAGCTCTTCGTCTTTCAACGACGACTTGATGACGTCCTGACCGTAGACGCGCTGCATCTGTTCGCGGAGAGCCTGCGCCTGGCCGCTCTCGTGGAACTGATGCAATGCGTCGTCGATCATGCGGCCGAGACCGCGGCACGCCCAGCCAAGATGCGTTTCGAGGATCTGTCCGACGTTCATGCGGCTCGGCACGCCGAGCGGGTTCAGAACGACGTCGACCGGCGTGCCGTCCTCAAGGAACGGCATGTCTTCCGACGGGACGATCATCGACACGACACCCTTGTTGCCGTGACGGCCGGCCATCTTATCGCCCGGCTGGATCTTACGCTTCACAGCGACGAAGACCTTGACCATCTTCATCACGCCCGGCGGCAGCTCATCACCGCGCTGCAGCTTGTCGACCTTGTCGGCGAAACGCAGACCGAGGCCCTTCTTGGCGTCTTCGTACTGCTTCTGGATGGCTTCGACTTCGGCCTGCGCCTTCTCGTTGGCGAGACCGATTTCCCACCACTGGCTGCGCGGGATGTCGTCGAGGATCACGTTGTCGATGATCGTACCCTTGCGGGCGTTCTTCGGACCCTTCGCGACTTCCTTGCCCATCAGCGCGTCTTTCAGACGTGCATAGACGTTGCGATCGAGGATCTGAAGCTCGTCATCGCGGTCCTTTGCGAGACGTTCGATCTCTTCGCGCTCGATCGCCATCGCACGCTCGTCTTTCTCGACGCCGTGGCGATTGAAGACGCGAACTTCGACGATCGTGCCGGCGACGCCCGGCGGCAGACGCAGCGACGTATCGCGGACGTCGGACGCCTTTTCACCGAAGATGGCGCGCAGAAGCTTTTCTTCCGGCGTCATCGGGCTTTCGCCCTTCGGCGTGATCTTGCCGACGAGAATGTCACCCGGATGCACTTCGGCGCCGATGTAGACGATGCCGGCTTCGTCGAGGTTCTTCAGCGCTTCTTCCGAGACGTTCGGAATATCGCGCGTGATTTCCTCAGGGCCGAGCTTCGTATCGCGAGCCATGACTTCGAATTCCTCGATGTGGATCGAGGTGAACACGTCTTCGGAGACGACGCGCTCGTTCATCAGGATCGAGTCTTCGAAGTTGTAGCCCATCCACGGCATGAACGCGACGAGCACGTTCTTGCCGAGCGCCAGCTCGCCGAGTTCGGTCGAGGG
>JAFECH010000090.1 GCA_018242255.1 Pseudomonadota bacterium | reverse complement strand
AGGAGATCGAGGAACATCAATGGCTGTAGCAAAGACGCGCCGGAATGCCGCCCGCTCGCAAGAACGAAACACACTGCCGACGCGCAACCTTGCCGAAAGTCCACTCGCCTGGCTTGCGCGGCGCAAGGACAAGGATGGTCTGCCGATGCTGACGGATGCCGAGTTCGACGCTGGCGAAAAGCTCCGCGCTGACTTCTGGTTCGCTCAAATGACGCCGCGTACGACCGCCAACTGGTCGCTGCTGCTTTCAGGCGGCGGTGGCGGCAATAGAGCGCCGGACATCGGCCCCGACATCCGCGATTCCGTCTTCGCGGCAAAGGAGCGTGTGAAGCGCGCACTCGCCGCCGTCGGCCCTGACCTCGCCGGGGTCCTGATAGACGTCTGCTGTCATTTGAAAGGTCTTGAAGCCAGCGAGAAGGCAAGCGGCTGGCCGCAACGCTCGGGCAAGATCATCCTGCAAATCGCACTTCGTCAGCTGGCGCGCCATTACGGCATGCTGCCGCCGCCACAGCCTGCCAACGCCGAGCGTCCCGTCCGCATCCACCACTGGGGCGCGGACGGCTACCGCCCCGAGATCGATCCGGGTCTAGCGTGACGAGCCTGAACAGGACAAATTCGATCCGCGTTACTTCGCGGACTTTCCCGACTTACGGCCTTTGCCGGAACGCGATGGGCGAGGTGGCTCCGCCGCTTCGTCCGGCAGATCGGGGATGATGTATTTCCAATAGTTCTCTTGCTTCACGCGGCGCTCGCTCATGGCGAAGCTGCGGACCGAGATGCCCGCCTGATGCACAGTCTCGTCGGTGCCTGAGACGAGCGGATGCCACCATGGCAGGTCGCCGCCCTCCGCGACGATGCGATAGGCGCACGACTTCGGCAGCCAGGACAACTCGCGCGCGCGCGGAATGTCGATCGCCAGGCAGTCCGGCATTTTCTGGAATCGGTTCGGGTAGTCCTTGCAGCGGCAAGTGCGGACATCGAGCATACTGCAGGCGAGCCGCGTCAGATAAATCTGCGCCGTATCCTCGTCTTCGAGCTTGACGAGACAGCAGCGCCCGCAGCCGTCGCACAGCGCCTCCCACTCGTCGCGACTCATCTCTTCGAGCGTTTTTGTGCGCCAGAACGGTGGATCGTTGCCGTCCAACATCAGGTCTTGCTCTTCCCTTCCGGCCTCAGCCGGGATAACCACAATTTTGTCGACTTGCGACGCCTAACGTCGGCAAACTCGCTTTGCGGCGCGTCCGGCGGATGCGTCGCGATTGCTGTTGCTAAAAGATTCTTGCAGTAAAGGGCTTAAGCCCGCGTCTCGCGCGTGACAAGAGCGACTTGATACGATCGACGCCGACAAGGGGTGGCGCTTCTTGAACGACTGGTTTCACAAGCAGGGCGGACGGGATCGCTTTATCGACTGGCTCGCCCTTGATTCGAAAATCAATTCGTCGCTCGGGGAAGCCTGGTCGCGCACCAAGGACTATTGGAACGCCGGATCGAGCTTTTTCGCGCGCTTCCAGCTCGTCGGTTGGCGGCGCCTGCTGAATGAATTCGCCTCAGAAAGCCTGACGATGCTGTTCGGCGGCTTCGTCGTGCTTTACGGCTTGGCGCTGCCCGCCTTTCAGGAGTTCGACGAAAGTAAGTTTCTGACCGGGCGCTACGCGGTGACGTTCCTCGACGTCAACGGCAACGAGATTGGCCGCCGCGGCATTCTGCACAACGACTCCGTGCCGCTCAGCGACATACCCGATGTGCTCATCAAGGCGACGCTCGCGACGGAAGACAGGCGCTTCTTCGAGCATTACGGCATCGACGTCTTGGGCACGCTGCGCGCGCTCGTCACCAACGTACAGGCGAACGAGGTGGTGCAAGGCGGCTCGACTCTGACGCAGCAGCTCGCGAAAAACCTGTTCCTGTCGTCGGAGCGATCTCTCCAGCGCAAGATCAAAGAGCTGTTTCTGTCGTTCCTGCTCGAAAGCCGGTACTCGAAGAAACAGATCCTGAAGCTTTACTTCGACCGCGCCTACATGGGCGGCGGCACCTTCGGCGTCGAAGCCGCCTCCCAGTATTATTTCGGCAAATCGGTGCGTGACATCAACATGGCCGAAGCCGCCATGCTGGCTGGGCTCTTCAAGGCGCCGACGAAGTTTTCGCCACTTGTCGATCTGGCCGCGTCGCGAGCGCGAACCAATCAGGTGCTCGATAACCTCGTCGAGGCCGGATACTACACGGCAGGGCAGGTGCACGCCGCACGTATGAGTCCGGCGAAGGTCGTCGAAGCGCGCACGACGAGCAGCCCGGACTGGTTCCTCGATTGGGCCTTCGAGGAAGTCCAGCGCCTTGCCGAGGGCAAGAACCAATACGTTCTGACGGCGCGGACGACCGTCGATCTCTCGCTGCAGCGCCAGGCGCAGGAAGCTCTCAACGCGGCGCTACGCAAGGACGGTAAGGCGGACCGCTTTGATTCCGGCGCCATTGTCGTGATGGAGACCGACGGAAAAGTCCGCGCCCTCATCGGTGGTCCTGATTACGGCGAAAGCCAGTTCAACCGCGCCACACACGCGAAACGCCAGCCCGGCTCTTCCTTCAAGGTCTACGTCTACGCGACGGCCCTTGAGAATGGCTATACGCCTGACACTATCGTGCGCGATGCCTCGCGCTCGTGCGGAAACTGGTCGCCGTCGAACTACGGCGGAGGCGGCGGTTCGGGGTCGCGTATTCCACTTTGGAACGCGCTCGCGCGATCTCTCAATACCGTTGCGGCCGAATTGTCGTTCGCCGTCGGGCGAGAGAAAGTCATCGACATGACCAAGCGTCTCGGCATCGAAGGCGTGAAGAAAACGTGCTCGATGGCGCTCGGTGACGGCGGCCTCACGGTGCTCGAACACACGGGCGGTTTCGCGACGTTCGCCAATGACGGCAAACTCGCCAAACCCTATGGCATTCTCGATATAACGACCTCCAAGGGCGACCTGCTCTACTCGCACGAACGTGACGAACCGCCGGCGCCGCAAGTCGTCTCGCCTCACGTGGCGGAAGAGATGAACGTCATGCTCAATCGCGTCGTGACCCAGGGCACGGGCGGTATGGCCAATCTCGATTTCACCAATGTCGCGGGCAAGACAGGCACCTCGACGGGCCCGAAGGACGCCTGGTTCATGGGCTTTACCGGCAAGTACGTTGCAGGCGTCTGGATCGGCAACGACGACAACAGGCCGATGCGGGCAGGCGTGACGGGCGGTCATCAGGCAGCGCCACTTTGGCACGACGTCATGACCGTCGCCCACACCGACATGAACATTCCGACAATCCCGGGCCTCGCACCGCATCCACGTCAGGTCGAAGAGCAGCAGCGTCTTACGGAACTCAGGGCTCAGCAGGTGGCGGCGGGATTGGAACCGGCGCAGACCGACGCGTCCAAGCCGCAGAGCATCATGCCGTCGAAAACGCGCGAGGTTCTGAAGATTCTGGCTTCGGCGATGCATAAGGCGAACGACGAAGGTCCGGCGCCAGCGCCTGGAAATGGCGGCGCTTCGCATCTGCCGCTTCCGGTAGATCCGAAAGACATGCCCGAGCCTGCGACCAAGCCGGACAAGCGTGCCGATCTTTTCGGAACCGCGCACGGCAGTCTCTTGCTACCGCCCACGTCGAGTGGGGGCGGCCTGAAACCGTCAGCCACTGCGTTGCCCTGAATGCGGAAGCGATAGGAAAGCAAAACGAACGTGGCATCGATCGGACTTGAATCTGCTGTTGCACCGTCGAGACTGAGCGTGTTGCGCGCGATCGTCGGCATCATCGTGCGCGCGGTAACGGTCGTGCTCGTTGTCATGCTCGGCATCGGCGCCGGTCTGTGGTCGAGCCGCTATATGATCGCTCGCGGCTCGCCGCTATCGGTCGTGACGTACGGTCCCTGGCAGCAGTGGCCCCGCATCGGCCGAGAGAGCGCCGACCCCTACACCAAGGCTCACATGATTTCGACGGGCAAGCTTCGGATTTCATCCGACAGCGCCGGAATTTTCGAAGCGCGAACAGATTCGGAAGGTGCTCGTCTGCACTCATCATGCAACTACGTCGTGACCGGCGCCAATATGCGTGGTCTGTGGTGGAGCATCGGCGTCTTCGACACGCGCGGCAACCTGATCGCCAACGACGCGGATCGCTACGAATTCACCGCCGACACCATCGCGCCAAATCCGAACGGCTCCTTCGTCGTGACGCTTGGGCGTGACGCGCGCCCCGGCAACTGGTTGCCGACGAGCGGCGCAGGCCGTCTGGTGCTGGTGTTCACGGTGCTCGATCCGGCAACCGGCCTGTCTTCCGAAGAACGCGCCGAGCGCAACAAGGATTTGCCGATCATCAAGCGCGAGGGCTGCTCATGAAGTTTCTGCGCGCCTTCGATTGGCGATTGCTCCTGATCTTCTTTCTCGTCGCTGGGATCGTGCATCTTGTTATGACGTTTCTGGCCGTCAACGACACCCGCGCCTCGGCCTACACGCGGCTCGCACGTTCCTACCCTAAGAACAAGATGACGATCGCGGACACCATTGCGCCGCGACAGCAGCCGCTGCCATTCTTGGCGCCCGACGCGCGCTATGCATTCTGTCCGTTTGAAACCCGGAACGGCACGATGCGCGTCAAGGCGTTATTGCCCGATCTCGGCTGGACCATTGGTGTCTACGCGCCCGACGGCACGAACCTTTACTTTGCCGCCGCATCCGCCGACCGCGAGACGACAATCGATCTCTCGATCATTTCTTCGGAAGATCGCTTCCAGGGATTACCGCCGACGGCCGCGGTGAACATCGACCCGCAGCAGACGATTGCTGCCGCAAAGGGTCTCATCGTTGTGCGCGCTCCGGATAAGGGCGAACCCTACCGCGCTGACGAACTCGTGGTGCTCTCGAAAGCCGCATGCAAACTTGATGGCGCATGAGGCCAGCAGACGAAAGCCTTCGCGGCTGTGACGATGTCGGGGTAAGGCAGTTCTCATTGCCCTGTCATTCTCGGCGTCATGCCGAGCATTCGATTCCGTGACCGACCTCTGCGCATTGCATCATCGAGCAGGCCCGAGGAAGATAACGCTCACGCTTCAGCTTTCGAGCTCTGGCTCGCTGCGGTGGCGTTGCGCTTTGCGTTGGTCATCGGAATCATCGTCATCGTTCGGGCGTTCGTAACGCACACCTGGGAACAGAACGATCTCCGCAGATTCTGCCGCTCCGCACGCTGACAGCATCGAAGCTGCCGTTGGCCTCGGCGCGGACTTGAATTCCAGTATCGTCGCCATGCGTTCCCCCCGGAAGACACGAGACTCCCTCGCGTCATGCGGCACTCCCCGCCATAAAGGCTCCCGCCACGGGACTTTCGACGCTGATACCAATGTGGCGAGTATGCGCTGCGGCCGCCAGAATCATCGCATCAGATGAATTACAGTCGTCGAGAAGTTAAGACCTTGTAAACGGCGGAAATGTCCACGCCATTCTGCGCGCCGTACGCTGTGGCTATTTCATCAATTCGTGTCATCGGGACTCGGCAATTTGGGCTGAGTCACCGAAATTCTTGGCCAGGGAGACGGCACCGACGGAGACAATGATGGAAGATGATCCTGCGAACTTAGGCTACGCGCTGCGTTCGGGCATACTATGCGCGCTCATCACCTGTATGGTTGAAAGCTCGGTTATCTATGTCACGCCTGCCGAATGGCTCTTCATCGTGACCCATCTGACGACTTCAACCCTCATTGTATTTTGGGTGGTTTTCATAACACGGTTTTCTGGCTCGGACATACTGTGGGAGATCGGGGCAAATTATCCGGATTTGACACATCAGGCGAGCTTGCATGCCAAATTGGAAGATATTCAAGAGGCCATAGCCGACCTTGATCGCAGTATCACCAGCAAGGGGGCTCGCAAACGAAATACATGACAATGGTGTGGTGCAGCCTTTTTAGCTCATCAATTCATCGCCGAGGAAGTGGCGGCCTTCGCGATCCTCGATCTCGACCACCCAGATATCGCTGTCGAAGCTCGCTTCACGATTGAGCATGGCCTCGGCCTCGGCCTCGGGGACGAACTCATTCTTGAACCGCGACACCCAGCGGCGGTCGAAATCTGCATCATCGAGGCCGGCGGGAGCAGGGGAGAACACCGCGGCGCTTCCGTCGGAGCGCACGATTTTGATAAAGATCGCCCCGGCATCGTCATCGCCGTGACGCGCGATCACGCCCATCGCGCCGTTGTACTGACAGCGGCGCAAATAGGCTTTGACCCAGATTTCGGACTTAAGACGCATGCGGCCACGTTATCAAAAGAACCGGCGTCCGCTCTAGCGACTAGACGCCTTAGCTATGGCATCGCGACGCGCCTTGGGTTCGCTTTTGAGCCGGAGCAGCCTGCTTTCCATCGGCCCGGAAATGCGGCCTGAAACTTTGAGCTTCTGATCCGTCTCGAATTCGCGGATGGCGCGCGCCAGCTCGGGCGTAAGCGCCGGACCGGGAACTCCCGTCTGATAGCCAAGCCCGGCGAGCTGCTGTTTCACGGTCCGCACGAGGCTCTCGGCGTCAGGCGTCATCGTTTTGCCGGGGCGCGCGGAGCTTTGCGACAGCGACGAAGACCCGAGGATCAATTGGCTCAACAACTGGTCGCTTGGCTCGCTCGTCAGTACCAGCCCGTTGTCGTATTCGTATGCGAAGATTGCGGCACGGGTGACGAGACCGAGAATGCCGTCGGCGGGGCCCGGCTCGTAATTGATGTTGTTCAACTCGCGCTGCACGCCCTTGGTGATCTCGGCGCGCGCCGCGTCGTCGCTGG
>JAFECH010000008.1 GCA_018242255.1 Pseudomonadota bacterium | reverse complement strand
TTTTTTACGCCTTGTTACTCCGCTTTCGAGCTTGCCGCGAGACGTTTTACGAGCGCAAGCATTTCTTCGAGGTTAGGTTGCGAAGAAACGAGAATCTTATCGGTTTTTGCAATCGGGCCCAAGGCTTCACCTACACGCTCGGACAGGCATAAATACGTTGTGTTCGAAAGTTGTACCGGCGGCGAGAGCGCGGCGACCAAACGCGACCAGATACGAGCCGTTCGCGGCGACATCAGCGACACTGCACCGATGCCGCCCGTTTGAAGCGCTTTGATGACATCCGGCGGCAAAGCTTCCGCTTCAACCGTCCGATACGCCAGCACCGGCACAACGTTAACGCCACTTTCGGCCAACGCGCTTTCAAGATCGAATGCGACGACATCGCCTCTGAGATAGATCAAACGTTTTCCCGGGACTCCCGCCCTGAGCAGAGGCGCAAGGCCCTCCGCCCGGCCCGGCCCTTCGACGATGCGCACGAAACCGATATCCTTCGCCGCAGCTGCGGTTGCCGGTCCGACGACGTAAAGCGGAAGCTGCGTCAGTGCGGGAAGCTCAGGCAACGCGGCCAGCGCCGTCAAAGCGTTACGGCTGGTCGCGACGACGGCCGTCGCCCCGGTAAACGCATCCGCCGGCACATCGTTCGCGACCGTTTCCATCAGCGGCGCAAGCATCACCTCACACCCGAGTTCTTCAATGCGCGTTTTCAGCGGTTCCGCATCTTGAACAGCGCGCGTGATGACGACGAGCATCAGAGGTTCGGCCGGACAAGTAAGGCCGCGTCCGCCTGACTTAGAATTTCATCGGCTGCGGACAATCCGAGATCATGGGCTTCTTTGACATTTCCCGTGCGAGACACGTCGTAGCATTTCTTGCCGTCCGGCGAGAGCAGCTGCCCGCGAAAACGCACTTCATCGCCCGCGACGACACCGTGCCCAGCGATCGGCGTTCGGCAAGAGCCTTCGAGCCGCGCCAGGAAGGCCCGCTCTGCGGCGACCGCTGAAGCCGTCGTCTCATCGTTCAGTGCCGCAACAATCGGCGTCGCCAGGTCATCGCCCTCTCGGATTTCAAGCCCGATCACGCCCTGCGCAACGGCCGGCAGCATATGCTCCATCGATACCGGCGACGTGATCCGCTCCTTCATTCCCAACCTGTTGAGACCCGCAACCGCCAGAAAGGTTGCTTCCGCCACGCCATCTTCAAGCTTGCGCAGCCGCGTCTGCACGTTGCCACGAAAATCAACGACGCGCAGATCAGGACGCGCATGCAGCACCTGCGCCTTCCGGCGAAGCGAGGACGTGCCGACAATCGCATTCGGCGGCAGCGTCGCGAAAGTCTCATGCCGCAACGAAATAAAGGCGTCCCGCGGATCTTCTCGTGGCAGCACCGCGCCGATCACCAGCCCGTCTGGCAGCACGGTCTGCATGTCCTTCATCGAATGGACTGCAACGTCGATCTCGTTCGTCAGCAGCGCCTCTTCGATCTCTTTCGTAAACAGACCCTTGCCGCCGATTTCCGCCAACGGCCGGTCGAGCACTCGGTCACCCGTCGTTTTAATGACGTGAATGGTGACGGCCTCGTCGGCCAAGCCATGGGTGGCGATGATCCTGTCTTTGACTTGGTGCGCCTGGGCGAGTGCCAAAGGCGAGCCTCGGGTCCCAATGCGGATGCGGGTCGCTTGCAAAAAGGTTTCTCCGGATGCTAGGCGGGGCGCTCGGGCCCGAATGCTGATAGATGAATGCCGGTAATTCGGGCGACAGGTATGCTCCAAAGAGGCGCGGAATCCAACCACGCGCCAGCAAGTTCTAAGTTAAGTTCCTGAACAGATGTCTGAGCCTTCCGATATTGCGCCTCCCGCCGCTCTTGTTCTCGGCCTGGAGACGAGCTGCGACGAGACGGCCGCCGCCATTGTATCCCGCACCGCTGGGGGAGAAGGCCGCATTCTGTCCAATATCGTTCTGTCGCAGTTCGACAAGCACGCAATTTACGGTGGCGTCGTCCCGGAAATCGCCGCCCGCGCCCACGCCGAAAGCCTAGATCTTTTGATCAAGACCGCCCTTGAGAAAGCGGACGTGACGCTTAATGACCTGACCGGCATTGCAGCAGCCACCGGCCCCGGCCTGATAGGCGGCTTGGTCGTTGGCGCGACCACGGCTAAAGCGCTGGCCCTCGCCACCGGGCGCCCATTCATCGCAATCAATCACCTGGAGGCCCACGCACTCACGGTCGGCCTCACCGATCATATCCAGCCGCCTTACCTGATGCTGCTCGTCTCCGGCGGCCATACGCAACTATTGTTGGTTGAAGGCGTCGGCCAGTATCGCCGGCTCGCGACGACGATCGACGACGCCCTGGGCGAAGCCTTCGACAAGACCGCAAAACTTCTTGGCCTGCCGATGCCAGGCGGCCCCGCCGTCGAAAGGGCTGCCTCAAATGGCAACGGCAAGCGTTTCGATCTTCCGCGCCCGATGAAAGGCCGAAGCGATCCACATTTTTCATTTGCCGGACTGAAAACAGCCGTCAGGCACGCGGCGATGCAGAGCGCGCCGCTGGCCGAGCAGGATATCGCCGATCTCTGCGCCTCGTTTCAGGCGGCCGTGTGCGAGAGCGTTGCCGATCGCGTGCACCACGCGATGCAAACGGTTGCGCCGCATTTTCCCGACGCCGGCCATCGGCCATTCGTTGTTGCCGGTGGTGTCGCCGCCAACAAGGCACTGCGCGCCGCCCTTGTAGAGTTAGCCCGCGCGCACAACTTCTCGTTCCACGCGCCACCGTTCGAACTGTGCGGCGACAACGGTGCCATGATTGCCTGGGCAGGTGCCGAACGCTTGGCCCGTGGGCTTGCCGACCCACTCGACGCACCGGCAAGACCGCGTTGGCCGCTCGATGCCGAGGCGCCTAAGGCCATTGGCGCCGGTGTTAAAGCTTAAACTCATCAAGGCTTAGGCCGCAGAAGCCTAGCCTGAACGCACCATTTGCACTCCGATCGCCGTGGCGTGCTAAGTTGAACGAAGACAGTCCCGGGGGCGGTTTTGCAGATACGATCGATCAGTGTTGTCGGTGGCGGCGCTTGGGGCACAGCCCTCGCGCAAACGCTATCGCACGGCGGCACGGCGGTGACGCTTTGGGCGCGCGAGCCAGAGGTCATCGACGACATCAACGCCCGCCACGTCAACCGCACATTTTTGCCGGGCGTCGATCTCAACCCGGCGATCCGCGCGACCGGCGATTTGATGAATGTTGCACACGCCGACGCCATTCTGGCTGTCGTTCCCGCTCAACACCTGCGCGGCGTGATGGCAAAACTCGCGACGCATGTCGCACCCGATACTCCCGTCATCCTCTGCGCAAAAGGCATCGAGCAATCGACCGGCCGGTTCATGGGCGATGTGCTGGAAGAGGTTGCGCCGCGCGTGCTTCGCGTTGTGCTGTCCGGGCCGAGCTTCGCGGCTGATGTCGCCCGAGGCCTGCCGTCGGCGCTGACGCTCGCCTGCCGCAATGAAACAGCAGGACGTGCGCTCGCTGCGACGCTGTCGTCGCGCCAGATGCGCCTCTACTGGTCGAGCGACGTACTCGGCGCGGAACTGGGCGGTGCCGTTAAAAACGTCTTGGCCATCGCCGCTGGTATCGTCGCCGGTCGCGGTCTCGGCGCCAGCGCGCATGCGGCGCTCGTGACGCGCGGTTTTGCAGAGTTGCGCCGTTTCGGTGAAGCGTTTGGTGCTCGTCCCGAAACACTTCTCGGGCTGTCCGGCCTCGGCGATCTCATCTTAACGTGCGGCAGCCCGCAGTCGCGAAACATGTCTCTCGGCCGAGCGCTCGGCGAAGGCCGCACGTTAGCTGAGATACTGGGGGCCCGCGCTGCCGTGACGGAAGGCATCTATACGTGCAAGGCGCTTGTCCGCCTGGCACATGAGCACGGCATCGACATGCCGATCGCCGAAGCCGTCAACGACATTATCGAAGGCCGCCTCATGGTCGATGAGGCAATCACGGCGTTGATGCAGCGGCCTTTGAAAGCTGAAGATTGAGCGCCGCACGATCGACTTTCCACACATGATAGATTGCGTGCGCATCAGGCAGCGCCACCGGCACTAGGAAACTCGGCGTCTTGCCATTCACAAGATCGACCTTGAGCGTTCCCTTCCAGTCCGGATTGGTCGCGTACGGCTTATCGAGACCATCGCAAATCGCGACGTAATCAACGTCTTCGTGCTTCAGCAGCGCGGCGGCCGTTTTGGCATCGCGCGCTGAAAAAATCAGGTGATTGGCGATGATCGCGTTCGCAATCCGATGATAGGGCGCCGCAAGCACACGATGATGCGTTTCGGCAGCGATAAAAGCGCCGACCTCAATATGCGCAGCAACGAGCCCCGCAGGCAGCGCGGCCAATTCGCGGATCGCGTCAGGCTTGGAGCAGGCGTCAGCGTTCGTTTGAACCAGCTTGGTCTTGACCGGTGGCGCGCCGATGGCCGCATCGACGCCGCCTGACGCCCACAGGAGAACCATCTGATTGAGCAGCACGATCGCGCCAAATCGTACCGTAGCCGCACTAATCTCTCCGACCGGCCCCAGGCTGCTGAAGACAAGCGCCATCGGCACGATGGAGATGAACGACGCGTAGGACACATACTTGTATTGCCAGCAGGCCAGGCCGACAAACGAAAGAACCGCGGCAAGCAAAAACAGATCGCTTGCGCTGCGCGTCTCCCTTAGTCGATGCACTTGAGCCCAAAGCGCAATGCCATAGAAAGCCAGCAGCGCGAGCGATTGACTAAAATGCCGCTGAAAGAAGTCCGAGACGATGCTTTTGTTCTCGGCGACTTTATTCAGCCAGATCTTGACTGCGAGCGGCGGCAGTTGTCCAAGCGGTCCGGCAAGACATTTCGGCTCAAGCCATCCGTAGAACGCGATGCCGACGCCGGCACAGGCTGCAATCGAAGCAATGCGTGCAGAAAGCGTCCACTCCCGGCCCGGTCCAAGCGCAACAAGAAGTCCAGTAACGCCCGACGCAACAAGCACGACCATGTTGAGAGAAATGGCATCGCATTTGATATCCATCCAGCGTGACGGCGCAATGGTCGCAAAGAAAGCCGCAGCAAAGGTCAGCGCCAACGCGATCGAAAACGCCCCAGCACTTTTCTCGACACGCGGGTCGAAAAGTCCCCATGCGGCGGCGAACGTTCCCAGGGCAACCGCCGGAGCCAACGCCTCATAACCGACGGCGAGCGAGAAGCCCACCAACACGCCCGCAAAACGCCACGCAGCCGGACGCTGGGGATAAGCCCACATCAATAGGGCGGCGGAGACGATCCCAGCGATCATCACATTATGATGGTCGATCCGACCAACAGTGAATTGGTACCAGCCAAGCGGCGCTAACGCTGCAAACAGAAGCGTCAGACGGCCCACCATGTCGCCGCCGACTTGCGCTGTGGCTTTAAACATGACCCATGTGAGGAAGCCCAGCGTCAACATCGGCCAAGCCGCATGCGTCAAGCGCTCTGCGTCTTCGATGGGAAGGAAGAGATTGAAGCCCGCGATCAGCGCAGCAATCGGCAGATCGACAAGACGAGACCAATGCGACAGCATCCCGGCATTGCCGCCGAACTTCATCGTGGTGGTATCGAACCAGTGCCAAGACGCCATCAACTCGCGAACTTGAATCAGACGCGTGGCATCGTCCGGATCTCCAAAGAAACCGTAAACGCCGACGCCTTCGAGATGCCAACTGCGAATGCCGACAAACGCCAGCGCAACGAGCCACCAGACCCAATTCGGAACGTCGCGCAACCAGGCCCTAATTCCCTGCCCGACCGATACCTTCAGTGTAGCGGAATGCATACGATGGTCCCCGGAAAGGTCGAAAGCCTATCTGAAGCCCATTAGGGGACCGTAAACTTCGATCAGCAGCGTCTAAAATAAGACTGCAAATTTTGTCTCAGGGTTTCGTCGAATTCTTTGCAAATATCAGCCTTTGTTTACCCATCCCCCCTAGTCTTCCGCACAAGGCATATCCGGCTTCCGGTCGAGAGCTGCTGCCCGAAGCCGTTTTGTTCATGCGTAGGCGTTTCATGTCCCATAGCGAAGTGTTCGTCATCGGCGCGGGGCCGGCAGGTCTCACGGCGTCGTATCTTCTGACCAAGCAGGGCATTTCGACAACAGTGATCGAGGCCGATCCAACCTACGTTGGCGGCATTAGCAGAACGGTCAACTATAAGGATTTCCTCTTCGACATCGGCGGCCATCGCTTCTTTTCGAAGTCGAAAGAAGTTGTCGATCTGTGGAAAGAAATCCTGCCGCAGGATTTCATCAGCCGTCCGCGCATGAGCCGCATCTACTACGACGGCAAGTACTATTCCTATCCGCTCAAGGCTTTTGAAGCCCTTGGCAACCTCGGCGTTGTCGAAAGCGCAATGTGCGTACTCTCGTTCATGTACAAACAGGCCTTCCCGAACGAAAAGCCGGAAACGTTTCACGATTGGGTCGCCAACCAGTTCGGCGAGCGCCTGTTCTCGATCTTCTTCAAAACCTACACTGAAAAAGTGTGGGGCATGAGCTGCGATGAAATCTCAGCCGACTGGGCCGCCCAGCGTATCAAGGGCCTCGACCTCTGGTCGGCGATGGCCAACGCGCTGCGGAATTCCGTCAAGCCGAAAGGCGTCAAGGACGGCACGAGTGCGCACGATGGCGAAGTCATCAAGACGCTGATCGAAAGCTTCCAGTATCCTCGCAAAGGCCCTGGAATGATGTGGGATGCAGCGGCAGCCAAGACACGCGCTCAAGGCGGCAAAATCCATATGGGCACCGCGCTATCGAGCCTCAGATACGACGCCCGCCAGAACCTCTGGACCATCAAGGCACGCACGCCGTCAGGCGAACTTGCAACCTTCACGGCGCGTCACGTCATTTCATCGGCTCCGATCCGCGAGCTGATGCACGCGTTCACTGAAGCCCCGGACGCATTGAAGGCCGCCGACAATCTGCGCTACCGTGACTTCATCACGGTCGCTCTTGTCGTCAACAAGCCGGACCTCTTCCCCGACAACTGGATCTATATCCACGAACCGAGCGTAAAGGTCGGCCGCATCCAGAACTTTCGTTCGTGGTCGCCGGAAATGGTGCCGGACAACAAGCTCGCCTGCCTCGGCCTCGAATATTTCTGCTTCGAGGGCGATGGCCTCTGGGCAGCAGACGATAAAGACTTGCTGGCGCTCGCACGCAAAGAGCTTGCGACGATCGGTTTGGCGACAGAGGACGAATGCGTCGACGGCTGCGTGGTCCGTCAGAAGAAGGCGTATCCGGTCTACGACGACGGCTACAAGCGCAACGTCGAAGCCATCCGTTCCGAGCTTGCCGAAAAATATCCGACGCTGCACCTCGTCGGCCGCAACGGAATGCACAAATACAACAACCAAGACCACGCCATGATGACCTCAATGCTGACGGTCAAGAACATCGCTGCGGGCGAAATGCTTTACGACATCTGGAACGTCAACGAGGACGCCGAGTATCACGAAGCTGGCGGCTCGGGTGCGGAGGAAGCGCTGAAGAGCGTCCGCATGGTTCCGACCAAACTTCGCAAGGCAGGCTGATCCCATGGCGCTCGGACCGACGCACGACGTGACGATGCCCGAGAGCAATCGCGCCGCCGCTGTCGTTCCGCAGTTGTCGCGCTATTCTCTTGCGAGCGTCGCGGCGCTTGCGACGGACGTTGCTGTCTACATGTCGCTCTGCGCACTCGCCGTTAACGCTCCGGTAGCAGGTGTTGTCGGATATGCCGTCGGCATGATCACTCATTACGCATTATCGACTGCGTTCGTCTTCGACGTCGCGCACGCACGCAAATCGGCACCGCGCCGGCTTGCGGAATTTGCCGTCTCGGGATTGCTCGGTCTGATGCTTACCGGCCTCGTCATTGCGGTAATGACTGACCATTTTGCCGCATCCGCATTCGCAGCAAAAGTTGTGGCGACGATCATCAGCTTTCTCGCGGTCTTTGTCATTCGCCGTTGCATCGTCTTCGCGCCCGCTGCCGACAAAAACAACTGGGACGCTGACCTCGTTTACTCAAAATCAGGGTCTTGCCGCTAGGGTCAGCTCTAACACGTCGTACTCGGCACCTCCGGCCGACCGGCGGATTGATTTTCAAGTTGTGTCGCGTCTGAACCTCCGCACCTAGTGCGGAGGTTCTGTTTTTTTCAGCCCTTGAGATCGATCGCGTTCCACGCTAGGCACGCATATCTCTTGGAACGCGCTATCCCATGCAAACTTGGCTATTCAAATCCGAGCCTGACGTTTTTTCCTGGAGCGACTTGGTCGCGCGTGGAGCTAAAGGCGAAGCTTGGGACGGCGTCCGCAATTACCAGGCTCGCAACAACATGCGCGCCATGAAGGTGGGCGATCTCGGATTCTTCTACCATTCCAATGAAGGGAAGGAGATCGTCGGCATCGTCCGTGTTATCGCTCCTGCACATCCAGAAGCAAAAGACGAAACCGGAAAGTGGGAATGCGTCGACGTCGAAGCCGTCGTGCCGGTCCCTTCGCCAGTCAGCCTCGATGCGGTCAAGGCTAATCCGAAACTGTCGGACATGGTTCTCGTTAACAATTCTCGGTTATCGGTGCAGCCAGTCGCCGCCGACGAATGGAAAGAGATCTGCAAGATGGGCGGTGTCGATTTGAAAAAGCTCAAGGGCTCATGACCGGCGGTAGGCTCGATCCCACCGATCAACGCGCCGCAGAGCGTTTCATCCTTGAAAATACCAAGCCGATCGCGCCACCGCTGGTTCCGGAAATCATACTGCGGCTCGCTGAAGAATCTTTGCCAATCTGGCAGAAAACCGAAGACGAGCTCGGCGAACTGAATGTCCCACCGCCCTTTTGGGCGTTCGCATGGGCAGGCGGCCAGGCCGTCAGCCGTTACCTTCTCGACAACCAGGATATCTGTCGCGGTTTGCCCGTGCTCGATCTCGGCAGCGGCTCGGGCATTTCGGCGATCGCTGCTGCGAAATCCGGAGCATCCAATGTCGTCGCGGCGGACATCGATCCGTTGGCGCTCGCCGCCTGCGCCGTCAATGCCGCTGCCAACGCCGTGACGCTCCACACCACCGACCGCGATATGCTCTCGGCGCCTCCCCCCAGAAAAGCGATCGTTATTGTTGGCGACCTGTTCTACGAGCGAGAATTGGCCGATCGCGTGGTTCGCTTCATCGATGGCGCCAAAGATGAGGGATGCTCCGTCTATATCGGCGACCCTCGCCGCAGTTACTTTCCGGAAGAAAAGTTTACGCCGCTCGCCGAATACCAAGTACCGGTAACTCGCGAGCTTGAAGACTTCGAAATCAAACGGACGACCGTCTGGCGTGCTTAGGAATATCATGCCGCGGCGCAAGATTGATTTCGATCATTTTAGCTTTGGGGCCCCTTCTCCCACCATTGAGCATGTTGTGGAGCGGGGCTCGTCGCCGCATAATGGCAGTAAATGGCCGCAACTCAGACGGCCAAACGGAGGTGCGCTCTATGTCGGATAAAGTTTACGCCGTCCCCCAGGAGTGGGCGGAGCGGGCTTATGTCAATGAAAAATCGTATGACGCAATGTACCAGCGGTCGGTCAGCGACCCTGAGGGCTTCTGGTCGGAAGCCGGCAAGCGACTACACTGGATCACACCCTATACGCGCGCCAAAAATACCAGCTTCGCTCCCGGCAACGTCGACATCCGCTGGTTCGAAGACGGCACGCTGAACGTCTCGGCCAACTGTATTGACCGTCACGTCGAAGCGCGCGGCGACAAGGTTGCCATCATCTGGGAAGGCGACAATCCGAACGAGAGCGAAGAAATCACTTACCGCCAACTCCATGAGCGGGTTCAGCGCTTCGCCAACGTCTTGAAGAAACTCGGCGTCAAGAAAGGCGACCGCGTCACCATTTATCTGCCGATGATCCCGGAAGCAGCCTACGCCATGCTGGCCTGCACGCGTATCGGCGCCATCCATTCGATCGTGTTCGGTGGCTTCTCGCCCGACAGCCTTCAAAACCGGATCGAAGACGCGGAGTCAAAGCTCGTCATCACGGCCGACGAAGGCCTCCGCGGTGGCAAGTTCGTTCCGCTCAAAAAGAATTGCGATGCCGCGCTGTCGAAATGCAAGGGTGACGAAAAAGTGCTGGTCGTCCGCCGCACCGGCAATCCCGTACCGTGGACGCCAGGCCGCGATTTCTGGCTGCACGAAGAGCTCATTACCGTTCCGGCCGAGTGCGAGCCGGAGGAAATGAACGCCGAGGATCCGCTATTCGTGCTTTATACGTCCGGCTCGACTGGCAAGCCGAAAGGCGTCGTCCATACGACGGGCGGATACCTCGTTTACGCATCGATGACGCATCAATACGTCTTCGATTGCCGCGACGACGACGTCTACTGGTGCACAGCCGACGTTGGCTGGGTCACGGGCCACAGCTACATCGTTTACGGCCCGCTCGCCAACGGAGCCACGACGTTGATGTTCGAAGGCATCCCGACCTATCCGTCGGCTTCGCGCTTCTGGGACGTCGTCGACAAATGGAAGGTGTCGATTTTCTACACCGCGCCGACAGCCATTCGATCGCTGATGGGCGCCGGCGACCAGCTTGTAAAAAAGTCGAGCCGCGCATCGCTGCGCCTGCTTGGATCGGTCGGCGAGCCGATAAACCCGGAAGCCTGGGAATGGTATCATAACGTGGTCGGCGAAGGCCGCTGCCCGATCGTCGACACCTGGTGGCAAACGGAAACCGGCGGCATCCTGATCGCACCGCTTCCCGGCGCGACGCCTCTGAAGCCCGGTTCGGCGACGAAGCCGTTTTTTGGCGTGCAGCCGGCGCTTGTCGATGACAAGGGCAAGATCCTCGAAGGTGATACGCAAGGAAACCTCGTCATCCTCGATAGCTGGCCGGGTCAGTCACGCACGGTCTACGGCGACCACGAGCGCTTTGTGCAGACCTACTTCTCCGCATATCCCGGGATGTATTTCACCGGCGACGGTTGCCGCCGCGACGCCGACGGCTACTATTGGATTACGGGTCGCGTTGATGACGTCATTAACGTCTCGGGCCATCGCATGGGCACTGCGGAAGTCGAAAGCGCGCTCGTTTCGCATCCGAAGGTCGCCGAGGCCGCCGTCGTCGGCTATCCGCACGATCTCAAGGGCCAAGGCATTTATTGCTATGTCACGCTCAACTCGGGCGAGAACGGCGACGATGCTTTGAAGAAGGATCTCGTCGCCCACGTTCGCCGGGAAATCGGCCCGATTGCCTCTCCCGATCTTATTCAGTTCTCACCAGGACTGCCGAAGACGCGTTCCGGAAAGATCATGCGGCGTATCCTCCGCAAGATCGCCGAGGACGATTTCGGCAGCCTCGGCGACACATCGACTCTCGCTGATCCGGCCGTCGTCGACGACCTCATCACCAATCGTCAGAACCGGCGCATGATCTGACGGCCGACGTTAACGCTATTGTCCTGGGCGTCTGCACTTTGCGGCGCCCAGGATGATGTTGCGGTTGCCGGCACCTCGATTTCATTGACACCGAACAAACGGCTCACGGTCATCGCCACCGTGCCTTTCGCGCCCACCGTAACCGTATGCGCTTGCCGATCGACCTTGACGATTGGTGGGTCGATTGTCCCAACATGACGAGCGAACGCCACATCCTTGTCGAAATGGGACAACGCGATTGTTTCGATCTGGACGTCGCCCAAGGTCGCATCGCGCACGGCTCCGACGCCCGCCTCGGACGCGGCGCTTACCGCACCTTGTATCCCTTCCCGCATGTTCGCGACCCGCGCATAGTCAAGCGCTGCGCCTGCCGCCAGCACCAAGGCGACGATCATCGATAGGAATATGACTATTGCTGAATATCGTTCATCACGCCCGAAAGGTAGAGCGGCTGCAATCCGTGGCTTCAGCATCTGTCCCTCCTTGAAACACCCCTTCCCATTGATGCGCGAGGTCATGCAACTCGGGTGCCGGAATAATGGCGTTCCGTGGGCAGACAGTTCGACCAAGACGTAATTCAGATGCTTCCGCCAGGAAAGGCGGGCGGCGCTCAGAAATCGGACGCTATGCCGCCCTTCTCCCAGTCGCCGAAACGCGTCGGCTCCGGCCCATCGCGGCCGCCGAGCTCGCTGGGAAGCCCCGGCGCAGCCTCACGCCCCTTGCGACGCGCTTCCGCCTCCGCAAGCGCCCGCTTCGCTTCTGGCGTCAGGTCGCGACCAGACGGCTCGTTTTGGGGTGCGGATTCGTCTTTGGCGGTCATCGCACGTCAGTGCTCCTGATGGGCAATCGCAACCTTTTTCGGCGCGTCACCTTTATGAATGGTTGGGATAGCATATATACGCGGCTGTAAGGTTGTAGACCAGTTTACGGACCACGTGTCGCGAGTGACCCAATGCCCATGAACTACCTCAAGACCGCAATGCTCCTGGCGTCGCTGACCGGCATTTTCCTTGCGCTCGGTGCGCTTGTTGGCGGTAAGACCGGCCTTGTCTTCGCGTTTTTCATCGCGCTCGCGATGAACGCGTTCAGCCTCTGGAAATCCGACAGCGTCGTCCTGCATATGTTCAACGCTCAGGAAGTGACGGACGCGACGGCGCCCGAACTCGTCGGCATCGTCCGCGACTTGGCGCGCCGGGCAGAACTGCCGATGCCCCGCGTCTACATCATGAACAATCCGCAGCCGAACGCGTTTGCGACCGGCCGTAGCCCGTCGCATGCTGCCGTCTGTGCCTCGACCGGCCTGCTGGAATCTCTCGATCAACGAGAGTTGTCCGGCGTTATCGCGCACGAGCTATCGCACATCAAAAATCGCGATACGCTGACGATGGCCGTTGCCGCAACCATCGGCGGTGCCGTTTCGATGTTCGCGCAATACATGCAGTTCGGCATGATATTCGGCGGCAATCGTGATGGCGACCGTGGTGGACTTGGCTTGATCGGCACGCTTGCGGCAATCATCGTCGCCCCAATGGCCGCAGGCCTTGTGCAGATGGCGATCAGCCGTTCGCGCGAATATCAAGCCGACCGAATGGGCGCGATGATTTGCGGCAACCCGCTTTGGCTTGCATCTGCCCTTCGCCGCATCGACGGTGCCGCCCGGCGCATTCCAAACGAAGAGGCGGAAGCGGTCCCCGCAGCAGCGCATATGTTCATCATCAATCCGTTGAACGGCCACGGCGTCGACAACCTCTTCTCGACGCATCCGAACGTCGAGAACCGCATCGCGGCGCTCGAAGCGTTGGCGCGCGAGATGGGCGTCGGCAACGGAAATTCCGGCATGCGGGGCGGGCCGAACGCCACGCCACGCGACGGCGCGACAGGAGAAGTCTGGATCGGCGGCAAAAATTATACTAAGCCTCCGAGCCCCTGGGGCTAACGTGCAAAATCATATCAAATCCAAGAATTCCGCGCCGCGTCCGGCTCGCGCGCGCGCCGGCGGCCCGTCGTCTCCCCGAGGCGGCGCACCCCATCCGCGGCCACCGCAGAGCCCTGACGGCCTGAAAACGCGCGACGTCGCCGTGTCCGCGCTCTACACCGTCCTCGTCGAACATCGTCCGTTCGACGACGCCTTTGCACGAGCGGCTGCTGCGCGCGATCTTCCAGGCCGGGACCGCGCCTTCGCACGTCTCATCGCAACGACGGCGCTGCGACATCGCGGATCGCTACAGGCCGTCCTCAGCACCTATCTCGCCAAGCCACTGCCCGAACGCATGGGCCGCCTCGACGAAATTTTGCTCGCAGCCGTCGCGCAACTTCTGCTGCTGCAGACGCCTCCCCATGCCGCAATCTCGCTCGCCGTCGATCAATGCCGGGCCGACAGCGCCGCCAAACGCTTTGCCAATCTTGCCAACGCCGTCCTTCGTCGCGTCAGCGAAAGCGGACACGGCCGCCTTGCCGATCTTGATAATATCGCACTGACCTTCCCCGATTGGCTGCTGACGCGCTGGAGCGACACCTATGGCGCGGCTACCGCACGCCAGATCGCTCGCGCGTCCCTCGCTGAGCCCGCTCTCGACCTGACGGTCAAGTCCGATCCTGAAAGATGGGCCAAAGAGATCGGCGCGATCGTCCTTCCGACGGGCTCGATCCGTTGTGCGCAGGCTGGACGCGTAGAAGAGCTGCCCGGCTATCACGACGGTAGCTGGTGGGTACAGGACGCGGCCGCCGCACTTCCCGTCAAGCTGATGGGCGACGTCACCAGATTGTCCGTGCTCGATCTTTGCGCCGCGCCCGGAGGCAAGACCGCCCAGCTTGCAGCCGCCGGAGCCGACGTCACCGCTGTCGATAAATCCGCGGGCCGGCTCAGCCGCTTGAGCGAGAACCTTGCGCGCCTCGGACTAACGGCCACCACTGCGGTTTCCGACGCGCTGACCTTCAGCGCTGACCGGCAATTTGACGCCGTCCTGCTCGATGCGCCCTGCACCGCAACGGGCACGATCAGACGTCATCCTGATATTCTTTATTTGAAGCGGCCCGAGGACGTCGCCGCTCTGGCAGCGCTCCAGAAAAGGCTTCTCGACCACGCGGCCACCCTTGTGAAATCCGGCGGCGTGCTCGTCTACTGCACGTGTTCGCTCGAACCGGAAGAGGGCGAAACGCAAGTCGCAGCCTTCCTCGAAAGCCACCCCGACTTCGCGCGTAGCCCGATCACGCTCGACACGGACACCGTACCTATGTCGTGGCGCACCCCCTCCGGCGACCTGCGGACGCTGCCGACGCAATTCGCCGATTTACCGGAAGGACTTCAGGGTCTTGACGGATTTTTCGCAGCGTCCCTCGTGAAGACCTGTTGAGCGCTAGCACCTGTGACGCCTCTCCGCCTTGTTTTGACTGAGGTCGGCGGCTAGTCCATTCTGAGGTGGTAAGACCATCTCTGGACGGGGAGCCAGACTTTGAGTCTCAATGTCTCGGAACGGTTGAAAATCCGCTCGCTCTCGGTCGAGCGATTGCGCCGCCGCGCCGTGACGCTGACGCTCTCGTCCCCGTTCCTGCGGTGGCGCTACGCTGGCAATGGCGCTGACCAGATCCTGATCGTGCCGCAGGAGTTGCGCGCCGCCGATCCCAGCTTCTGGACCGAGGTCTCACACGGCTACTTCGGACTTGCCGCCCAGATTGCCGATCTCAAGGGCGCCTCAGTCTTTCGCATCACGCCACCGAGCCTTGACTGGGAACGTGAGCTGCACGGATTTGGCTGGCTTCGTCATCTCGCCGCAACCGAAGAGGAGGAAGCCGCCGCAGTCGCGCGCGAACTTGTTCTCGAATGGATTTCTCTCAAGCGCATCTCGCATGGCGTCGCCTACGAACCCGAGGTCGTCGCTCGTCGACTGATCTCCTGGATCTCGCAAGCGAACATGCTGCTCGAAGACCTCGATGCGCGCGCCTACACTCAAATCATGTCGAGCATCGGCCAGCAGATCGGCGCACTGCGGACGACGTGGCGCAACGCGCCCGACGGTGTACCGCGCATGATCTGCCTCATCGCACTCGTGCTGACGGGGCTCTCCGTCTCCGGCCACGACAAACAGCTGAAGGAAGCGGAAACCGCACTCATCGTAGAGTTGAAGCGGCAAATCCTCGACGACGGCGGCCACATAAGCCGCAGCGCCAGCGTGCTCGCAGACCTCATCATTGATTTGCTGCCGCTCGGTCAGTGCTTTGGCTCACGCGCTCTAGTCGCGCCGGACGAGATCAACGCCGCGATTAAAAAATCGCTGCGTTTCTTACGTTTCATGCGTCTCGGCGACGGCATGCTGGCGCGCTTCAACGGTGTCAGCACGGGCTCACCGGCAGCCCTAGCCACTGTTCTGGGTTACGCCAGCGACGGTGAGTTCGACATCATGCCGGTCGCCCGGCAGTCCGGCTATGCCCGGCTCGAACGCGGCAACACGGTCGTCATGACCGACGTCGGTTCCCCGCCACCGCTTGAACTTTCGACCGAAGCGCAAGCCGGCGCGTTGTCGTTCGAAATGACGGCGCGCCAGTACCTGATATTCGCCAATGGCGGATTTCCTGGCCCGGCAGATCACGATTGGGATTCGGTTGCCCGCGCGACGGCCAGCCACAACGCGCTCTGCTTGGCCGAAACGTCGTCCTCACGTCTCATTCGCCATGAGCAATTGGAATCGATGGTCTCCGGCCTGCCGATCCGCGGCCCGGACAACGTCGCCTTTGAATTCAACGACGGTCCGGCACAAGTTGAAGTCACCGCAACGCACGACGGCTATCTGAAGCGCTTCGGCCTAATCCACACCCGCCGCCTGTCGCTTTCGCCCAAAGGCGACAAGCTCGAAGGTATCGACACGCTAGAACCGCCCAAGGGAACGCTGAGGCTGAAGCAGGACCTTCCCTACGCCATTCATTTTCATCTGCACCCTGATTGTAGGTGTCAGTCCGCGAGCCATGGGCACTACCGGCTCACTCTGCCCAACGGCGAAACCTGGATTTTCGCTACTGACGACACGGCGCAGACGTCGATTGAGGAAAGTCTTTACTTCGTCGACAGCGCCGGTCCGCGCCCGAGCCTGCAAATCGTGCTGCGCGGCACGACGTTTGGAGAAACCGCGGTCCACTGGTCGGTCCGAGTCGAAACGACTGATTCCGCCTGAAATTCTTTGATCGCGGAACCCTTTGCGCGTCACAATCGCGCGCTCGTCCCGACGCGGGATGGCCACGCCCGGCGCGCCGTGATAACGGCCAGACCGAAAAAGCTGGGGTGAACATGGCCGACCAACGCATACGCCGAGCTCTGCTCTCGGTCTCCGACAAAACCGGGCTCATCGACTTCGCGACCGCTCTGAAAGCCCGCGGTATCGAGCTTGTCTCGACTGGCGGCACCGCCGCGGCACTGAAAGCCGCGGGCCTAGCGGTTATGGATGTCTCCGAACTGACCGGCTTCCCCGAAATGATGGACGGCCGCGTAAAAACGCTGCATCCAAAAGTCCATGGCGGCCTCCTCGCCATTCGTGGCAATGCGGTCCACGATAAAGCCGCAAGCGAGCACGGCATTCTTCCGATCGATCTTCTGGTGGTGAACCTCTACCCCTTCGAAGCGACCGTCGCCAAAGGCGCATCCTACGACGATTGCGTCGAGAACATCGACGTCGGCGGGCCGGCAATGATCCGCGGCGCCGCAAAGAACCACGACAGCGTAACGGTCGTCGTCGAGCCATCGGATTACGAACGCGTGCTGGGCGAAATTGCAGCCAACGACGGCGTAACAACGCTTGCAACGCGCAAAGCGCTCGCCGCCAAGGCGTTTGCTCGCACCGCCGCTTACGATGCCGCGATCAGCAACTGGTTCGCCCGCGAACTGGGCACCGTAGCTCCCGAGTGGCGCGCGTTTGGCGGACACCTCGGTCAGGCGCTGCGTTATGGCGAAAATGCCCATCAGACGGCAGCGCTCTATCTCTCCGCAGATACGCGCACCGGAGTTGCAACCGCAAAACAACTTCAGGGCAAGGAGCTGTCGTACAACAACATCAACGACACCGACGCCGCGTTCGAGCTTGTTTCCGAATTCGATCCGAAGACGCCCGCCGTCGCCATTATCAAGCACGCCAACCCGTGCGGCGTTGCGGTGAATGCCTCTCTCGCCGAAGCCTACCGCCAAGCGCTCGCCTGCGATCCCGTCAGCGCCTTCGGCGGCATCATCGCGCTCAACAAAACCATTGACGCCGTCACGGCCGAAGAAATGACGAAGATCTTTACCGAAGTCGTCATCGCGCCCGATGCGACGGATGAAGCCAAAGCGGTCTTCGCCGCGAAGAAGAACCTGCGCCTGCTTCTGACGGGCGGCCTTGCGGATTCACGCGCGCCGGGGCTCAACTTCAAATCGGTTGCGGGCGGATTTCTCGCCCAGTCGCGCGACGCCAGCAACGTCGACGATCTCGACATGAAGGTCGTTACCAAGCGCGCCCCAAGCGAGCAGGAACTGAAAGACCTGCGCTTTGCGTTCAAGGTCGCGAAGCACGTCAAGTCGAACGCCATCGTCTACGCCAAGAAAGAAGCAACGGTCGGCGTCGGCGCGGGACAGATGAGCCGCGTGGAATCATCGCGTATCGCGGCGTGGAAAGCTGCCGAAGCAGCCAAAGCGCTCGGCCTCGACAAATCGCTGACGATCGGATCGGTCGTCGCTTCCGACGCCTTCTTCCCCTTCGCCGACGGATTGATCACGGCGGCGGAAGCGGGCGTCACCGCCGTCATCCAGCCCGGTGGTTCGATGCGCGACGACGAAGTGATCAAGGCGGCCGACGAACGCGGCCTCGCTATGGTCTTCACCGGCGTCCGCCACTTCCGACACTGACGCGCCTAACGCATTACTGCGCCGGGCGCGTTCGCACGAACATCATCATCACCACGCCAATGGCGAGGAATGCGAGGACGGCGGCCATGCCAAGGCGCTGGCTGCCGGTTTCCTGCGTGATGATAGCGACGCAGAACGGCGCCAGGAACGCCGTCACTTTGCCTGAGAAGGCGAACAGCCCAAAGAACTGTGTGATCTTATCGGCGGGCGCAATGCGCGCCAGCAGCGAACGGCTGGCGGCCTGCACCGGCGCCGACACCACGCCGACCAGAACAGCAAATGCCAGGAACACCTGCTCACCGGGAGACGAGAACGGTTTCGACCCGATAATCTTTTCCGCCACTTCGGTCGTGAAGAAGATGTGCGTCTTATCCACGGAGAGGATGCCGAGAGCGCCAACGATCAAAGCAAGAAGCGCCAGAATGATCACCGCTTTCGGGCCAATGGAATCGTCGAGCCAGCCACCAAACAGCGCACCGAACGCGCCGACCAGCGTCAGGATGATACCGAACATGCCGAGTTCGAGCGGCCCCCACCCGAACACCGACGCTCCGTAAATGCCGCCGAACGCGAAAATCGCCGACAGCCCGTCTGTGAAAAGCATGCGCGCGACGAGAAAGATCAAAAGGCTCGGCATCGACGGCAGTGACTTGATCGTCTCCCACAATTCGCTGGCTGCCGAGCGTTCCGGATGTGCGGTCGAAGCACGATGCCGGTCCGGCACGAACACGAAGAACGGGATGATGAAAATCACAAACCAGATGGCCGCAAACGGCCCAGTGATGCGATCGCTCTGATGCGTCGCATTGTCCAGGTGCAGAAGCGGATCGAGCCCCAGCAACGTTGTGGGCTCACCCGGCATCGGCACCAGCAAACCCGCAACGAGTGCCAAGCTGACAAGGCCGCCGAAATAGCCGACAGCCCAACCGGTCCCCGAAAGCCGCCCGAGTTCCTCCTTCGGCACCAACCCGGTCATGATGGCGTTCGAGAAGACACTCATCAGCTCTGCGGCGAGCGTCGCTCCGACGAAACCCGCAAGCACGATAAAAATAGTCGTCGTGTTGGCGTCGGGAACGCCCAGCCACAGGCTCGAAAGGCTTGCGAGAAAGAGCAGCGACAGCATCGCCATCCACGGTTTGCGCGAACCGCGCCCGTCGGCGGCCGCACCAAGCAGAGGACTGATAATCGCGATCAAGAGACCCGCTACAGCGGCGGCATAACCCCAAAGCGCTTGCCCGCAGGCCGCTTTCTCGCTGCCCGCGGCAAGTCCGCAAACGGAATTCTGCACGACGGCGTTGGCGAAGTAGGGTCCGAACAAGAACGTCTGCACCAGCGTGTAGTGTGGCTGCACCGACCAGTCGAACAGCATCCACGAGACGCGAGCGCGGAGCGGCGCACGCTTGACGGCGCCATCGCTCGCCACTGCGGCTTGCTCGGCCCCCTCGCCGATGTCCAAGGTCGACATGCCTTCCCCCATTCTGTGTCATCGTCTCGACGCTCAGGCGAGATAATCAGCTTCGCAAGACGATAAGATGATCGGGCAATTCGTTCGGATCGACGGCTCCCGGCGGAAAATGCTGCGCGAGCAGATCGCCGATCCGCGCTATCGCGCGCTCGAAGCCATCCACCACCCGCCCCGCGCTGATGTCGGCTGTAAAATCGTCGACGATTTTCTGCCAGACGCCCTTTTCGACCAGCGCGTCGATGCCGCTGTCGGCGATGATCTCGACCCGCTTTTCCGCAACGGAAACGAATATCAGCACGCCGGTTCGTCCCGTCGTCGTGTGCAAATTCTGCGCGAGAAACTGCTCGCTGGCCCGCCGCCGCGTATTGGCGTGAAGGATCGATTTCGGAACAAGCGATATCCGCACCTTCGGATGCCATGCGAGCACAAGCAGACCGAGGAAAACCAACAGCTGGATAAGAAAGATCCACTGCACTTTCATCCACGTGAAGTGGATGAGCGGCCACGGTATGATCAGCGCCAGCAGTGCCGCCCACATGAACGGGATATGCTGATACCGGCTGCTCTGATCGGCGACGACGGCCACGATCTCACCCGAGGTGTTACGTTCGGCCTTCGTGATCGCCGCCGAAATGCGCTCGGCGTCTTGGGCGCTGATGAAGCTCATCGTTGAATGCCGCCTGCTTGCGTTGATCTCGACATTGCTACCACCCTCCCGATGCGCCGCCGCCACCGAAGTCTCCGCCGCCTCCGGACCAGCCACCGCCACCACTATCGCCACCGCCACCGCCACCGGACCAGCCGCCACCCCAGCTGCCCGACCCGCCCGGGATTATGATGGCGCCGCCCCGGCGTCGACCCGCACCTGGCATGCCGGCGCGCATCGCCTGCGCATTGCGATAGTTGACCCAGATGATGAAAGCCGCGATCGCGAGAAACAGAATGATATGAAAGATCACCGTCGGATCGTTTTCCGGCGTGCGCGGTCCGGCCGCCCGCCGCTTCACTTCCTCGGCGTCCCCAAGCAGCACCGACTTGATATCGCGAACGCCGTCCTTTATCCCCCCCGCGAAATCGCCGCGCCGAAACTTCGGCAGAATGGCGTTCTGAATGATGAGCGCGGACATCGTGTCGGTCATGAACGGTTCGAGCCGCCGTCCGACTTCGATGCGAACTTTGCGATCGTTCGGCGCGACGATCAGCAGAACGCCGTTGTCCTTACCCTTCTGGCCGATACCCCATTTCCGCGCGAGCCCGATGCCATAATCCTCGATGGAATAGCCTTGCAGCGACTTCACAGTCACGACCGCAAGCTGGTCTGTCGACGTCTGCTCCAGCGACGCAAGGTCGGCTTCGATGTCGCTTTTCTCAGCCGGCGTAAGCAATCCCGCCTCATCCGTGATGCGGCCCACGAGTTCGGGATAGACCGGATCTGCAAGCGCCACATCGAATTGCGCCGACACGACAAGAACGAGCGCTGCCAGAAATCCCGGCAGCACCCGCATCATGCCATGCCATGGCGAAATCCAAGCGGCGTTGACGGCGCCAGCCATTTCAAAGGCTCCTGGCCAAAAGCGACGCGCGCCGCGGTTCAAGGCTTGCTGAAATCGACCTTGGGCACCTTCTGCTCTTCAGGCGAGATGTCGAACGTCGCCATGTCTTTGGCCTGCGGATAAAGCACCATCTTCCAAAGCCGGCCAGGGAAGGTATTGATCTCGGTATTATATGCCTGCACCGCCGAGATGTAGTCGCGACGCGCGATAGCGATACGGTTTTCCGTTCCTTCCAACTCGCTTTGCAGCGCCAGGAAGTTCTGCCCCGATTTGATGTCGGGATATCGCTCGACCACCGCCATCAACCGTCCGAGCGCGCCCGACAGCGTCGCTTGCGCATCCTGGAATTTCTTCATCGCTTCCGGGTTCGTCAGAATATCGGGCGGCAGTTGAATATTGGTCGTCTGCTGTCGAGCTTTCACGACTTCCGTCAAAACGCTTTTTTCTTGGTCGGCGAAACCCTTCACTGTCTCGACAAGATTGGGAACGAGATCTGCGCGCCGCTTGTACTGATTTAGTACCTCGCTCCACGCGGCTTTCGCCTGCTGCTCCTTCGTTGGAATCGTATTGACCCCGCAGCCCGCCATCGACAGGGCCGCGACGATGATCGCAAGAAACGCGATCGGGCGAACGATGAAAGTTTTCATGCTGGCGGTCATGGCGCTGGCGATCCTCATGTCTGGTCCGTAAGCGGTGCAGTACTGGAAAGCAAAGAGAGAGGCGTCAAGAATCGGACGTCTGTGGTATGATTTTCATCTGTGACGTTCAAGCGACGCCTTCCCCGTTCGTCGCAATTCGGTGCCGCAATCGACTGGGGTCTTGCGCGCCAAACAAATTGCGAGGAACAGATAGCTTCGGCGTTCACCTGCCGTTCATTTTGCCGGCAAGGTTTTGGAATTCGCCGCCGCGAAGTTGGTTTGCGTCCGATAAACAGACGTGTCGTTTCCGTTGGTATCCGCACTGACGGGTCAAGCAAAACGCCCTCCAACGAGACCAAACCTTGCAGTCTTCTGGGTTGGATAATGCGGACGCAAAAGGCGTCCGAGCTCGTGAAAAGCCCCTAAATTCGGTCGTTTTTGAAAGACTGGCCGCCAGTCTGCGATCAGCGTTTGCACTGCGATGAGCGACTGCCGAAGGCTTCTGCCTGCCATGCGCAATTGTCGGGATGCCATTGGAAACAATGTTTAGTGACCCCACGTTAGAACCAACCGGCGGTCGCGCAGACGAAGACGCGATTTTCGTTCGTATGGAGCAAAAAATGCAGAAATGGAAACGAGCGGCGGTGGGCGCTTTTGCAGCCCTAGCCGTTGGCGGCTTCTCCGCGGCCGCGCAAGCGCATGGCGGTGGCGGGTTCCACGGTGGCGGTGGTTTTCACGGTGGAGGTTTTCACGGCGGCTTTCATGGTGGCGGCGGTCATTGGGGCGGCGGCCACTTCGCCGGCGGCCACTGGGGTGGCCACGGATGGCATGGTGGCGGATGGCACGGCGGCGGATGGCATGGCCACGGTCGGCACTGGCGCGGCGGCTACTATGGCTGGGGTCCGGGCATCTACTTCGGTGGCCCCTACTACGACGATTACTATGGCTACGACGACGGCTACGCCTGCAGCGACTATTGGTATCGTCGGCACCATCCCTACTGCTACTACTGACAATAATCCGACACCGGCCCCTCTCGGGGCCGGCTTCGTTTTGAGGGTCACGGAATGAGCGGCGCGACCGTGCTGTCGGCATGTTGCGGCCCCGCCAAAAGGCGATCCGGGCTAGCGAACGAAATGCCGAGATGAATTGGCGTCGAGGCCATGACAATCGGAATGCTGAAGATCAGAGCTACCAGGATTGTGCAGGCAAGTGCCGCCTGAAGAAACTGCACGAAGCGTTTCAAGTGAGTTGCACCCTTTCTAAGTCCCAGCCGGGTGCAATTATTCTCCCTCCCGATGGCGGCATCGAGTCTGAAGCGCGGCGGCGCCGAGTCAAATGCCGCAGAGCGCAATACGGCGCCGATTGTCTGTCGTTCGCGGTAGGCACCAATGTCGGGAAAAGGAATGGCCAGTCGGCCGAGACGATTTCAGGAGGTAACTGAAATCTGATTGGTGCCTGGAGCGGGCGAAGGGATTCGAACCCTCGACCCCGACCTTGGCAAGGTCGTGCTCTACCCCTGAGCTACACCCGCATGTCCAGAAAGCTTACGCCGCCTTGCGGCGGCGGAAGACCCGCCTTATGGCGCAAGTGATCGCCCAATGCAAGCCCCCCAATCACAGCGGCGAAAATGTCCAATCGCCCTTATATATCAGTAGCCGTCAGGGTATGGATGCCCACCCCCCGAAAGGAAAGCCGGAGAAAAGCCTCAACCGATGCCCGTAACGCGCCAACAGCTCTTTCAGACCCTCACCGATCTCGGAATTCGGACTGAGACAATCGACCATCCGGCCGTTTTCACGGTTGCGGAAAGCGACAAGGTCGAAATTGCCTTGCCTGGTGCCCACACCAAGAATTTGTTCCTTAAGGACGACAAGGTCGCGCTTTTCCTCGTCATCGCCAACACCGAAACCCGTGTCGATCTAAAAGCCTTGTCGAAACGGCTGGGCGCCGGGCGATTTTCGTTCGGCAAGCCAGAGCTGCTCATGGAAACGCTTGGCGTGACACCAGGCTCCGTCACAGCCTTTGCAACGATCAACGATACGGGCAACCGCGTGAAGATCGTCTTTGACCAAGCCCTGATGGCTGCCCCATCAGTCAACTGTCATCCGCTTGAAAACACAGCAACAACAAACATTGCACGCGACGACCTTTTGCGGTTCATTCGGTCCACCGGCCATGAGCCTCAGGTCATGGTATTGACCGCATCTTGAAGTTCGAGCGGCGAGGAGATTGGCTCAATGGATTTTGGCGCAAAAGGCACTGAGTTCGGTGCGCCCGGTGCCGCCGACATGATCAAGGACGCGACCACCGCATCCTTCAAGGCTGACGTTCTCGATGCTTCGAAGACGGTTCCTGTCATTGTCGATTTCTGGGCGGCATGGTGCGGCCCCTGCAAGCAGCTGACGCCCGTTATCGAAAAGGTCGTCCGCAGCTATAGCGGCAAGGTGCGCCTCGTGAAGGTCAACGTCGACGAGAACCAGGCGATCTCGGCACAACTTCGCATTCAGTCGCTGCCGACCGTCTACGCATTCCGCGACGGCCAGCCGATCGACGGTTTCGTCGGCGTGCAGCCAGAAAGCGCGATTAAGGCCTTCGTCGACCGTCTCGTTGCCGACGACGCCGAGATCGGCATCGCCGAGGTCCTGAAAACTGGCGAAGAACTGTTGGAGCAGGACGATCTGCAAGGGGCGGCCGAAGTCTTCGCGAGCATCCTCCAGGAGGATCCGGCCAACGCAGAGGCCATCGCCGGTCTGACATCCTGCTACATGAAGAGCGGCGACATCACCCGTGCCAAGCAGACGCTGGCGCTCGTGCCGCCCGACAAGCGCGAGATCGCAGCCGTCAAAAGCCTGGAGGCAGCACTTGAGCTTGCTGAAAAAGGCGCCGATACCGGTGAACTCGATACACTCAAAAAACGCGTCGCCGAAAACCCTCAAGATTTTCAAGCCCGTCTCGATCTGGCTGTCGGTCTCGGGGCGACTGGCGACCGGCAAGATGCGCTCGAGCTTCTGCTCGATCTCATCCGGGCGGACCGCAAATGGAACGACGAAGCCGCGCGCAAGCAGCTGCTACAGTTCTTCGACGCCTGGGGTCCCAAGGAACCCCTGGTAGCGGAAGGGCGCCGGAGGCTATCATCCATTCTGTTCAGCTGATCCAGAACGATCCATAGCGGAGATCTTTTCTTTTGATACTCACGGAGCGCTATCGACGCCCAGCCGATTTGCCCCCGAGGATTCCCGTTTTTCCTCTTCGCGGCGCGATTCTCCTGCCGCGCGCCACATTGCCACTGAACATCTTCGAACCTCGCTATCTCGAAATGATCGATCATGCGATGTCGGGCGCGCGCATCATCGGCATTTTGCAACCTGTCGTTTCGGGTGATGACGACCAGGAAAGCCCGATGGAAAAAACGGCCGAGTTGCGCTCAGTCGGCTGTGCGGGACGTATCACGTCATATCAGGAACTGGACGACGGCCGGTTGATCATCACTCTGACGGGCATCACACGCTTTGAGTGCGTCGGAGAAGCCGAGACCGAAATGCCCTACCGCATCATGAGCGTCAGCTTCGACAAATTCGCCAGCGACCTGACCGAAGGTCTCGGAGAAGAGCTGGTCGATCGGCAAAATCTCTTGCGCGTTTTGAAAACGTATCTCGAAGCCAACCGCCTTAAAACCGACTGGTCGACAATCCAGCGCGCGTCCAATGAGTTCCTCATCAACGCCCTGTCGGTAATGTGCCCCTACGGACCGGAAGAAAAGCAGGCGCTGCTTGAAGCCAAGGATCTGCGATCACGCGCAGAAGTTCTCGTGGCGCTCGCCGAAATCGATCTGGCCTCGAACGGCAACAGCGGCACGACACTTCAGTGATGTCGGAAAACGCCATGACCGATGATGTTGACGACAGTGCTCCAGACGACGCTAACGCCGTCGATCCGAAACTGCTTGAGCTGCTCGTCTGTCCTTTGACCAAGACGCGCCTCGTCTACGATGCCAGCAAGCGCGAATTATTGAGCAAAGCTGCAGGCTTGGCTTTTCCGATCCGCAATGGCGTGCCACTGATGATCGAAGACGCAGCACGCAAACTGACAGACGAAGACCTGCGCCGGCTGTGATGAAACCGTGACCGGCATGTCGTCGCGACAGCAGATTTGATCGCCATCGCTGGGCGCTTAACCACGTCTCTTTAGACTCTGTAAAAGTGCACTGGCCGAGTGTGCCCCGGTACTCAGGGGCCAAAGAATTGTTGCGAAAACCGATTGACTCGCACGTTGTCGGCGAGCGTATGGATCTGCAGCCATCGCTCGGCGACAATACGCGAACAATTTCGATATGGCGCACGCGCGCATGTGTGGCGGCGATCGCAATCGTCGGCGTGCTTTTGCTTGTCTTGGGCCTCGTCTCAAGCGCCGTCACATTCGATAGCGGCCTAACAGCAGCCGTTGTCGGCTTCACGATGTTGACCGCAGCCGCATTCTTGAGTTTCGCACTGTCCGCAAAATTAAGGCGTCAAAAAATGCCGGTGACGCCCCACCATCCGATGCGCGTGGACGAAGACATCGAAGACCTCAAGGATGCGGATTGGCGTCTGTCCGACAAGGCCGTGCGCTATCGCCAGCTTTTGGATTCGCAGCGCGACTTCATCGTGCGCCGGGCGAAAGATGGCCGTCTTGTTTTTGCAAACACAGCATTCCTGGAAGCCTTCGGGGTGCGGAGCGAAGATATTCTCGGCTCCCGATTCCGCCCGCATATCCTACGCAGCGAGGCAACGGTCGGCATGTCGACCACCAGCCTGCGAACGATTGAACTTCTGCCGACGCAGCGCGGAAAGCGCTGGATCGCCTGGGATGAAATGGAGGTATTGACCACAGACGGCGCCGTCGAGATCCAAAGTGTCGGCCGCGACATCACCGTCGAACGCGAAATCGAAGAGCGACTACGCGGCGCCCGCGACCGTGCTGAAACGGCCAACCGCGAGAAGTCTCGCTTCCTGGCCGCCATGAGCCACGAAATACGCACGCCGATGAACGGCATCATCGGCATGATCAGCCTGCTCCGCGATACGGAACTCGATCCCGAGCAGCGCACCTATGCGCGAGTTGCGGAAGACTCCGCTCGCGCCCTGCTCGGCCTGATCGACGGCATTCTCGATCTCTCCAAAATCGAAGCAGGTAAGTTCGAACTGGCGAACGAGATCTTCTCGCTCAGAAACTGCATGACCCAGATGATGCAGCTCATGGCGCCCGAAGCCGCCACTAAGCAGCTGACGTTGAATTTGGCGATATCGGACGCGGTGCCCGAATGGGTTCGGGGGGACGAAATCCGGCTGCGCCAGATCGTCCTCAATCTGCTATCCAACGCTATAAAGTTTACCGATATCGGCGGCGTCTCGGTCGGCATCTCCATCGCGAACGATCCTTCTTCCAATCCGAATGCCGTGCGCGTCGCGATCGAAGTCGCGGATTCTGGCATTGGTTTTTCGCCCGCCGCCGCCCGCCGCCTGTTCGACGAATTCGAGCAGGACACAAACGCGATGAACCGTAATCCGGCCGGCACCGGCCTCGGCCTCGCGATTTCGAAGCGCATCGCCCAGGCCATGTCCGGCGACATCATCGCCTCGACAGGCCCAGACAATGGCGCCGTCTTCACCGCCCGTGTGGAACTCCACGCGGCCGGCGCGCCATCAGGCACCGCCGGTCCGCTCGTGCCGGATGCCGAAACAGCCTTCCGGCGCACGCCCTGCCCGCCGTTCCGCGTCCTGGTTGCAGAAGACAACCAGATTAACGCCCTCCTCGCCTGCAAGATCATCGAACGTGCTGGCGGCACAGCGACGGTCGTGGAAGACGGACGTTCGGCAATCACGGCGATGTGGGAAGTGCTGGAGCGCAAACGCCCGGCGTTCGACCTCGTGCTGATGGACGTTCTGATGCCCGAGATCGACGGCATTATGGCCACCAAATCGATCAAGGCGCTCTATCGCGAACGCAAGGACCCACGCCTCCCATGCCCACCGATCATTGCGCTGACGGCCAACGCCTTCGCCGAAGACCGCGACCGCTGCTACGCGGCCGGCATGGATGATTACCTCGCCAAGCCCTTCGATGCCCGCAATCTCCACGACCTGCTGCTCAGGTGGGTGCCCCGCCCCCTCCGCGCCGCACCGCCTGCCGCTTGATCCGCAGACGTTTCGCTCTAAAAACTGTCACGGAATCATGATAGCGGCGTTCCACTGGAGCACTGTGGGGATTCCCGTCCGATGTGGCAGACAATTGCAGACCGAAGCAAACGTAAGCCCGGCCGGATCGGAAAACTTCCGGCAGGCCTCGTCGCCATAGAGGCGCTGAGAGCACCCGCGCTCCGCCTCAAGGGCTTCACCCGCGACATCGAGCCGAAAGTCTACGGCCGTGTCGGCAACCTGGAAGTGCGGCTGGCCCGGACCTGGGCCGAGATCAAGCTTGCGCAACGTCTGCGCTATCAGGTCTTTTTCGAAGAAATGTCGGCCGTCCCCAGCCGCCTCGCGCAATTCCGCCGCCGCGACGAGGACGCCTACGATGCGCTCTGCGATCATTTGCTGGTCGTCGATCTCGACAAAACGATGCCGGGCCGCGCCGGTCGTCCGGAGCGTCCGAAAGTTATCGGTACCTACCGCATTCTGCGTCAGGAAATCGCCGAGCAAGGCCCTGGTTTTTATTCCGCCGGCGAATACGACATTGACCCGCTTCTCAAAAGCAAAGCGGCGACCCATCGCTTCATGGAACTCGGTCGCTCATGCGTGCTCGCGCCCTATCGCAGCAAGAGGTCGGTCGAACTGCTGTGGCACGGCCTTTGGACCTATGTCCGCGAAAACCGCATCGACGTGATGATCGGCTGCGCCAGCTTCGAGGGCATCGACCTCGAAGACCACAAGATGGCGCTGAGCTATTTGCACCACAAAGCGCTGGCGCCGCTCGAATGGCGCGCCAGTGCCCACGATCGCCTCGGCGTCTCGATGAATATGATGCCGATGGCCGACATCGATCAGAAGGCCGCCCTGAAAGCCATGCCGCCGTTGATCAAAGCCTATCTGCGCCTTGGCGCCTATTTTGGTGACGGCGCCGTGATCGACCGGCAATTCGGCACGACGGACGTCCTTGTCGTTATGCCGGTCGCGAACATTGATCCGCGCTACTTCGAGCACTACGGCGCCCCAGCCGAAACCAAGAGCCGAATCGCCGTCGACGCCTGATTGCGCTGCTCGCTATTCCTTCGCTGCGCCATAAGCGGCCAGCGCCGCCATATTGACAATATCCGCGTCCGTCGCGCCGAACGTGCAGATCTGCACCGAATGCGACAGCCCTACGACGATCGGCCCGATCAGAGTCGCACCCGCCAGCTCCTTGATCATCTTCGTCGAGATCGATGCGGCGTGAAACGCCGGCATGACCAGCACGTTTGCGGTATCCGACAACCGGCAGAACGGATAGTGCGCCATCAGGCTGCGGTTGAGTGCGACGTCGGCAGCCATGTCGCCATCATATTCGAAATCGACGAGGCGTTCGTCGAGGAGCCGCACGGCCTGGCGCACCTGCTCTGAGCGCTCGCTTTTCGGCTGCCCGAACGTCGAGTAGGCGAGCAGCGCCACCCGTGGCTCGATGCCGAAATATCGCGCGGCCCGCGCCGCTTCGACGGCAATATCTGCTATCTGCTCGCCGGTCGGCAGATCGTGAATGCTCGTGTCGGCGATGAGCACGGCTCGACCGCGGATCAACACCAGCGACACGCCGATCACGTGCCGACCGGGTTTCTCGTCCATCACCCGGTGCACATCGGCATAGACACTCGTCCAGTTGCGGGTAACGCCGGACACCAGCGCATCGGCATGTCCGTGTACGACCATGAGCGCGGCGAATATATTCCGCTCATTGGTAACGAGCCGCTCGCAATCGCGCTTCAGATATCCACGCCGCTGCAATCGCGAATAAAGAAATTCAGTAAACTCGTCGAGGAAGGGAGATTCGCTCGTATCGATCAATTCGAATTCGCGGCGAAGCGGAATCCCGAGTTCCCGGAAGCGGTCGGTAACGACCTTCTTCCGACCGATCAGGATCGGTTGTCCGAAACCCTGCTGGAAGAACGTATGCGCCGCTCGAATGACGGCGGGTTCTTCACCTTCAGCAAACACCACACGCTTCGGATCGTTGCGAACCGAATCGAACGTCGATTGCAGCCAACCCTGCACCGGATCGAGCCGCGCATTGAGCCGCGCGACGTAGCCTTCCATGTCGACGATCGGGTTGCGAGCCACGCCAGAATCCATCGCTGCCTTTGCGACCGCGGAGGAAACGTGCGGCAGCAGACGCGGATCGAACGGCGCAGGAATGATATATCCGGGACCGAACGTCGGCCGCTCGCCGAGAAACGCCGCCGCAACCTGATCCGGCACTTCGGCCCGGGCCAGCGCGGCGATCGCTTCGGCGGCCGCGATCTTCATTGCATCGTTGATCGTCGTCGCATGCACGTCGAGCGCGCCGCGGAAGATGAACGGGAAGCACAGAACGTTGTTGATCTGGTTCGGATAGTCCGAACGGCCCGTCGCCATGATGGCGTCCGTCCGGACGGCCCGCACCTCTTCCGGCGTGATCTCTGGGTCCGGGTTGGCCATCGCGAAGATGAGCGGCTTCGGCCCCATCTGCGAAACCATGTCTCGCGACAGCACCCCGGCCGCGGACAAACCGAGGAAAATGTCGGCGCCGCCGATGACGTCGCTCAGCGTCCTGGCGTTCGTCTTCTGAGCGAACGGAGCTTTGTACGGGTCCATCAGCTCTTTGCGGCCCTCGTAGACGAGGCCTTTGATATCGCAGACGTAGATGTTCTCGCGCTTGAGCCCGATCTTCACGAGCAGGTTGAGGCAGGCGAGCGCCGCGGCACCCGCACCCGCGCATACCAGCTTCACATCGCCAATCTCCTTTTCGACGACGCGCAATCCATTCAGCACGCCTGCCGCAACCACGATGGCCGTGCCGTGCTGGTCGTCGTGAAAAACGGGAATATCGAGTAGCTCTTTAAGCTTCTCTTCGATCACGAAACAGTCGGGGGATTTGATGTCTTCCAAGTTCATGCCGCCGAAAGACGGCCCGAGATAGCGCACCGAATTGATGAACGCTTCCGGATCCGGCGTATCGACCAGCAGGTCGATGGAATCGATGTCGGCAAATCGCTTGAACAACGCCGCCTTGCCTTCCATCACCGGCTTCGCGGCAAGCGCCCCGAGATTTCCAAGCCCGAGAATAGCTGTGCCGTTCGACACCACGGCCACGAAATTGCCCTTGCTGGTGTAGGCATAAGCATCGCGCGGGTTTTCGGCGATGGCCTGGACGGGAATGGCAACGCCCGGAGAATAGGCCAGAGACAGGTCGCGCTGCGTCGCCAAGGGCTTCGTCGGCGTAATTTCGAGCTTGCCGGGCTTGCCGTTTGCATGAAAGGCAAGCGCTTCTTGAGCCGTCACTTGGGCTGCGCGGTGAAGGGAGGGCATGATGTTGACCGTTCAGGATTTCGTGCGCCGGGGCAGTGTTGCCCAAACACACATCAGGGGATAAGGGCCGGCACGATAGGTTGCGGGAGCCGGGACGGCAACCTATGCATATCCAGCGCTTGGATGGGGCGGCGAGACGTTCCTTTTCGCGCCTTTCGTAAAGCCGAACAGGGCAATTTGAAACGTAATCTCTTGATGTCCAGAACCGACGAGCCGCGCAAGAGCGGGCGGCCAGAATCGGCGCCGGCAGCGTCTGCCGAAGTGTCGCAGAGCAGCAATACGCCCGGGGCGACCGAGGCCACGCCATCCATGGCGCAATACCTAGAAATCAAAGCCGCCAATCCCGATAGTCTCCTTTGGTATCGGATGGGCGATTTCTATGAGCTTTTTTTTGACGATGCAGTTACCGCATCCGAGGCGCTTTCGATCGTCCTAACCAAACGCGGCAAACACCGGGGAGAGGATATCCCGATGTGCGGCGTCCCGGTGCATCGCGCTGACGAATATCTGCAACGGTTAATCAGGCAAGGACACCGCGTCGCGGTCTGCGAGCAGCTCGAAGACCCAGCCGAGGCGCGCAAACGCGGCGCCAAGGCTGTCGTCAAACGCGACGTCGTCCGCCTCGTAACACCCGGCACGCTGACCGAAGAGGCGCTGCTCGACGCCAAAGCCCGCAACTACTTGACCGCCGTCTTCCTCGCGACGCCGGCCGAACTGGGCCTCGCATCATCGGACTCCCGCGTCGCGCTTGCCTCAATCGACATTTCGACCGGCGAATTCGAGGTCTCGGAAGTGTCCGGCGCCGATCTTTCCGGAGAGCTGATTCGCCTCGCATCGAGCGAGGTTCTGGCCGCCGACACGCTCATCGGCATCGAAGCGTTCGCGCGGACGGTCGATTATTCCGGCGGCAAGACGACGCCCATTCCGTCCGCCTATTTCGACAGCACTTCCGGCGCACGCGATCTTAAAGAATGCCTCGGCGTCGCCGATCTCGCCGGTTTCGGCTCATTTTCTCGCGGCGAGCTGGCCGCCGTCGGCGCTGTGCTGAAATATGTGGACCTGACGCAGATGGGGCGAAAGCCGCTGCTGCAGGCCCCGCGCCGCTCCGGCCGTGCCGCGCTTTTCATTGATGCCGCCAGCCGCGCCAGCCTCGAACTCGTCAAATCGACGTCAAGCGACAAATCCTCGACCCTGCTTGCCGCGATGGACCGCACCATCACCGGCGGCGGCGCGCGCGAGCTGCAGGCACGAATTGCAAGCCCACTGGTCGCGCCCGTTGCGATCGAAGCGCGCCTCGATGCGGTGTCCTTTCTTGTCGGCAATCGCCGTCTGATGGACGACATTCGTGACTGTCTGCGCGGCACGCCCGATCTCGCCCGCGCCCTGCCGCGGTTGACGTTCGGCCGTGGCGGTCCGCGCGATCTTGCCGCCGTGCGCGACGCGATAACTGCTGCCGCCAATGCCGCGAGTATGTTGAACGGTAGCGCGACACCGCTGCCGCTACCGCCGGAACTGCAATCAATTTGCACGCGTCTCGAAGCCGTTCCGGCAACACTCGCGCACGCACTGGCAAACGCTCTTGTCGACGATCCGCCGCTGCTACGCCGCGACGGCGGCTTCATCCGCGAAGGCTATCATTCCGCGCTTGATGCGGCGCGCGCACTACGAAACGACAGCCGTCGCGTCATGGCCGAACTCGAAACCCGCTACATCGAAGAGACGGGCATCAAAACGCTGCGCGTCCGCCATAACAACATCCTCGGGTTCTACATCGAGGTCACTCAGCTCAACGCCAAGCCGTTGATGTCTCCGCCGCTGTCCGAGCGCTTCCGTCACCGCCAGACGATGGCGAACGCGGTGCGCTTTGCTACCTCAGAACTGCTCGAAACCGAAGGCCAGATCGCATCCGCCAGCGAACGCGCGCTCAACCTTGAGCAGGAAATCTTTACAGCACTGACGGAAGACATCTCTGCAGGCACCGAAGCTCTCGGCGCTACCGCAGCAGCACTGGCCGAACTCGACGTCTATTCATCTCTAGCGTCGCTTGCGCTGGAACAGGGCTATGTGCGCCCATGCATCGACGAAACGCCCGCCTTCGAAATTCGCGGCGGCCGCCATCCCGTGGTCCAGCAGGCACTCGCAAAGCAAGGCGGATCAGCGTTCATTGAAAACGATTGCATTCTCGGCCGCGCTCGCGCACCCGAATCGCGCCACCACGAAAATGAACTCCCCGATGCCCGCATCTGGCTCGTCACCGGTCCGAACATGGCCGGCAAATCGACGTTCCTGCGCCAAAACGCACTCATTACTGTGATGGCGCAAATGGGCTCTTACGTGCCCGCGCGTTCCGCCCACATCGGCGTCGTCGACCGGCTGTTCTCGCGCGTCGGCGCCTCCGACGATCTGGCGCGCGGCCGTTCGACCTTCATGGTCGAAATGGTCGAAACGGCAGCCATCCTCAATCAGGCGACCGAGCGTTCGCTCGTCATCCTAGATGAAATTGGGCGCGGCACCGCGACCTTCGACGGTCTCTCAATCGCGTGGGCAACGGTCGAATATCTCCACGGCGTCACGAAGGCGCGCGCCCTCTTCGCGACGCACTACCACGAGCTGACCGCGCTCGCCCGTCGTCTCGACGACATCGCCAACGTTACGATGGACGTCGCCGAGTGGCACGACACCATCGTCTTCCTGCACAAAGTTAAGCCCGGCGCTGCCGACCGCTCTTACGGCATCCAGGTGGCAAAGCTTGCAGGCCTTCCGGAGCCGGTCGTCGCCAGGGCTCGCCAAGTGCTCGCCCGCCTCGAAAAAGCCGACCGCCGGCCCAAAGCTGGCGACGAAAGTATTGATGATCTGCCGCTGTTCTCCGCCGCGCGGCCGAGAGGCGCAGCGGCAAGCGAAGAGCCTTCTGCCGTTGAAAAGCTGCTCTTGAACATGCATCCTGATGATCTCTCGCCGAAAGCGGCGCTCGAGAAACTTTATGAACTCAAGGCTCTGGCCGAAAATTTGAAGAAGACGAAGCCTTGACTGATACTGAGAACGTCCTCATCCCGCCGCCCTATTTCGACCGGCTCGCCGCTCGCCGCGAGTTGACGGGGCACTTCAATGCCAGCAACGCCTCGCACGCCGACGCGCGCCCGAAGGTGCTCGAGAGCCTGAAAAGCCTCGTTAAGAACGCGCGCGAATCTGCCCGAACGGCTCTCGAAGCAGATGGAAACGGCCGCCGCTGCGCCGCGGGCCTCAGCTTGTTTCAGGACGAGTTGCTACGCCTCATCTACGATTACACGGTCACGCACGTCTATCGCGCCACCAACCCCTCTGACGCCGAACGCATGGCGATCGTCGCAACGGGCGGCTACGGCCGCGGACTACTGGCGCCCGGCTCCGATATCGATCTGTTGTTCCTGCTTCCCTACAAGCAGACGCCATGGGGCGAGAGCGTCGTCGAATACATGCTTCTGATGCTCTGGGATTTGGGCTTCAAGGTGGGGCATGCGACGCGCACTGTCGATCAATGCCTCAAGCTCAGCCAAGCTGACATCACCATCCGCACCGCACTGCTCGATTCCAGATTGATCCTCGGCGACACGCAGCTCTTCGCCGAATTCGAGGACCGCTTCCGCGCCGAAGTCGTCAAAGGCACCGCGCGCCAGTTCATCGACGCCAAGATGGCCGAGCGCGACGAGCGCACGCGCCGCGCTGGCGAAAGCCGCTACAAGGTCGAGCCCAACATCAAGGACGGCAAGGGCGGCCTGCGCGATCTGCATACGCTGCAATGGCTTTCGAAATATATCTTCAACCAGGAAGTCGGCGCCGCCGCCGTCGAAGCCGGTATCTTCACGCCGGAAGAAGTCCAGACCTTCCGCCGCTGCGAAGACTTCCTCTGGCGCGTGCGCTGCTTCCTGCATTTCCTCACCGGCCGCGCGGAAGAAGTCTTGTCCTTCGAGGTTCAGCCTGCAATGGCGAAGAACCTCGGTTATACCTCGCGCGAAGGTCTGCGCGCCGTTGAACGCTTCATGAAGCATTACTTCCTGATTGCGAAGGATGTCGGCGACCTGTCGACAATTCTGTGTACCGCGCTCGAAATGCAGCAGCTCAAGACGTCGCCCGGATACAAGCGCCTGCTGAGCCCGCTAAGCTGGAAAACGCGCCGCGAAGTTCGAGAAAAAACCGATTTCCGCATCGACAACGATCGGCTCAACGTCACCGACCACGAAGTTTTCGCGCGCGATCCCGTCAATCTCATTCGCTTCTTCGCTCAAGCCGCAAATACCGGCGCATATCTTCATCCCGACGCCATCCGGTTGCTGCGCAGCTCGCTGCGCTTGATCGACGATAAGTTGCGCCACGATCCTGAGGCCAATGCCATCTTCCTTTCTCTGCTGACGGCAAAAGGCAACCCTGAAGCCTCGCTCCGGCATATGAATGATGCGGGCGTTCTCGGCCGTTTCCTGCCGGAATTCGGGCGCATCGTCGCGATGATGCAGTTCAACATGTATCATCACTATACAGTTGATGAGCATCTGCTGCGGACGCTCGGCAACATCGTTGCAATCGAACGGGGTGACCTTGCAGCTGAGTTGCCGCTCTGCACCGCGATCTTCTCGTCCATTCAAAACCGGCGCGCCCTTCTCGTC
>JAFECH010000089.1 GCA_018242255.1 Pseudomonadota bacterium | reverse complement strand
CGGCGGAATTATGAGGCGACGTTGATAATCCGCCTCCAATTTGATTTATTATCACAATAAAATACTTCGAGGGGTCCAGCGCACGTCCTTCGCCAATATAAACCTGTTCCCAAATTTTATTACTTCCGGAATACCACGTTGGTATCAGAACCACATTGCTTTTGTCAGCGTTGAGTTTGCCATGCGTAGCGATGGCCAACTGACAGCTTTCGAGGACACCGCCTTCCTCGAGCTCAAGGCGACCAACATCGAAAAGCTTATAAGGACCGTGCACTTCCTGGCTGTAATATGGAGCAGATGACATTTAAATCTCCGTCTTGTGATCGTGTGAGCATTCTCACAGCGTCCGCGTGCATCGCGGATCGCAATGGTCATTCACTGATTGTTTCTGAGGAGAGAGCTTCGCGAACGAGCGCCCGCGATCTACCGCTTCTTGGAAAGCGGACGCTAAGATTTAGCTCAGGGCAAATCCTGCATAGCCATTCTTCGCAATATCGATACACATGTCATTATAAACGCCAGCCCCTCCTACGTACGACACGAGACGGCGTGGTTTTCCCCTGACGTTGGTGCCCATATACCAAGAGTCAGTCTTCACGATTAACGTGCCGTTGGCAGCTTCATCATGGTGCGCGACCCATTCATCCTGCTTTTCTTTTGTCGGCTCGATAACTGCTTTGCCATTGTCGCGCATATATTTGATGCAATTGCTAATCCATTCCACCTGCTGCTGAAGACATGTCGGAATGTTACAGAAAGCCGCCCCGGGCGCCAGGGGTGCCCCTGGAGTGAACAGGTTCGGATATCCATAAACCTGCAGGCCCATCGTTGTTCGGAGATCTTGATTCCACTCGTCTCTCAAAGATCTTCCACCGCGACCTCGAATATCAATTTTCTTAAGCGCGCCAGTCGCACCATCGAAGCCAGTCGCCAAGATAATGATATCGACTTCGTAGAATCTGCCATCGGCAAGCTCTATGCCGTCCGGTTTGATTTTGGTGATGGGATTGTCCCTGATACTGATCAGCTCAACATTGTCGCGGAGATAGGTTTCGAGGTAACCGGACTCGAGCGGCACGCGACGTGTACCAAAACCATAACTCTTCGGAATGAGTGCTTCACGCAGTGTCGGATCATCAATCCGCTCGCGCATCTTTTCACGAACGAAGTCCGAAATTTCTTTGTTGGCTTCCTCGACAGTGAAGAGATCCGGGAATGATGCCAACCATAATCTGAGCGAACCGTCTCTCCAATTTGCCTCGTATACCTCACGCCGCTGCTCGGCCGTGAGGTCCGCCCAGGGGGTCTCATGAAAGTCATAATGAAACCCCGCAAAGGTTTTTGGAGTGACCTCCGCCAGTTCTCTAAATCGCGCCTTATACGCCACCACGTCCTCGGCGCTGTACTTTGGGTTTTTCATGGGAAGAACGTACTGCGGCGTGCGCGCGAAAACCTTCAGGCTTTTGACCTCGCGGGCGATCGTTTGAATAACCTGAATTCCTGTCGATCCATTGCCAATCACAGCGACGCGCTTACCTGCGAAATCCACAGGCGCTTCGGGCCAACGCCCTGTATGATATATTTGTCCCTTAAAGGTGCTCTGATCGGGAAACAGATCGGTAAGGGGAGCCGAGAGGGGACCAGTGCAGGCGACAACAAACTGGGTATCGATCACGTCTCCACGATCCGTCGCAATCGTCCAGCGCTCAGTCTCTTCATCGAAATGGGCGCTCTCAACCGTCGTCGAAAGCTTGATATCCTTTCGCAGGTCGAGACGATCAGCGACATAGTTCATCCACCGTTCTATTTCTGGCTGGCCTGGGAATTTTTCACTCCAGCTCCAATCCCTGAATAGGTCTTCGGAAAAAAAGTATTGATAGATAAATCCCTCGGAATCGAATCGTGCGCCAGGATAACGATTCCAATACCAAGTACCTCCGACGCCCGGAGCACTGTCGATACAGATGACTTTAAGCCCAAGCCCGCGCAGCCTGTATAACTGGTGAAGCCCCGCAACTCCGGCACCAATCACGACCGCATCAAAGCTTACGGCGTTGGCTTTCGCCTCCATCGCCATTAATTCCTCCCAATATTTTTAGTTTTGGTTTTGCTGTGGCCGACAATCTGTGGCCGGACGCTTATGGGATATAGAATGATCTTGGGGGGAGTTTTTATAACGAATTGTGTTTTGGCAGGGGACCTCGCATCGCGTTTTGCGAGCATCGAAAATTCAAATACCGGCGCCTTATCAAGTTCTTGAACATCATAACGACGCCGCGTTGCGGATGGATTGCGGGCAAAGCTCAATTCCGGCGTGACTGGCGTCCCAACTCACAGACCTTTTGATCGCTTGGTTTCGATCCCGTCGAAAACATCGAGCAAGAATCGTTCTACCAGCAGGTGGGAAGCGAGTCGCGGCGGCGATTCTCATGCGAAACGACGCTCGCGAGTGTTCTTAGGCCTGCAGGCCCTCGCCCATGAAAGGTTCCGAAATCAAATGGAAGCCTCACACCTTAGTGGCCGACTATAACTTCCCAAGGATAATTGCTTGCGTGCGCAAACCGTCTGCTTCTAAGCACGTTCGGCCGACGCCATAGAGAATTTGGCCGTTGTCGTAAAAACTATTGCCCGTCGCTGAATTTCTTGCTCGGATTGGCCGATTGGGCATACCAGCTACATCGATCTTTGCCGACCAATTGCGGGTGAGGAACGGAACAGTGGTTATTTGATTGCTGCACCAAACAGCACAGCCACTGAAAATTGCCGGCGTGTTTGCTACGGGCGACGTAACGGGCGACGTCCTTCGTCAAGTGATTGCAGCCGCTGGAATGGACTGTATGGCGGCACTTGAAGTGGAAAGCATCCCGGCCTCGCCACTGCCGGACTAACCACTGCAAGAACTCCTGGCCCGCATCATTGCGGTAATGGACAAAGACGAATAAGCGAAGGAAGATCAGGATTGCGCGCGGTGACTGCGCCGGTGGGGAGACTCTGCCAGAGTGCGGTGAAGCGATGCGTTCGTCTGGTCCGCAACGCAATGGAACCACTCTTTGATACCGGCTAACGCAACAATCGAGGAGCAAAGGTGGGCGTCATGAATATACCAAACATTGGCGATTCACCACTCGTGAATACTCAATGGCTATCGGAGCATCTCGATGATCCCGCTGTGCGGATTGTCGACGCGCGTTGGTGCGCACGCTTCGAAAACGGTCGCGGCACAAGCGTAGACAATCGAGATGCCTATCTTGCAGGCCATATTCCTGGGGCCGCTTTTGTGGGAATGTTTGAAGAGCTTTCCGATCCGAACCATATCATAGCTGACATGCTTGCTCCGCCGGAGCAATTTTCAGAAGTTATGTCGAGGCTCGGGATCGGAAGCGACGCGATCGTCGTCGCCTACGACGATATGGCTTTTCCTTTGAGCTCTGCTCGCTTGTGGTGGGCCTTGTCCTACTATGGTCATGTCCGGGTCTACGTCCTCGATGGCGGTCTTCGTCAATGGCGGCGCGAAGGGCGGCCTGTCTCAACCAAAAATCGGAGAACCGAGCCGGCGCAGTTTATCGCAAGACCACAGCGAAGTTGGATGGCAACTAAACAGGACGTTGTTGCTGCGCTAGGACAGCCTGACATCGTTATTGTAGATTGTCTGTCTCAGGAATTGTTCCGCGGGGACGGCGATCGTCATCAATGGGGACAGCGCCCCGGACATATTCCTGGCGCCGTCAACGTCCCGTTCTACGCTAATGTGAATCTTGCGCTCAGCAGCGCGACCGCCGCTGAACGCGAGGCATTCATTGCCGACAATCATGATCTCCGCTTTCATTCGCCAGAGAAACTTCGTCCGCTCTATGAAGCCGTGGGGGTGACGTCGGATCGTGAGGTCATAACTTACTGTGGCCGGGGCTATGCGGCCGCGTGCGGACTGCTTGCGCTAAGAGCTATAGGCCACCCAAAAGCTCGACTTTATGATGGTTCCTGGAGCGAATGGAGTGCCGATCTCGCCCTCCCGACAGCGTCCGGCTAAAAATCAATAGGGCGGAGCTTTTGTACAACATCGGCATCGAGGACGGCATAGTCTCTTACGGCTCTCTGCATTAGTGAATTACCGAAGCAGCGCCTGGGCATTCCGCCATTGACGGGGCACGACTTGAGCACTCGGAGCGCAGAGAAAGGTGGAGGAGTTCTCCAGATCAAACCAATCCGTTTAACGATCGCCACGAATGTCGGTCCGCGTGCCCATCTCCTCAGATTGAGCTCGGCGTACCATCGCTCGGTTCACTTCACCCCAAAGACGGGTTCCAAGCAGACCACGCACCTTGGGGATTATTTTTGCATCAATGGTCGTTTGATAGACGGCGTTCGGATGATCGGTCTCGATCGCATGGATCACGGCGTCCACGGTGCTATCGGGGGTGAACGCGGACTTCTCGGTCGATTTCACCATAGCAAGGAGCTGAGCCTGAAGCTCCGCATAATCCTCGATGCCAGCCGCTGCCTCCAAGTTGGATTCGGCTACGCCCTGGAAGCCCGTCAGAACTGCTCCAGGCTCGATTTCTACCACGTCAATGCCGAAATCCTCGACTTCCATCCGCAACGCCTCGGTCATCGCCAGCACCGCATGTTTGCTCGCTGCGTACCATCCCATGCCGAGGCCCGACACATGGCTGATCAGCGAAGCCGTGTTTATGATCCGTCCTGACCGTTGCTTCCGCATGTGTGGAAGAATCGCCTTGATCATACGTGCATAACCGAACACGTTCACATCGAACTGGCGCTTGATGTCGTCGAGCGAAACAGCTTCGATGAAGCCGTAGTTGCCGTAGCCTGCGTTGTTGAACAGCACGTCGATATGCCCCTGGTCGGCGACCACCCTGTCCACCATGGCGCGAACCGAAGCATCGTCTTGGACGTCGAGCCTGACCGCTGTTCCTCCTGCCTGGACGATGTCTTGCATGCGGTCGACGCGACGAGCACCGGCGTAAACGGTGTAGCCCTTAGCGAGCAGCTTCATTGAGGTCAGATGACCAAATCCAGAAGAGCCTCCGGTCACGAGGACAACGGTGTTTTTCGGTTCCATTTTCAGTACCCTTCTGTCATTTGGACAATTTGAGGTATGGCCATCAAAGCGTGCAGTTTTCAGGGACAGGAAGCTGCCCGCATGAACGATCAGACCTGATAGACGCGACCTATGGTTTTGAGCAGGGCACCGGTTGGGATGAAGGACATCACCCGTGCGATCAGTTTGTTGCCAAGCCCTGGGATCTCGACGCGCTTGTTGGCTCGAAACGCCCGATACCCTAGCTGGGCCGTCTTTCTGGCCGACATGCGAGGCGCTTTACCCGCCGGCATGTTTTCTGTCCCGGCGCGCTGATGAAACTTGGTGTCTGTTGCCCCTGGACACAGACATGTCACACGCACGCCTGACCCCCGTGCTTCCTCCCACAGCGCTTCGCTAAAAGAGAGGACATAGGCTTTCGTCGCACCGTAGGCCGCCATGAACGGGCTCGGCGTCAAAGCGGCCATTGATGCGACATTGAGAAGCCCACCACGTCGCCGCGCCAGCATGCCCGGCCAGACGGCACGGGTCAGCTCAGTTAATGCGCGAACATTGAGATCGATCATGTTGAGCTGCGCTTGCGGATCGATGGTCTTGACCGCCGAAGCCACGCCGTAGCCCGCATCGTTGACGAGAACGTCAATCTCCAAATTGCGCCGGGAAATCTCCGCGAGAAGAACCGTGATGCCGTCCAGCGTGCTGAGATCGCAAGGGATCGCCGCAGCGCTAATCCCGTATTTGTCTGACAGGCAACGCGCGAGGTCTTGAAGTGCTATTTCTGAACGAGCGACGAGGACGAGGTTATAGCCGTCTTGCGCAAAGTAGCCGGCCAATTCGCGTCCGATCCCGCTGCTCGCTCCTGTGATCAGGGCCGTTTGCTTCGTCCCCACGCGGTTTTTGTTGTGCATGATGCTCCTCACGACTTAGCCTTGGCTTTCGCTTCGTTCAACGGCGGCAGTCTCGCCATGAGGGCCTGGGCGTATCCCGGCTCGATGATCTCGACGCTTCCATCAGGCAAGCCAAGGAGGCGATCGATGGCAATGCCATGCAACCGCAAACGACTCTCGAAGATGGAAAGTGAATCTCGTCGCTCTTTAACCGTCTTCGCGGCAAGAGCATCTGTGATGATCTGATAGCCCGCAGAAACCAAACACTGAAGCACCTCTCCCACGCCTTCGGAGTCGAAAGTTTCGAAGACTTTTTCTCGAACTCCCGTGGCGATTATCTCCGTCACCAGGGGTTTGAATTGGGCTCTCCAGACACCGGAGATTCTTTGATAGAGGATTTGGTTTTCCTGCCCGAACATTGCCGCGAAGACACGCCATCCGTCGTCGCCTATCTCCAACTTGAATCGACGGGACGCCGCGAGAAAGGCGTTCAGCCGACCCAACGGCGTCAGGTTGGGCGCGCGCGCAGCGTGCTCAATACCTTCAAAGGCTTGACGAACGACCCGATCCGCCAATGCTTCGAGCAGCGCCTCCTTCGAAGGGAAGTAGTGATAAAAAGCACCTTTTGATGTGCCAGATTTTGCGATGATGTCGTTGAGGCTCGTGTTGTCGTAGCCGTGTGTGAGAAACATACCGAACGCATGATCCAGGAATTCGGATCGCCTGAGATCTGGATGCTTAACGACGCGCGGCATGCCGTGGCCCTGAAACACTAGGGTCTGCCAAAGTATGCGGACCAACTCCGCTCTAGACCGATGGTCGGTATAATAGACCGCTGGTCTGTTTTCAAGCCTCGTTCGCCGGTGCTGGCTTGGCCACTTCGTGGGCTGCTCTCCGAGGGTAAAAGGCGGCGCTTTGTCAGGATCGG
>JAFECH010000088.1 GCA_018242255.1 Pseudomonadota bacterium | reverse complement strand
AGCAGAGATAGCAGGCTGCCATCAAGCGCCGCGCGAGCGTCAATTCGATAACGAAAACGGGCTAAGAGCCTGAACGCAGCCATTGGCAAGAGTTTGAAGATGGCAGATTATGAAACTATCAGCCATTGGCTGGGATGGGAGGGTTCGAACCTCCGAATGGCGGAATCAAAATCCGCTGCCTTACCACTTGGCTACATCCCAATTTGAAGCCGGTGACCTAACAGTGTTTTCGCGGTGGGACAAGGGTAGGATGACGCGACACGGAGGGCGATCGAAAAAAGAACATTTCAGGATTGCATCCAGGTCGCACCCGTCGGCCGCCACGCCTCGGCGTCTGCAAAAATGTGGGTTGGCGATCCTCGTACACTGCAGCGATCCGCCGCCAGCGTAGCGATCCACTGCAGCTCAGGCCGACCGATGTAGCGCTGCATCATCATAGCTGTCGCCGAATTCGCTTTGCCGCATTCACCGTCGAGATCGCGCTAGTCGTCGTGCCGAAGGCCAGCACCGCCAGCGCTCAGCCGAAGTGCAGCGAGGCGGGCAGGCATCGCCGTTGCGCCGCAAGCCGTGATCCCATACCACACATCCGGGATTCGCAGCATGGCGGAGAGATGCGTCGGACATGGCGGTTTCGGACACGGCAAACGATATCGAAACTGTTGTCATCGGCGCTGGCGTCGTGGGTTTGGCGATCGCAGCGGAGCTTGCCGAGGCGGGTCACGCCGTGCTCGTCGTCGAGCGCCACGGCACGTTCGGAACCGAGACGTCGTCGCGCAATTCCGAAGTCATTCACGCCGGAATTTATTATCCGCCGGGTTCGCTGCGCGCGAAGCTTTGCGTCGAAGGCAAAGAGCGGCTCTACACTTTTGCCGAGAAGTACAATGTGCCGGTCCATCGCTGCGGCAAGCTGCTCGTCGCGACAGCCGAAAGCGAAATTGCCCAGCTCGAAGCCATCGAAGCGAAAGCCGCGGCGAACGGCGTATCTGATCTGAAGCGCCTGACGCTGGATGAGGTGCGCGGCCTGGAACCCCATGTCAGCTGCGTCGCTGCAACTCTATCGCCGTCCACCGGCATCATCGACGGTCACGCGTTCATGGCCGCGCTCGAAGCGCGGTTGCTGAACGCGGGAGGTGAGATCGCCTATCATTCCCAGGTCGTCGGCGTATCCGCCGAACCGGACGGCGGCTTCCGTCTTGAGATTTCGTCCGCGGGGGATGTGTCGGAGCTCATCTGCGCCCGCCTTATCAACGCGGCGGGTCTTGGCGCCTCAATCATCGGCCGCATGCTCGAATATCGAAAGGCCGGTTACGCTGTGCCCGGCCTCTTTCCTGCCAAGGGACATTACTTCTCGTTATCTGCAAAGGCGCCGTTCAAGCATCTGATCTATCCGATGCCGTCGCCCGACGCGCTGGGCGTGCACGTCACGCTCGATATGTCGGGGGCGGCGCGCTTCGGCCCGGACGTCTATTGGCAGAACGACCTCGACTACGGTTTCGTCGCGGCCGGCGCGCGCCGCGAGACGTTCGCAAAAGAGATCAAGCGCTATTGGCCGTCATTGCCCGAAGCGGCGTTGATGCCCGCCTATACCGGCATCCGCCCGAAAATCTATTCGCAAGGCTCGCCCCCGGCCGATTTCGAAATTCACGCCGCCGCGCAGCACGGCGTTCCGGACTTCGTCGGGCTTTACGGTATCGAAAGCCCGGGGCTCACGTCATCGCTCGCCATCGCGGTTCATGTCGCACGGTTGCTTGAGACTTGAGAAAGTAATGCGAAGCCCGCAGCGTCATCGCCGGCGCTTCGAAATGAAACATTCGGAAGCCATACTTTAACCGCAAGACGAAGCCGGTACGCTGAGGCGCTGATTTTCCCACCTTTCGCGGAGCGTGTCGTTCATGCGCGGGCCGAACTTTTAACCCCATAGAGGTAGAGCAGGACGTATGGCGCGGCGTCGGTCGCCGTGCTTGCCTCCGAGGCGCCCGAACGGCGATCTCGTTGGCGTCGTCGCTCGTTCTGATCGTACCTGCGTTTCGTGTTTTGGAACTCCCTCGTGTCGGTATCCTCCGCATCGTTCGTCAGCATCGTGATGCCCGCGCTCAATGAAGAGCGCTACATCGCGGACGCGATCGCCTCGATCCTGCCGTCGACGAGCGCATTCGACTACGAATTGCTCGTGATGGACGGCGGCAGCACCGACGAGACGGGCCGGATCGTGCGCGAGATTTCTGCGCACAACCCCCGAGTTAAATTGATACGAAACCCGCGGCGCACGCAGTCCGCCGCCATGAATATCGCGGCGGATATCTGCGATCCCAAGACAACCATTTTGCTGCGCGCCGATTGCCACGCGCTTTATCCGCCGCGCTTTGTCGAAAACTGCGTCGAGACATTGCGCGCCACGCAAAGCGCGTCGGTTGTGGTTTCTATGCGCGCGGTCGGCCGGACGCCGCTGCAATCGGCCATCGCCGCGGCTCAGAACAGCCGCGTCGGCAACGGCGGTTCGCGTCATCGCCGCGCGTCGGAGTCAGGTTACGTCGAGCACGGCCATCATGCCGCCTTCGATCGCCAGACGTTCCGCTCACTATACGGCTACGACGAGAGCGCTCCCTTTAATGAAGACGCGGAATTCGATGCTCGCCTGATCCAATCTGGAGGGCGCATCTACCTCGACGGGCGCTCGACGATTGATTACTACCCGCGCGCGTCGTTCGTCTCGCTTGCGAAGCAGTACTACCGTCACGGCTGGGGCCGCGCGAATACACTTGCGAAGCACGGCATGCGTCCGAAACTCCGCCAGGCGCTCCCGGTAGCGGTGCTGTTAGTGTGTCTGGCGTCCGTCGCCGCTTGGCCGTTTATCGGCGCCATCGCCCTGCTGCCGCCGGCCGTTTACGTTTTTATCTGTCTTGCGTGGGGCGCCGCCCTTGCCGTGAGCGCCGCGCAGCCGGCCTTGCTGCTGGCCGGACTCGCCGCGATCACCATGCATATGAGTTGGGCCGTCGGCTTCCTCACCCGCTTCCTCGATCTCCGGTTGGCACGTCCGCTCCGGTTTCGGAATGAGGAGGCCTGAAGCTGGCACGTCACTTGCTTAATCAAGATCGAAAGGCACTACGCTCTTCTAATACCGGCTCTACGCCTTTCGTAGATGCCGGTACGCGAGGGGCACCCCATTGGCGAACCAACCTTTGGATCGCTAGGGGAATTCTGACGCCGTGGTACACTTCGGGAGCCCAGAGAAGGTTCCGGCTGCTGAAATTTGGATGGCAGCAATATTGGTTCGTCGATCTTAGGCCACGACTAACACGAGCATCTGTCCCGGTTTGATACGGGCGAAGCGAGTGAAAATGGGACGAGGTCGGTTTTTTTTGGGATTGAGTGCGGAGAGGTCTAAAGTCATGAAACGTCGGTTCGGTTATCGGCCGTCATATGCATTCCGGCGCGGCGAGCATGCGGCCCCCGGTTTTGTCGCCCGCCTCAGAGAAAGGCTCTGCGTTTCCAGGACGCGTTATTGCGGACTGGGAGTCGTCGAGTGGTGCATCGTTGCCCTGTTCGCCATCGGCTTGGTCTTCCCGGTCGGCACGATCGTCTATGCTGACCCGCAAGCAGACGTCGGCATGACCGACGCGCACGCAGCGGCGGCGAAGTCAAATACGCTGACCGCCGATTATCGCCTCGGCGTTCGCGACAAGGTGCGCGTGCAGGTGTTCGAGTGGCGCCCGTCGCGTGACGAGGTCTACAGCTGGACTGCCCTTAATCAGATTTATACCGTCGATCCGGCCGGCAAGATCTCCATGCCGCTGGTTGGCGTCGTCCCCGCGGCCGGCTACACGACCGAAGAGTTGAGCACGATCGTCTCGCGTCAGCTGATGCACAGGCTGAACCTCGCGACGCAGCCCGACACCACGGTCGAAGTCACGGATTTCCGTCCGATCTACGTTACCGGCGCGGTCGAGCGTGCGGGTCAATATCCCTTCACGGCCGGCATGAACGTTCTGCAGGGCGTCAGCCTCGGCGGCGGATTGTTCCGCAATTCGGCTCTGAGCGGCCTTCGCCTCGAGCGCGAGTTCGTATCGACCGTCGGCACGTATCAGGGCCTTGAGCAGGAACGTCAGCGTCTTCTCGCCCGTAAGGCGCGTCTCGACGCCGAACTGAGCGGAGCCGACCGGATTGCTTTCCCGGCCGATCTGCAGACCGTCAGCGCACCTTGGGCCATCGAGTTCACGTCGTCGATCATGTCGAAGGAACAGAGCGTCTTCGATCTGCGCCGCCGTGCCAACGATACGCAGGTTCTGGCTTTGAACCAGCTCCAGGACTCTCTCGAGCAGGAAGTCTCAACCCTCGATAAGCGCATCGCCGCTCAGCAAAAGCAGATCGACCTGATGCGTTCGGAGTTTCAGGGCATCAAGCAGCTGAGCGACAAGGGCTTGGCGACCCAGCCTCGTCTCCTGGGCCTCCAGCGTAACCTTGTCGAACTCGAGAGCGAAAAGCTGCGGATCGAAAGCGACCGGACACGTGCTCAGCAGGAAGTTGGCCGCACCAAGATCTCGCGCATCGAGTATCAGAACAAGCGCGACAACGACCTGACGGTCGAACTGCAGACGACGGAAGCTCGTTTGCAGCAGATCGGGCAGGAAATGCAGGTTAACCAGCGTCTCCTGGCCGAGACGAAGTCGCAGGCCGTTGCTTCGCCGCTGCATCTTGTTTCGGCGACGGCCGGTGACCAGGGATCGGCGAAGTCTGTCGAGCCGACGGTCCATTACACGATTTCGCGCCAGGTACGCGGTGGTGTGATCGACATCGACGCGACTGAAAATACGCTTCTCCAGCCTGGCGACACGGTCAAGGTCGACATGACAATGCCGGGCGCTTCCGGTGCCGGCATGGCTCTCGACGCAATGCTGCGGTCCGAAATGCCGGCGCAACAGCCGCCGGCGACGACGACCAAGATTTTGGATACTGCACCGCCGGCCGTGCAGCCGTCGCTTGCACCTGACCATGCCGCGCTTGAGCCGGTCCGGGCGGATATGATGCAGCGGTAAAGGCCGCAACAATCGATCGATGTCCGTGCGGGGCTCCTCAAAAGGGCCCCGCACTTTTTTTGTGCCGAACGCCGTGGTTCAGAGGGGCACAGTCGGCGCGATTGGCACGGTCCGTGCTTTGCAATCGTGCGCCAGGGGCGCTCGTTCGCTCGCTCGGGCTTAACGTTTCATTCAGAACCGGGTCGGCAAGCACTGCTCTTTTACGAAATTCCAGTATCGAACCAATAACGGCGCATATTGCCCCAAGGTCGATTGGCCTGTTGGCAGTGCCTGCTAATTAATTTGAAATGTCAGTACGCTTACTAACAGAGCGGCGGATCAGTCGAATTCGCTGCTTCAAAATCGCCCTTCCGGCGCGAGATTGGGAAATGGAATGTCAAGCGTCCGCAGCGGGCTGATACTCTCCAGCATAGAGCGGTATGGCGTTTTGCTGATGGGGTTGGCGACGACCTTCGTTACGGCACGCCTCTTGACGCCTGCCGATTTCGGCATCGCCATTATTGGAATGGCGATCTTCGGACTGATCGACATCTTTCGCGATTTCGGCGGCGGCACGTACATCATCCAGATTGACGAACCGACGCCCCATCGCGTGCAGACGGTCTTCACCGTCACGATGCTCCTGGCCATTCCCCTCTTTGTCATTCTCTTCTTTTTCTCGGGCGAGATCGCAAGTTTTTATGGCTCGCCCGGCCTTCAATCCTATCTGCACGTCTCGGCGTGGTGCCTGCTGCTGTCATCATTTTCTTCCCCCGCCTACGCACTGCTCTGCCGCAATCTTCAATTCGGCAAATTGACGATTCTCAGTTTGACGTCGACCACCCTGAACTCGCTGCTCACCATCGTGCTCGCCCTGATGGGTTTCAGTTATATGAGCTATGCCTGGGGGCAGCTCCTCGCCAGTGTCGTCTATTTCGGATTGTGCGTGGCCTGGGGGCCGAAGTTCCCGATTTACCGGCTCTCGCTCATGGAATGGCGGCGGGTAACGGCTTACGGCATCTATGACTGCGCGCGCGCGTTGCTTAACCATCTCGGCGACGCCGCACCGTTTCTGGCTTTTGGCAAGACGATCGGAACCGAAGCGCTCGGCATTTATCAGCGCGCATTGACGGTCAGCCGGTTGCCGGAGCGGACCGTTCTCGCAGGCTTCGCGCCGGTTCTTCAGCCCGCGTTTTCCAAGCACGCCCGTGAGGGCCAGAATCTCAGCCGGAGTTTTCTTTTGGGCGTCGAGCACGTCACGGTCCTTTTGTGGCCCGCGCTCATCGGCATCGTGCTCTTGGCGCACCCGCTTGTGATGATCCTTGTCGGCCCGCAGTGGAAAGCCACCGTGCCGATCGTCCAGGTGATAGCGACCTCGTTTCTCGTCTGGTTTCCGATGAATTTGCCGCGCCCGGCGCTTGTTGCCGTGGGAGCCGTGCGCGATACGGCTCTCATAGCGGTGCTGACGGTGCCGATCATGGTCAACGTTCAAATCGCTGCGTCGTTCTACGGCTTGACGGCGGTCGCTTGGAGTTTCTTCGCCGCCAATCTCTATGCCGTTCTGGTCTCGATGTATTTCGTTCGCCGGAACATATCGCTGCCTTGGACCGCGTTGCTTCGCGCGATGAGCAAGAGCGCCATCGTAACGGTGGTCAGTGCTGTCCCTTCGCTTCTCATGGTGATCTGGATGGGCGGAACCGAGCACCTGAGCATCGCCGACGGTGTCGGTTCGGCGATGATGTCAGCTGCTTGGTGGTTCCTGGCTATTCACTGGGCCGGACATCCGATCAAGAATGAGATCGCCTGCGCCATCGAAGCAATTGGCGCAGCAACCATTTCTCCGTCCACGTTGCAGAATCTGAAATCCA
>JAFECH010000087.1 GCA_018242255.1 Pseudomonadota bacterium | reverse complement strand
ACAGAATTAGTTGCCTGGAATCTCTACGAAGAAGCACTTCGTGCGAGCAGTTTTTTCCGCGCCGTGGATTCCTCCTGACCGACGGTTGACCGCCTTTCCGAATACGAGTCCTTCGTCAAAGCCTAGCCATCTCGGCTTTTCGTCGTTGTGTTCCTGCTGAAGTTGCTTGGCACCATCGTCAACAGCCTGGGATACATCTTGTGCCGAAATTCCGTCTTGCGCTTACGATTATTGGCTGGCTGCTCATGATGGCTATCGCAGTCACAGCGGCCAGCACCAGCGTCATTTACGCCTATCGCTACGGGATCATCCTCGCAGGGTCAGAGCCATATCCCTGGCTAACCGGAGCCGCACTAGCGATCGCCGATATCGTGAAGATCGGCCTGCCCGCGATCATTGTGGCGTTGTGGGCGCTATCTCATAGGGCAACTGCGCAAACGCTCAGCATCGTCTTTGTGATGTTGCTTGGCCTTTCACTCTGGTCCTCAACCTCGATGACCGCCATCGAGCGAGCCGCGAATGACGCAAAGGCCACGAGCGCGTCACGGATCGAAGCCGATTTGCGCAATGAGCTGACTGCTGCCGAAAACCGTATAGTCGAGCTGGGATCTCCACCTCCATTGGCCGCCGTTGAGGCTGAGATTGATGGCGTCAGGGCTGATGCCCGTTGGCGCACTACAGATGCATGTAACCCGCTCCATGTATTCCCCTCCTCCCAGCGCTTCTGCGAGAAGGCTGCGCTAAAGCAGGCGGCGCGGGCCAATGCGGCAGAGGCCGAGGGTCTGAGAGTGCGCATCGACGAGATCAGACGGAAATTGACAACTCCAGCGCCTGAGGCAGCCAAGACAGCAAGCCCTGAGCTCGCAGTGATCTCTGACATCTTTGGATGGCGTGCTGAAAGCGTTGGCTTTGTTCGCGCAGTGTACTTCGCCGTCGCACTCGAACTCCTCGGCGCTTTTTTGCCATCAGCCGTTTGGTATTTGCGCCCTGTAATCGGCACCAGTTCACCCGAACCTATGAGCGTGCCGCAACCCGCTAAGGTTGCTGAAACGTCCGGAACGCCGAAATCTTCCGCACCGACGGCTGCGTCGCGCCCGGTGACCAGAAAAGCATCAACCGGAAAGCGCGGGCGCAAGCGCGACCCGAACGTACTCGATTTCGTTCGCAAATTTCGCGAGCGTCACGGGCGGTTGCCAAATATTCCGGAGATGCGTGCAGAGTTTCCGGGTCTCCATAAATCGACGTTGTGGCGCGCGGCACGGGTCACATTTGGAAATGAAACCCGCGCGGTGGCGTCCGCGCGCGGATAAAAGGTTTCAAATATCGAGTTGCTATAGGGTTGCAAAATAGCTCTGGAACTTGAAATCTATAAAGAATTTGTCGATTTGTGAAACTTTCTCTTGCTGAATAAATCTGCACTCTCGGTTTTCTTGGCTCCACTTTTTTGTTGGCAGCATAATCAAGTTTGGGTTGCTGGAGGGAGAATCAAATACGCAGTCTATTCGTCGTTTCTAGAGGTCCAAGCCACAGATGACCGTGCGCTTCATTCACTTGTCAGACATTCACTTTGGCCAGGAGAAAGGCGGTCAGATAGTTGTGAACGATGACGTCAAATATTGTTTGATCAAAGATGCCGCAAAGCAGATTGAGGCTTTGGCACCAGACGGTACGGTATCAGGTATCATTGTTTCTGGTGACATTGCTTTCGCCGGCAAAGAAAACGAATATGCGGCGGCGGCGAAGTGGTTAGACAATCTAGCGAGCGCTCTCAACCTTCTCCCCACGGACGTGATTGTCGTTCCTGGCAACCATGATATTGATCGGGACGAAATTACACCAGGCTGCCGGCTGATGATTGCACACATCGCCGAAAGCGGTGAAAATGCGCTTGATGATTTCCTCAAGTCCGATCTCGATCGGGAGCTTCTGTATTCCAAGTTCAAATCATATCGCCCGTTTGCCGAGGGATACAATTGTTCACTCGATGCCCAGGGTGGCAACGCAGGAACTCGAAGCGTTCAAATTTCCGAAGGACGGAACCTCCGTATTATCGGGTTAAATTCTGCTCTTCTCTGCTCGACCCACGACAAGGAGGGCCAGCTCCTTCTAGGTAAGCGCCAAAGAGTATTGCCGCCGCCGACTTCTGGCGAGGAGCTCATCGTCATTTGCCATCATCCACTCAAGTGGCTGCAAGACTCCGAAGACGCAGGCAGATACGTCAGGAGCAGAGCCCGCGTGCTCATTACGGGGCATGAACACTCTCCCTCAGTGCGAATGGAAACGACGCCGCAGGGGACGCAGATCTTACATATTGAAGCCGGCGCGGCGATGCCCCCCCAAGCCAACGAGAAATACAACTATACGTACAACATCCTCGAAATCTCCTGGGATGCTAGTACCGATGGTTTGGCCGTCTATGTCCATTCGCGAACATGGAACGACGAATTGAAGAAGTTCGTGAAGAGGGAAGATGCAGTAAAGCATATACTGAAGTGCGAAAATTTCGAAAGGAATGACGGGCCATCTGGAGCCACTACGACTGTTCCGGTCGGCGCACCCCAGGCCGAATCTGCAATGACGGTCCGATTGACAGAAACTGCCTCGGGAGGCGTCGTTGTGACCGACGCCCACGCCCTTTTGCTGCTCAGGTACTTTCGCGATCTGAGCAGTGCTCAACGTATTAGGGTCCTTGTATGCCTTGGCGCGCTCCCCGAAAATTGGGACGACGCGCTCAGTCATGCAATGGAGCGTCAGGTGCTCGATCGTTTGCTTCGACAGGGCCGCGCTGATGAGATCGATCGAGAGATCGAGAGAGTTCGAGCTACTTGAAAATTGGGGGGAGAAATTGATCGATCTCGCCGCGCACGTCCGAATATTTGAGAAGCATCCCGATGATGACTTTGTCAGCAAGCGATCAGCCGCTACAAATGAAGTCGGAACATCTATTAGTAAGATTCATCACGTCCAGTCCGTAATTGGTCTCTGCCAAGGGTTGGCGGAGGGGACCATCAATGGCGGAGTCGTGACAGGAAAGCTTGCTGAGTTGACGATAACGGCGTTGAAAAAAAAGAGTTCCGCCTTCGTTTCAGACGGGCGTCAAATGGAAATCAATACAATTGCACTTGCCGCGATTGGCAATCGTCTTGCCGCGGCAGGTGGAGCGTCTGTGCCGCTGCCAACCAATGATCTTCTCGCAATGGCGGTGTGGTCCGCGCTTTCGCTTCAAGGATCGCACACCAATGATCGATTTGAGTCATTGCGCTTGGAGGTTCTCAACCTAGCCAGGCATCGGGTGAAAGAGGTAGCGACCAAAGCTCGAATGCGCAAACCGGTTCCCGAGCCAAAAACTCCCCAAAAGGAGACAGATGCCCCGCTCCTTCCGACCGAACTAGCACCTGCATTGTCAGCAACCATCAGCGCCTTGCGAGAAAATGCGGTGCTTGATCGTGAAGAGATCGATCTCTTGTGGTGGACCCTGTCTGGTTGGAGCGAAATTTTAGAAAAGCCCTATTCCGACCTGACGCCGGCACAGGCCGCAATTGCCGCGAGCCTCGAAGTAGCACACCAAACGCGTCGGGTTCCGAGTGACGCGCATAAGCATTTGGCACTTCGAATGGTCAAAGGAGCAAACAAGAAATTTAGGCTTTCAGAGCTGATCGAGGCGCTTGGGTCCGATAGACAGAAAATGCTGGCTTGTATTGGTTACAAGGAACAGATCCTCGAAGCACCCGCAGTCTTTCCACTTCTCTTTGCTCTGGAGAGCGGAACGGGCGGACAAAACGATAACGTCATCTTAGCGCTCGAAGACTGGTGCGCGCGAGCGCTGCTAGAGGGCTCAATTCTCTACCTAGCCAATCAGTGATGGAACGCGCCAATGGCTCTCACCTGCAGGCGCCCAGAATGTACCGTCGCGCAGACGGGCATCTGCGTGCTCAACAATGCGACTGACAAGTGTCCGGAGCTTAATGGTGCATTAGCTGATGTAGTGTCCGAAGGCCTGCCTCCAGTCCTCGAAGAACCGATACCGGTAAGCGCTCGATTTCCAGGAAGCGGGACGCTTGCGCCCAGCGAGTTATCAGAAATCACAGCTAAGTCCGACAGCAGAATTATCGGCATCATTGGAACGCCGGACGCCGGAAAAACTGCGGCGGTTGTCAGCCTCTATTTATTGATTTCGCGAAGCAGACTTGAGGGGTTCGAGTTCGCTGACAGCAAAACCCTTATGGCTTTCGAAGACATCAGCAGAGGTGCTCGCAGATGGAACGCTAACAATCCACCAACGCAAATGACGAGCCACACGCAGAGCCGGAATGATAGACAACCAGGTTATTTGCATCTTCGGCTTGCCGTCGAAGGTCACGGAACTTCGATGCATGTGCTCTTTCCTGATGTACCTGGCGAGTGGACCACGGCGCTAATCGAAAACAACCGGGTAGATAGGCTTGAATATATCAGGTCCTCCGACGACATCTGGCTGGTCGTCAACGGACGTGCTCTGGTGGATGTAAATAATCGTTTGAAAGCAATGAATGAAGTTGGCTTACTTGTTAGGCGCCTCAAGGCCATGCTTGGAACATTCGCTGGAAAGCTCGTCGTTACCCACCTCGACGCTGAAACAGTATCAGCTGACACGTTGGAAAAGATAACCAAGGATGCCGCGCAACAAGGGGTGACTCTCGAAGTCCATCAGATCGCCTCCTTTGGTACCGGAGGCAAAGTAAAAGCCGGACAAGGATTAGCCCCCCTCTTACGGGCGAGTCTGACAAATAGACCCCGAGATAAGTCGCCTTTTTGGTCAACTGCGGACCGACTGCCGGGGCGAGCATTTTGGAGTTATCGAGGGGCACCCTGACAATGGTGACGCGATCGATTCTTCTTGTCGGCGGACCAGATTCCGGAAAGACAAATTTCCTAGCGCGCCTTTGGCCCGCGCTCGATGGATCGGGCCAACTGGAAGCAAAATCCGTTCCGGACAATCTCAAATATGTTCTCGATAACTTGAATTTTATGCTTAGCGGGGAGTTCGCACCAAGAACCCAGAAAAAAGGCGACCAGGCACAACTCGATGAATTCGTGGTTGATATAGGTTATTCAAACGGGCGCGCTGGTGGTGACGCACGAATAATCGCGCCTGACGTCACTGGTGAGCTATGGGAGAATGCGGTTGTCACGTCTGAAATTTCCACGGATTGGATGGCCCGGATTCGTGACGCCGACGGCGCGTTGTTGTTTGTACGGGTACATTCCCAACTGAATGTCGATCCCCTAGACTGGGTGACCGCGGAGAAGCTTTTGCAACTTCAAAACGAAGACACAGGGTCAGATAGTCATCTCCCGACCCAAGTGTTTTTGTCGGAACTGTTGCGCTTCCTTGAACATTCTCTGAAGCGGACGACGGCGAAACCCAAAGTCGCAGTACTCATAACTGCGTGGGACCTTCTCGACGCGGGTACGCAAAATGCCGGCCCGAATGCTTACCTTCAAAATCAATATCCGCTGTTTGCTGGGCGATTAAAGCATACCGAAGAACTAGACGTCAGGATTTACGGCATCAGTATTGTCGGTGGTGATCTCAATGCCGACGAGGTTTTTCGGGAACAATTTCTAAAAAAGGGCCTCGAAGGATCTGGTTACATCGCAACCGACGTACAAGGCTCTACATCGATATCGGCCGACCTGACCTTGCCCTTAAACTGGTTGCTCTCAGCAGGTTGAGTAATGCACCAAAATGCTATCGAACAACAGCAGCATGGCTACAAACAAGGCCATCAACGATTGGCGACATCGGTCAATCTGAGTCGTGCTGACCAAGACCTTGTAGACAGACTTTCTGACCTGTCTGGACCACTTCAACCCGGGCAGATGTTCGATCCTTATCTAACAGCCTATCCCTTGCCGAGCGGGTCGGCGTTTGTCCTTGCCAGGACATGGCAAGATCGAGAGGCTCCTCGATCAGGATGCGTATTAACGCGAAGTCTCATTGTACCAATGCAAATGTGGACTAATCATTCCTCGCCTTGGCGGTTGGCTGACTTGTTGACTCCGCCGGACCGCACAGCGCGCGAGCTTCTTCCCCTTGAGGAGCCTTTAGCAGCCGGAATCCCTGCGCCTGCCGAAACCTTTCAACTTGTGGAACTCGTTGAAGCCCTTTTTCTTGAGGAAAGAAAACCCATCGTCGCATTCGACATACCTGTGCCAGATGATGTGGCGCTTCGGTTGCTAACCGCTCTATGGCCGGGGCTGCGTCGGACTTTTGCCACATGTACGTATTCACTGTCGCCACGCTCACTTCTCGACCGTCCGTTTGATTTGCTTTTTGCCCCAGGTATTGCACGATCTAGGTTCGTTGACTGGCCGGGACGACGGCTCCCGACGATTGGGGCTGCAAACGCCGTCGCACGACACAACTGGTCGATTCCGTTAGCCGAGCTAGTTTTCCTATCCCCCGATCCCCGGCTAGCTTCGATGGACTCAATTGGAGCCTTGAGATCGCCGAGACGACCTGACACGTCCGGGTTAAGGCTGTCATTAATGTGGAAAGACCTGGCGGCCCAAACTTCTTCTTCGCCGTTCGCCGTTCTCGGCATGATGGATATCCTCAACTCGACACCTGACTTTGATCCCGCTGCCAGAGACGAAGTCGACAAAATTGCGGAGAAGAGCATCCAAAAAGCAATCGCTGCGCTTCCTTCGTCGGAACTACTTATATTGCTTTCGGGCGTTCTTCATAAGTTCGAGCATCGACAACCATCGCGTTCTCTTGTGATTGCAATTCGGGAGGCAGCGTTTGCCACTGCGCAAAAGGCACCATGGCGCTCAGCTGACTTCGTGACTGAGCAAAGAGCAACTGACGGTCCGTCAGAACTTCTGACCTCAGCGATCGCAGATGGTATTGCCACAAATGAGAACGATCCCGATTTC
>JAFECH010000086.1 GCA_018242255.1 Pseudomonadota bacterium | reverse complement strand
CCGACGTGCTCGAACATTCCGACTGAGACGATTCGGTCGAACGTTTCCGTCAGCGACCGGTAGTCCTGCAGGCGAAAATCGACGCGTTTCGCAAGACCCTTCTCGCCGGCGCGACGCTTGGAAACCTTAAGCTGTTCCGGAGAAAGCGTGACACCCGTCACCTCTGCGCCTGCAATTCCCGCCAGATAGAGCGCCATGCCGCCCCAGCCGCTGCCGACATCGAGAACCTTCGCCCTCTCACTGACGAGAAGTTTCGCCGAGATGTGCCGCTTCTTCGCGAGTTGAGCGGTTTCCAGGTCCTCATCAGATGATTCGAAATAGGCGCAGGAATATTGGCGATCGGAATCCAGAAAAAGCTCGTAGATGCGATCGTCGATATCGTAATGGTGATGTACGTTATCGCGCGACTTGCCCTCAGAGTTCGCGCGATGAAATGGCTCCAGCAGATTGCGCAGCGTGTGCTGCAGCCAGCCGAACTGCGGCGGCGTCAAGCTGTGAAGATTATGCCCCAGAAGCTCGAGGAGATCGTAGACCGTCCCGCCGGATATGGTTAGCCGTCCATCGGTGAAGAGTTCTCCGAGCGCCATTTGCGGATGGAAGAAAAGCTCTCGCGCGGCTTTGTTGTCTTTGATCGCGACGACGAGTGGAATTCCTGTACCGTCCCCCGACGAAATCCTGTCACCGTTGGGCATGACGACGGTCAGGCTTCCGGTCTTGATGCACTGTTTCAGAAACGATTGGAGTAGACGTTTCATGGGCAGGCCGTCGAATACTCTAGTTACTCAACACACCGAAGGGATTTTGGTTCCGGCCAAATGCTCCTCGGCGCCAGGAACTTAACAGATTTACATCGGTTTTTCATCATTCTTCCAACATGCGTCAAAAAACTCAAGCAGCGAGGAAGACATGGCGCCGAAAAAACAAACTGCTTCGGTTACGAAGCGTAAAACTCCTTCTGCGAAGACGATAAAAAATACGCGCAAATCCACACGCTCGACGCATCGCTGGTCTGCTAAAGTGACAAAGACTAGTGATGCGCTCGATCTCAAGCCGCATCTCTTCGAAAACCGAGATCCATCAGAGATCGCGAAATCGCTGAAGCGATCAGCAGAGCGAAGCAAGCGCCGGAAGGGAACACCTTTCCAATCGGCAATGTCGATGCTGACATTTTATATCAATCGCGCCGGTAAAAATCTTAGCGCTCGTCGACGCCAGACGCTCGATCGTGCGAAGGGTGAATTGCGAAAGGCGTTCGGACGAACTGCGTAAACGAACGTTTCCGATTATCCCCTTTGTCTCAGCGCGCGAGGCTGCCTCCGCGCGCCGACTTGCGATGAGTTGCGGCGAACGCCAACCCCGTGCGTCGTCTTCTCCCAGAAGAAAGGTCTCATGATGAGATCGAGGATCGCGCGATAGGCCGCGAGCGAAATCGCGAGCCAATAGATCGGCAGAAAGGCGACAGAAAATACGCGTCCCCAACCGCCTGCTGAAACAGATGTCACCAAAATCAGCAGCGCCGCCGATCCATATCCCGCAATCAGATTAGCGCCGAAGATCCAGAAAAGAAGCTCGTTATCCGGGAGCGGCCGCCCTCTGAGCACGATCTCCGTTCCGACCAGCACGTAAAACCACGGATGCGCCAGCATCGAGATCAGCATGGCGGAGATGGTCACTTGAAAACCGAAAAACCTCCAGGGTCCAAGATCCCTCCAGAGACGTATCGGGCGTCGCATATGCACAAGATAGGTTTGAATCCACCCCTTGATCCAGCGCGTACGCTGGCCGAGCCAAGCGCGCCACGTGACGGTCGCTTCCTCCATGGTTTCAGAATCGATGATTGAAACCTCATAACCGAGGCGCGAGAGCCGGATTCCGAGATCGGCGTCCTCGGTAACATTGAACGGATCCCAGCCGCCGCACTTCAGAAGGACATCGCGTCGGAAATGGTTCGACGTTCCTCCAAGCGGGATCGGCAATCGCAGATAATCCAGCGCCGGTAGCAAACCTCCAAAGAGCGCTGCGTATTCGAGCGTGAACTGGCGGCTGAGAAACGAGTCGTCAGGATTGAACACCACCAGCCGCGCCTGCACGCAGGCAAGCCTCGGCCCGCCGCGCACAAACGCCAACGCGGCCAGACGAAGCTGGTCGGGATCTGGCCGATCCTCAGCATCGAACACCGCAACGAGGCTCCCTCTCGCTTCCTGCAAAGCGTAGTTGAGCGCCCTTGGCTTCGTCTTAGGCTGGCCCTGCGGAACGGTGACGACGCGCATGTTGGCGCCGAGTCCGGCTTGCAAAAGCGCGCGCTGTGTCACTGCGTCGTCCGCCTCGGTAATGAAAAGAATTTCAAGCCTGTCGCTGGGGTAGTCGAGCCGACCCATCGCCGTGACCAGCGCGGGCACAACGGCGACCTCACGATAAAGCGGAACAAGAACCGAAAATGTCGGCAGCCGATTGTCGTAGCGCCGATCGAGCCATCGGGGATCGACAGTCTCCCGAGGCCCCCGCATGGCACGCCAGAGCGCAGCCAGCCGCAGTACCGAAATCATCAGAAATGGCACCGCGATGGTCAGCGACCAGAGCACGAGGCCGAAATCGTCGAGCAAGATTAGTCCTGCCGTCAGCCCCGACACCGCGACGAGCAAAACGAGCTGCTGCCATAAAAGGAGCGGAGAAGCGGCGGAAAAGTCCGGCGCCCGCCGACGCAAATCGTTGACCGCGCGGTCCAGTTGCCCAATATCGCGATGGAAGGGGGGCAGACCAACGACGTGTCCAGGCGGCGTCACACCGCCGCGCTTTGCACGTGACGGCACGCGGAATGTCCGCGCGGGCGGCGTTTTGAATCGCGTCCCCGACATGGCATGCACCTAGCTGGCCCCTCCGACGGACCTGCCGCCCAGCCAGTGACAAACTATATGCTCAAGTTGCGTAAAATTAAAAGCGAGAATGGCGTCAATCGCGGACCAGAGAACCCGGAGTTCTTTTGAAATGAATGCGCGACGACAGGGACGAGATTTGCTTCTGGCAATGGCGGTGGCCTTTGTCGCCGCACTCGGACTTGCCGCACCAGCCGGTGCCCAGGATGCATCGGGATCGGATCCCGCCGTTGCCAACGTCGGCGCGTCCAAAGATGCCGGGCCGCCTCGCCGTGTCGTCATTCGCTTTCTGACCGACAACGACTATCCACCATTCGACTTTTACGACGAAGACGGTGTGCTCGTCGGCTTCAACGTCGACCTCGCCCGCGCCATCTGCATGGAACTCAACACCTCCTGCGACATCAAGGTTCGCCCCTGGGAAGAGCTGATCCCGGATCTTTTGAAAGGCGAGGCCGATGCCGTCATCGCCGGACACAAGGTGACTGCGACGGCGCTGAAAGAGGTCGACTTCACCGATCGCTATTTCCATACGCCGGGCCGCTTTGCCGCCCGCAAGGACGAACCGCGCATCGAAATGACGCCCGGCAAGCTCGATGGCAAACGCATCGCCGTTGCTCGCGGCTCCCCGCATGAAGCGTTTCTCCGGGCATTCTTCCACGACAGCCCGCTCGTCATTTATGAAAATCCCGATCTGGCGCGAGAGGCGCTCGCCGCTGGCAAGGCAGACTTTCTGTTCGACGATGGTATCTCGCTCGCCTTCTGGCTCAATGGCACGCTATCGCGTCAATGCTGCGAAATGCGCGGCGGCGCTTTCCTGGAGCCCAAGTTCTTCGGAGACGGCATGGCGATCGCCGTACCCAAGAACGATCCACAGATTAGGCTCCTGCTGAACAAAGCGCTGGAACGCGTTCGCGCCTCGGGACGTTTCGAAGAACTCGTACAGCGCTACTTTCCGGTCAGAATTTACTGAGACGAACATCCGCCCGCGCTGCACGGCTACGAAATAACAAGCTTAACGCGCACTCATCGCGCGCTGGCACGACCCGCGAGCTAGTTTGACGAGCTATGTTTCAAACCTTGATCCGCACCTTACTACTTGCCGTTTTGTCAGCCGCGCTGATCGTGCCGGCGGGTAATTCGGTCGATGCGCGATCCGGCTATCACAAAAACGGCTGGCGTAAGTATCACAAGCGCCACTCGCCGAGATATCGCGCCCGCAACAAAGCCGGAAGCGGTAAGGTCGCGGTAAAAGCCGAGCCGTCGTTGCCTGCTTTGCCGCAACGGCCGCAGAAGCTTCTGACTCGCGAAGAAATACTCGCCTCCGATCCGCAGCGGCTCGAACGTCTTGGCGGACGCATCATCGTCGGCTTCGACAGCTTCTCCCAAGTCAAGCCGCTCGTCGAGAAGAAGGCCATCGCCGGCATCTTCGTCACAGATCACAACGTCCGCGGCCGAAAAATCCAGGACGTCGCCAAAGACATCGACGACCTGCAGATGATCCGGAGGCAGCAGGGTCTGCCGCGCCTCATCGTTGCCGCCGACCAGGAGGGCGGATACGTGTCGCGGCTCTCGCCCCCGCTGAAGTGGCAGCCGACGCTCGGCATGCTCATCGCAAAACTCAAAACGGACAGCGATCGCGAAAAAGCCGTCCGCCAATATGCCGAAACGCAAGCGCGCGAGCTGGAACGCCTCGGCATCACGATGAACTTTGGTCCTGTCGTCGATCTGCGGCTTGGCAATTCCAATCGCAACGACGGCGAAACCCGTATCTATTGGCGCGCCATCGATGCCGACCCCTATATCGTCGCCAAGGTCGCGAGCTGGTATTGCGATACGCTGACGAAATTCAACATCATCTGCACGTTGAAACATTTCCCGGGACTGGGCCGCGTTTCGCGCGACACACACGTGACGTCAGCGGACATCAGCGCCGGCGCAAATCAGCTTGAACTCAGCGATTGGGTGCCGTTCCGCCGCGTGATGACGGAGCCCGGCGTCGCGACCATGCTTGGTCACGTTCGACTCGACACCATCGATAGCACCACGCCAGCTTCCTTCTCCGATACCGTCATCAACACGGTTGTTCGCCCGCGCTTCAAAAACGATGGACTGTTGATCACCGATGACTTCAGCATGGGCGCGGTAACGAAATCGCGTGACGGCCTGGGCGGAGCCGCCGTCAAAGCGCTCGACGCCGGTGTCGATCTGATCCTGCTATGCAGCGTCGACAAGAGCTACGATATCCTGATGTCCGCGTTGATCGAAGCTGATCAGAAGGGCGAAATCTCAATCGCCCGCGAAAACGAGACGCGCGAACGGCTGAAGCGTTACGTGTTCATCGACGATCGTGACCTGCCGCCATCCGCTCCCGTCCAGGCGCAACAGTAAAACGCGCGCCGCCCCTCAAAGGTCGGAACCAGGCGCGGACATCGCTTTATCAAACGGCTCGCCGATGTTTCTGGGATCTGCAGCAAGCGAGTGGCGAATGATTTCCCACTTCCCGCCGACCTGCTTGAATTCTGCCTCGTACCGACCGCCAAGCAGCGTCCTGGTCCCTTTACGTTCGCCGGTGACGCGATAGACCACGGGACCGCTGATAGTCGCCGAAGCGCATCCTGCGACGAGCGACGCCGGCCGGATCGACAATCGCGGATGGTGCGAAAAAAAGTCCTTGTAGTAGGTCCGGATCGCGTCGCGCCCCTTGTAGACCTTGCCATCCTTGGTCGCGACCAAAGTTGCATCATCGGCATACAGGGAAGAAAGTTGCTCAGCGCTGCCGCTCACGAACGCCGCACGCCAGCCGTTTAGCAATTGGACCATCTGGACCTCTGACAGCTTGGCGCAGGGCGGGACGTCGGTTTGGCCGTCCGCCGCGTTGGCGGCCCCTCCAGCGCTGGCGATTATCAGAAGGCCGATCGCTCGGAGCGATGGCCGGGCATTCCAGGATCCAGTCATTGGCGATCCTTTCGCGGGCGAAGCTGTCCAACCCTCTCTTGATGTTATGATTCCCGCCCGTAGTGAAATTTCGATTGGCGCCTTAACGGCAACGCCGAAATTCCGCGGCCGAAAGGGCTCGACTGGGGTATCGTGGCCCTGGCAGCGCCCCTGACGGAATTCCCCTCCTGCCGATTGCCAATCTTCATCGTCTTTGATACAAGGCGGCCCAGAACACGCGCGGGCACCGGCGGCCAAACCTCCGGCGTCGGTGTTTTTGCGCATTCAAGAGACAGAATTTCTTCAGAGGATACAACTGCTTGCAGGTTCTCGTTCGCGACAACAATGTTGATCAGGCTCTCAAGGCGCTCAAGAAAAAATTGCAGCGCGAGGGCGTTTTCCGCGAGATGAAGCTCCGCGGTCATTTTGAAAAACCGTCTGAAAAGAGAGCCCGCGAGAAAGCCGAGGCAGTGCGCCGCGCTCGCAAGCTCGCCCGTAAGAAATTGCAGCGCGAAGGTCTCCTCCCCAGCAAGCCAGCGACGGCGCGTGGCGCAGGTGGCAAGGGCGGTCCGGGTCGTGGCGGCCAGGGCGGCGCAGGTGGTGGCGGCTTCCGCGGCGGTCAGAGCGGCGGAGCTGGCGGCGCCGGCAGCAGCGGCGGCAGCAGCTTCTAAGCTATCACTACACAGCGACGACACGACCAAGGCTCGCGATATCCGCGGGCCTTTTTGCTTTACCGATGGCTGCAATTCATTCGTGCGCCCGCACCTTCCCGGCACGTAGCCTGTCGATCCAGCCATTCACGAACGCGAACGTCGGTCCGTCGTGAATGACGTGACCACCGCCGTGAACGATCTTGATTTCCTTTGGCTCATTCGCGGCCGCGAACAACCGGCGTCCCATTTCGACCGGCACGACCTCGTCGGCATCGCCATGCATGATGAAGATCGGCACATGGACGTCCTGGATGTACTTGATCGACTCGTACTGGTCCTTCAGCAGGAGTCCGACCGGAAGCCACGGAAACTCTGCTGACGCCAATTCCAGGATGGACGTATAGGGCGCATCGAGAATGAGTCCCTCGACCTTCACCTCCTTCGCCAACTGGATCGCCACGCCAGACCCGAGCGACTCCCCGTAAAGAATAATGTCTCGGGGTT
>JAFECH010000085.1 GCA_018242255.1 Pseudomonadota bacterium | reverse complement strand
CGAAGAACTGGTGCCGCTCTATCGCGATCCGAAATCCAACTTCCCGATTACGCAATACAACTGGAAGATGGTTGAGGCGGCGGGCCTCGTAAAGTTCGACTTCTTGGGTCTCAAGACGCTCACCGTGCTTGAGAAAGCCGTGCAGTTGATCAAGCGCGTGCGCGGCATCACGGTCGATCTGCCGAGTTTGCCGCTCGACGACAAAGCCGCCTACGAGATGTTGGCGAAGGCCGATACGGCCGGCGTGTTCCAGCTTGAAAGCACGGGCATGCGCGAAAGCTTGAAGCGGCTGAAGCCCGACCGCTTTGAAGACATCATCGCCATGGTGGCGCTCTATCGCCCCGGCCCGATGGATAACATCCCGACTTACATCAACCGCAAGCACGGCGAAGAACCGGTCGATTACCTGCATCCGATGCTGGAAGGTATTCTGAAGGAAACCTACGGCGTCATCATCTACCAGGAGCAGGTCATTCAGATTGCTCAGGTGATGGGCGGCTACACGCTCGGCCAAGCCGACATGCTTCGCCGCGCGATGGGTAAAAAAGACAAAGCCGAAATGGCGAAGCAGCAAGCGCGCTTCGTCGAAGGCGCCGTCAGCAAAGGCGTGAAGAAAGAAGAAGCGGCCTACATCTTCGAACTCGTCGATAAGTTCGCAGGCTACGGCTTCAACAAATCGCACGCCGCCGCTTATGCGCTCGTCAGCTATCATACCGCATATCTGAAAGCGAACTTCCGCGAGGAGTTCTTCGCCGCCTCGATGACGCTCGATATGGGCAACACCGACAAGCTCGCGATGTTTGCCTCCGAAGCGCGCAAATCCGGCATTCGCATGCTGCCGCCGTGCGTAAACAACTCCGGCGTCGACTTCGGCGTTGAGCCGCCGGCCGGAGAGTCCAAGCTTGGATCCATCCGTTATTCGCTTGCAGCCTTGAAGAACATCGGGGCGAGCGCCGTCGAGACGATCGTCAACGAGCGAAACTCCGGCGGGCTTTATGAATCGCTCGCTGACTTTGCGTCGCGCGTTGACGCCAAGGCTCTGAACAAGCGCGCGCTCGAAACGCTCGCCAAGGGCGGCGCGTTTGACTCGTTGAATTCCAATCGTGCGCTCGTCACGGCCAATGCCGATACCATTCTCGCCTCCGCGCAACGTCGCACCGCCGACGAAGCGCAAGGCACGACCGATCTTTTCGGGACAGCCGGAAAGCCAGCGGATCTCGTTCTGCGCGCGACGCAGTCGTGGACCGCGATGGAGAAGCTCTCGGAAGAGTTCCAGGCCATCGGCTTCTATCTCTCCGGCCATCCGCTCGATCAGTATGATCGCGTGCTGAAAAAGCTCGGCATCAAGAAGTTCAGCGAATTCGAAGCGCTGGTGCAGCGCGGCGCGACCGCGGGGCGCCTCGCCGGTATCGTCATTGCCGCGCGCGAACGCCGCTCGCAAAAGGGCAATAAATTCGCCTTCGCGACGTTCTCCGATGCGACCGGCCAATTCGAAGCCGTCATATTTTCCGATACGCTTGCGGCCAGTCGCGATCTTTTAGAGCCCGGCACGCCGGTGATCGTTTCCGTCGAAGCCGAACGCGACGGCGAGACGATGAAAATGCGCGTGCAATCTCTCGAGGAACTCGACAAGGCTGCATCCGCCGTTCCCCGCAATCTCAAACTTGTTCTCGATCGAAAGTCGGTCGTGGCGAATGTGGCGCCTGTTTCGGAAGTCAGCAAATATTTGCGGCCCAACGCGCGCGGCGGTGAAATTCGAATCGTATTGCCGCTCGAAGATCGCAACCGCGAAATGGAATTTGTCCTCGCAGGCCGGTATGACGTCTCGCCTCGCGAAGCAATTCGCATTGAAGCGCTGCCAATTGTGGCCGAAATAATCGAAATCTAATACTGCTGGTTGCGGGCGCGAGAGTTACACTCCATCCGCCGAATATTTTTCGTCATCACCGACGGCTTTTCGCAGCGCTAAGCGTTAGGGGTTCAAGACGTGAGAGACCGCGTCTTTCTGTGAAGAAGATAGGAGCCTCTAATGAAAAAGAGCTTGATCGCAGCAGCTGTTGCCGCTGCCGTCACCCTCGGCGCTTTCGGTGGCGCTGCAAACGCAGGCGTCGCTGGCGCAAACCTCAACGGGATTGGCGTGCATGCGGATAAGACCGCAGTTGAGCATGTCTATTACAAGAAGCGCTATTACAAGCATCGGCACTACAAGCACCGCAAGTGGGTTTGCCGTTGGCATCACGGTCACCGCAAGTGCTACTGGCGCTATTGGCGCTAAGTGACGTTGCGTTTTTAGTCGAAGGCAGCGTCGTGACGCTGCCTTCTTCTGACACAGTTTCAGCGCATAGCTCCGCACCCCGAGCTAGCCAAAAACGAGGCAAGAGATGTCAAAATTCCACGCCGCTTTGATCGCTGCTTTGCTGCTTGCTCCTGCTGCGACCGTCGCTCGCGCCGCCGACGACGAGAAGGTGCCGCCGAAATTGAGCGCAGCGGACATTAAAAAGAATCTCGAAGCCGCCGCATCCGATCCCGCGAAGGTGAAAGCCTATTGCGCCATGACCAAGAAAATGGACGAGGTCGGCGACGACGAGAAAAAGGCGGAAGCCGCTAGCGACGAAATCGACGGATATTTCAAAACGCTGGGCGAGGATTTCGAGAACGCCTGGGACGACGGCCAGGACGCCAAGGACGATTCACCCGAAGCCAAGGCAATGGATGACGCCGTCTCGACGCTTGACGCGAAGTGCAGCAAGTAAACTGACGACGCGACACGTCTCTCCCCGAGCGTGGGGAGCGGCGGAGGGACTATTCACATACCCCTTTACCCCTCACTTCAGCGCGCCTTGGACCGCTCATCAGACGGCGGCCTTGGCGCGCTCTGATTTCGGAGGCCCACAGCCGTTGGACACGCCAGAGGTGCTGATACAGGTCGAGGCCACAGCCTAGGCTTGCTTAAAAGGCCGATCCCCCGTATATAGCCGCCATCTCACACGCGAGACATATGCGCCATGCGGATGAAAAGCCCCGCATCGTGCTCCGGTGGAGAAATGCTAAGCCTCTAAAAAGGCTCGCAAATCTCTTCTCAAGTCTCGCGGAGGTCTAACCGGAAAAGGGAACGTTTCGATGGCACTTCCTGCCTTCAACATGCGTCAGCTATTGGAAGCTGGCGTTCACTTCGGCCACCAAGCTCACCGCTGGAACCCCAAGATGGCACCGTTCATCTATGGGTCGCGCAACAAAATCCACATCCTCGATCTGACGCAGACGGTGCCGTTGTTGCACCAGGCGCTGCTGAAGGTTTCCGACACGGTCGCCGGCGGCGGTCGCGTTCTTTTCGTCGCGACGAAGCGTCAGGCGTCCGATGGTATCGCGGACGCTGCCAAGCGCAGCGCGCAGTACTTCATCAATCACCGTTGGCTAGGCGGCACGCTGACCAACTGGAAGACGGTTTCGCAGTCGATCCGCCGCCTTCGTCAGCTCGACGACATCCTGGCCGACCCGCAGGGCCGCACGAAGAAGGAAGTCCTGAACCTGACGCGTGAGCGCGACAAGCTCAACCAGTCGCTGGGCGGCATCAAGGACATGGGCGGCACGCCGGACCTTCTCGTCGTGATCGATACCAACAAGGAATCGATCGCCATCCAGGAAGCACGCAAGCTCAACATCCCGATCGTCGCGATCGTCGATACGAACTGCGATCCCGACGGCATCGACTTCCCGGTTCCGGGCAACGACGACGCTGGCCGCGCCATCACGCTGTATTGTGATCTCATGGCCCGCGCGGCGCTCGACGGTCTGGAGCGTTCTCAGGGTTCTGCTGGCGTTGACGTTGGTGCGTCCGAGACGCCGCCGGCCGAAGAGCTGCCGAAGGTTACATTCAAGGGCATTGAAGCACCGCGCGGCGAAGCCGACGATCTTAAGCGGATCACCGGTATCTCGCCGAAGATCGAGCAGCGCCTCAACGACGCCGGCGTCTACCACTTCTGGCAGATCGCCGACCTCGACAACGATTACGCCGAGGCACTCGATCGCCAGCTGAAGCTCAAGGGCCAGATCGCCAGCGAAAACTGGGTTGCCCAGGCCAAGAAGCTCGTCGAAGCCGCCAGCGTCTAAGTGCGCGTTGGCAATTCGACACAAAACTGACGTGCCTTTGAAGCGCGAACGTGAATGAACTTTGATGAGGCGCCCGCCGGGGCGCCTCGAACCTCATAGGTGACAGGAATGACAACGATCACCGCCGCAGACGTGAAAAAGCTGCGCGACATGACCGGCGCCGGCATGATGGACTGCAAAACCGCGCTGACCGAAACGAATGGCGACATCGAAGCTGCCGTCGATTGGCTTCGCAAGAAGGGCCTTTCCAAGGCTGCGAAGAAGTCGGGCCGCATCGCCGCCGACGGTCTCATTGGCATCGTCGCCAAGGGCCGTGAAGGCGCCGTCGTCGAGGTCAATTCGGAAACCGATTTCGTTGCCCGCAACGAACAGTTCCAGACGCTTGTTCGTGACATCGCGGGCCTTGCGCCGGCAGCGAAGGGCGACCTCAAAGCGCTCCTCGATGCCAACTATCCGGGCACGAAGAACACCGTCGAAGTCCAGCTTCAGGAAGCCGTCGCGACGATCGGCGAAAATATGACGCTGCGCCGGACGGCGGCTGTTGCGGTCAAGGAAGGTGTCGTCGCCGACTACGTTCATAACCGCGTTGCAGACGGCCTCGGCAAGATCGGCGTGCTCGTTGCGCTCGAGAGCGCAGGCGATGAGCCGACGCTGTTCGATTTCGCCCGCAAAATAGCGATGCATGTGGCAGCTTCGCCGACCACGCTCGTCGTCGACGAGAGCGACCTTTCCAAAGAGGCGATCGACCGCGAAAGGGCGGTCTACGTCGAGCAGGCGAAAGCCGAGCCGCGCAACGCTGGCAAGTCAGATGACATTCTGGCCAAAGCCAGCGAGGGTCGGCTGCGCAAGGAATTCATCGGTACGGTCGTGCTCATGAACCAGGCGTTCCTGATCGGCGACGGCAAGGCGACGGTCGCGCAGGCCGTTAAAGAAGCCGAGAAGGCTTGCGGTGCACCGATCAAGGTTGCAGGCTTCATCCGTTATGCGCTCGGCGAAGGCATCGACAAGAAAGAAGAAGATTTCGGCGAGGAAGTCCGCAAGCTGGCAAGCGGCGGTCGCTGAGATCGGCAAGGGCGAGTTCAAGGTCAACGCACGCCCGCTGGCCGGAATCGCCCGAGCAGGTTAGGTATCAACCGGCCGATCCCCCGTGATCGGCCGGTTTTTCGTATTATGGTGGCTTTTGATGCCGATCGGGAGAGAACGGAATGGCGGAAGCGCAGGGTCTTAAATACAAGCGGCTGCTGCTCAAGCTTTCCGGCGAAGCTCTAATGGGCAAGCAGCCCTATGGCATCGACATGAGCGTTGCCGAGCGGCTGTCGAAGGACATCGCCGATGCCGTTGCAGCAGGCGCCGAAATCGCCGTCGTCATCGGCGGCGGCAATATTTTTCGCGGACTGTCAGGTGCAGCGAAAGGTATGGACCGCGCGACTGCCGACTACATGGGCATGCTCGCGACCGTCATGAACGCGTTGGCCTTCCAGAATTCGCTCGACCGTCTTAGCGTTCCGGCCCGTGTGCTTTCGGCGATCCCGATGCAGACCGTCTGCGAAAGCTACGTACGCCCCAAAGCGTTGGCCTATCTCGCCCGCCGGCAGGTCGTCATCTTCGCGGCAGGCACTGGAAACCCGTTCTTTACCACCGACACGGCGGCCGTTTTGAGGGGCATCGAGATGAACTGCGATGCTGTCATTAAGGCGACCCAGGTGGACGGCGTTTACTCTGCCGACCCCAAGAAACACAAAGATGCGGTACGTTACGACAAGCTCACCTACTCTGAAGTTTTAGCGAATGATCTCAAAGTGATGGACGGAGCGGCCATTGCCCTTGCCCGGGATAATGGACTTCCGCTAATTGTGGTTTCCATCGAAGAACCGGGAAATCTCTTGAAGGCGCTGCGCGGTCAGGCTCGCCAGACCCTCATTGAAGGAACCGGCTGAAGGCCGCTCGATGCCGACCCGCGCCGCGTTTCGAGCGAGGCGCGGCCGGTCGGTATTTTTGCGCCGGGAAGGAATAGGAAATGTCTCAGGCAGTTCACGACATCAAAGAAATCGAAAAGCGCATGCGCGCGTCGATCGACGCTCTGAAGCGCGAGTTTTCGGGCCTTCGCACCGGTCGCGCGCACGCCAACCTGCTCGATCCCGTCCAAGTGATGGTTTACGGCTCGCGCATGCCGCTCAATCAGGTGGCGACCGTATCCGTCCCGGAACCTCGCATGATTACGGTGCAGGTCTGGGACCGCAGCAACGTCATTGCGGTCGATAAGGCAATCCGTGAAGCCAACCTCGGCCTCAATCCGATCACCGATGGCCAGATCCTGCGTCTGCCGATCCCTGCGCTGACGACCGATCGCCGCCAGGAACTCGTCAAGCTTGCCCACAAGTATGCTGAGCAGACGAAGGTTTCCGTTCGCAACGTCCGGCGCGAAGCCATGGATGTTCTCAAGAAGCTTGAGAAAGACGGCAAAATGAGCCAGGACGAGCAAAGGGGAAATTCGGATAAGGTCCAAGAGCTGACGGATCGCCTGATCAAGGAGATTGACGCGACGCTCGTCACAAAAGAGGCTGAAATTCAAAAAGTCTGATGGCCGCTGTCGTTTTGCTGGCTTGAAGTTGTTTGAAGGTATGTGAGATCTCAATCCCAGAGGCCATTCGACCTTGGCGCCACCAGCAAAGCCCATAGACGAGCGGACCGGCACTCTCATGCCGCCGAAACACGTTGCCATTATCATGGATGGCAACGGTCGCTGGGCGCGCGAGCGTGGATTGCCGAGAACGCTGGGTCATCGCCAAGGTGTCGAAGCCGTCCGCCGCGCCGTACGAGCCGCAATCGAGCTTCAAATCACCTACCTCACGATCTTCAGCTT
>JAFECH010000084.1 GCA_018242255.1 Pseudomonadota bacterium | reverse complement strand
CAGCGCGATGGCAGGCTGAAGCCGACCGTTTGGCGCGCGAGCGTGAAATCGAAGTGCCGGGGCCGAGCGGGCAGACATTGGCCATCTCCAGCCGCTGATTTTGCAACGAACTCAGCGTTTCTTTGGCGTTTTTCTGCGCGGCGGATACGAGCTACGGATCCCATCAAGATGCACGTCAGTGAGATTGGTGGAAGGCGCGGACTCTCATCGTATCGGCGTCGGCATAGGCAGCGGCTCATAAATAACTCGACCTAACTCACGAAGCTCAATGAGCATTAGCGCAAAAATCTGCGGTATCTCGACGTCGGAAGCGTTGGACGCGGCGATTGCCGGTGGCGCCGATTACGTCGGATTTGTTTTCTTCGAGAAAAGCCCGCGTCATCTCGAAATCGGACGCGCCAAGGAACTGGCGGCCCTGGCGCGAGGGCGCGTGAAGAGCGTGGCTCTGACAGTCAATGCCAGCGACGAAGTCTTGCGCGAGATCGTCGACGAAGTTTCTCCTGATGCTTTGCAGCTTCAAGGCAGCGAAACGCCGGAACGGGTTGCCGAAATCAAGCGGATGTTCGGACGTCCGGTCATCAAGGCTGTCTCTGTCGCTACGGCAGAGGATGCGAGCGGGGCTGATGCCTACGCAGGTATCGCCGATCTTATCCTTTTCGATGCCAAGGCCGTTCCCGGCGCTGATCTGCCGGGGGGCAACGGACGTACATTCGACTGGGCGGCGCTTGATGGCATTTCAGACAATTTGCCATTCATGCTGTCGGGCGGTCTGAGCCCCGACAATGTTGCGGCGGCGATCGCTCGGACACACCCAGTGGCGGTCGACGTTTCGTCCGGCGTCGAGATTGCGCCCGGCGTCAAAGACCCCGAGCGGATCCGCCGCTTTCTTCGGGCAGCGAAGACCGCTAAGCAGACCTAGACATTTCCTCGCCCGATGCGGGGCAAGGCGATACAGCGAGGCCTTAACGGCGACCGACATGGCAACCAAATCGATCAAGGCGGCGGAAGCCGCGCTCAACAGTTTCGCGACAGGGCCGGACGACAGGGGCTTTTTCGGTATTTTCGGCGGCCGCTTTGTTGCTGAGACGCTGATGCCGCTGATCCTCGATCTCGAACGCGCCTACGAGGCTGCGAAGGCCGATCCGGAATTTCAGCGGGAGCTTACCGATCTCGGCCTGCATTACGCCGGACGGCCGAGCCCGCTTTATTTCGCCGAGCGCATGACGGCCGAGCTTGGCGGCGCCAAGATCTACTTCAAGCGCGAAGAGCTGAACCACACCGGCTCGCACAAGATCAACAATTGCCTCGGCCAGATCCTGCTGGCACGGCGCATGGGCAAGACACGTATCATCGCGGAAACCGGTGCTGGCCAGCATGGCGTTGCGACGGCGACGGTCTGTGCGAAGTACGGCATGCCTTGCGAAGTCTACATGGGCGCGACGGACGTGGAGCGGCAGGCGCCGAACGTTGCGCGCATGGCTTTGCTCGGTGCCAAAATCAATCCCGTCACGTCCGGCGCCGGCACGCTCAAAGACGCGATGAACGAAGCGCTGCGCGACTGGGTGACGAACGTTCGTGACACGTATTATCTCATCGGCACCGCCGCGGGGCCGCATCCCTATCCCGCAATGGTGCGCGACTTCCAAGCGATCATTGGGCGGGAAGTGCGCGAGCAGATGATGGAAGCGGAAGGCCGTCTGCCCGATACGCTTGTGGCGTGCATCGGTGGCGGTTCGAATGCCATCGGCCTCTTTCATCCGTTTCTCGATGACAAGGACGTTGCGATCTATGGTGTCGAGGCGGGCGGCCATGGGGTCGACGTCGAGAACGGCCATGCGGCATCGATGACGGGCGGATCGCCCGGCGTTCTGCACGGCAATCGCACGTATCTCCTGCAGGACGGCGACGGGCAGATCCTGGAAGGGCATTCGATTTCGGCAGGGCTCGATTATCCGGGCGTCGGGCCGGAGCATTCGTGGCTCAAAGATATCGGCCGCGTGACCTACGTGCCGGCTACCGACGCTGAGGCGCTCGACGCGCTGACGTTCTGCACGCGACTCGAAGGCATCATTCCGGCTCTCGAGTCGAGCCACGCGCTGGCGCATGTGAAAAGGCTCGCGCCGACCTTGCCGAACGAGCACCTTCTCGTCGTCAATATTTCTGGCCGTGGCGACAAAGATCTGGCCACAGTCGCGAAGCATTTGGGCATGAAGATCTGACGATGACCAAACACGAGACACGCATCGACGTGCGCTTTGCTGCGCTGAAGAAACAGAAGCGACCGGCGCTGATCACGTTCGTGACGGCGGGCGATCCCGACCTCGAAACGAGTGCTGCGATCTTGGACGAACTGGTCAAAGCCGGTGCCGACATTATCGAACTCGGCATGCCGTTTTCTGATCCGATGGCCGACGGCCCGTCGATTCAAGCGTCTTCGCAGCGGGCGCTCAAGGCCGGTCAAAACATGATCAAGACGCTCGACATGGTACGGGCATTTCGCGCTAAGGACGACGCAACGCCGATCGTCCTGATGGGGTACTACAACCCCATCTACGTCTACGGCAACGAGCGGTTCCTCAAGGATGCGAAGGCGGCGGGCGTCGACGGATTGATCGTCGTCGATGTGCCGCCCGAGGCCGATGACGAGCTGTGTCTGCCGGCGCTTAAAGCTGGGTTGAATTTCATCCGGCTCGCGACGCCGACGACCGACGCAAAACGTCTTCCGATGGTGCTCCAGAATACGTCGGGCTTCGTTTACTACGTTTCGATTACCGGCATCACCGGCGCCGCTGCGCCGGTCGCCAACGATGTTCACAATGAAGTTAAGCGGATCAAGAGCCAGACCTCGTTGCCGGTGGTTGTCGGCTTTGGAGTTCGGACCGGCGAGCAGGCGCGTGCAATTGCCCGGGGGGCGGACGGGGTCGTGGTCGGCTCGGCTATTGTCTCGGCAATAGAAAAGTCTTTAGGATCAAATGGTAAGCCCACCGAGGCGACCTGCGAGAGTGTTTCTCGGTTGGTTCGCGAATTAAGCTCGGCATTAAGCGCCGACTAGCGCTTTTCCTGGATTAGCTCTATTGGATACGTCCTTCTGTACCCCTATGTCCGAACCATGTCCGAGCGCCGGTTCGCCATGGAGCGCCAAAAAAAATGGGCGGACCGAGAGAGGGTGCCATTGTGCCCGCACGCTGATGCGGTAAGCACACCTTGCAGCGGCTTTTGAGGAGCCAACGGGACGTGAATTGGATCAATAACGTCGTTCGCCCGAAAATCAGCGGGCTTTTGTCGACGGCGAAGCGTGAGGTACCGGACAATCTCTGGGTGAAATGCCCAGAGTCGGGCCAGATGGTTTTTTACAAAGACCTCGAGGCAAACCAGTTCGTCGTGCCCGGCTCGAACTACCACATGCGCATGGGTTCGCAGCAGCGGCTGCAGCACCTGTTCGACGCCGGTGAGTATCGGACTGTAGCCGTCCCGACCGTACAGCAGGACCCGCTGAAGTTTCGCGACGGCCGCAAATATACGGATCGTCTAAGAGACGCCAAGGCTGAGACCAAGCTCGAAGACGCTGTTCTCGTCGGCGAAGGCCAACTTGATGGCATGACGATCGTCGCCGCGGCGCAGGACTTCCGCTTCATGGCGGGATCGCTTGGCATGGCGGCCGGTGAAGCGATCATCGCCGGCATGCTGCGCGCCCTGGAACTCAAGACGCCCTTCATTCTGTTTGCGGCTTCCGGCGGCGCGCGGATGCAGGAAGGCATCCTGTCGCTCATGCAGATGCCGCGGACCACGATTGCCGTGCAGAAGCTGCGCGATGCGCATCTTCCCTACATCGTCGTTTTGACCGACCCCACGACCGGTGGCGTTACCGCTTCCTACGCCATGCTTGGCGACATCCACATCGCGGAGCCCGGCGCGCTCATCTGCTTTGCCGGTCCGCGCGTCATTCAGCAGACGATCCGCGAGCAGTTGCCCGATGGCTTCCAGCGGGCGGAATATCTGCTGTCGCACGGCATGATCGACATGGTCGTGCATCGCCATGAGATGCGCGAAACGCTGGCGCGCGTCTGTCGCCTGCTCATGGGCGGCGCTACGGCTGTAGCTTCGAAGAGCGCCGGCAAGGTCAACGGCAAGCCCTACGTCAACGGCTCATCCGTCGATAGCAACGTTATCGAGACGGCGGCGCGGGAATCCGGCGTGGTCGAGCCTGAGGCCGTGCCGAACAGTCAGCGGTTCGAACCAGCCAAGGCGGACAAGGCGAAGCGTGACGAGGCCGCAGCTTCTGCGGCGCAGAAAGACGCGCCACGAAGCGCCTAAAGAGCTTTATAAAAAAGAATGCGGGGCACGCGGATATGACCTCGTCAACAACACGGCGGACCAGCGACGCGCTTCTGGCCGACATGATGCTCTTGCATCCGAAGCTGATCGATCTTTCGCTCGGCCGGGTCGAGCGTCTGCTTGCGAAGCTCGGTCATCCCGAAAAGAAGCTGCCGCCGGTTGTCCATATCGCCGGGACCAACGGCAAGGGTTCGGTGACGGCATATCTTCGGGCCTTCGCCGAAGCTGCTGGAAAGCGCGTCCACATCTATACGTCGCCGCATCTCGTGCACTTTCACGAGCGCATTGCGCTTGCCGGCGAAGACGGCAAATCGCACGCGATCGATGAGGACTCGCTCGTCGACGTCCTGACGCGCGTCCATGCTGTGAACGATGGCGACGACATTACCCAATTCGAGATTACGACGGCGGCGGCGTTCCTGGCGTTTTCGGAGCGTCCGGCCGACGTGCTGTTGCTCGAAGTCGGCCTTGGCGGCAGGCTCGACGCGACGAACGTAATCGCGAAGCCAGCGTTGACGATTATCACGCCGATTTCGATGGATCACGCCGAGAAGCTCGGCCCAACGCTCGGCAAGATTGCCTTCGAGAAGGCCGGGATTTTGAAGACCGGCGTTCCGGGCATCATTTCGCAACAGATGGATGATGTGTTGGCCGTGCTCGAAGGCCGAGCCCGCACAATCGGCGCACCCCTTACCGTCTGGGGCCGCGATTTCGATGCTTACGAACAGGCTGGCCGTTTGGTCGTACAGCGAGAAGACAGGCTGCTTGATCTGCCGCTTCCCGCACTCATCGGAAGGCATCAGATCGTCAATGCCGGAACGGCTGTGGCGGCGGCGCTCGTTCTTGGCGAGGCGGTACCGGAGCTAGCCGTCGGCGAACGTGCAATCGAGGCCGGGTTGCGCGCGGTCGAATGGCCAGCACGCATGCAGCGGCTTACCTCAGGTCCGCTGCCGGCGATCCTGGGCCAGGAAGCTGAGCTTTGGCTCGACGGCGGTCATAATCCGGCCGCGGGTGATATGCTCGCCGATACGCTTGCGATGCTCGATGAGAAATCTCCCAAGCCCGTCTATCTGATCGTCGGGATGATGGGGGGCAAGGACGCTTTAGGGTTTCTGGCGCCCTTCCGCGGTCTAGTTCGTGCGATCTATACCGTGCCGATCCCCGGTGCGCATGAGGCTCCGCACAGCGAAGAAGATCTCGCCGAGGTCGCCAGAAACGCCGGCATGCAGTCGCTTGATCGCAAAAACGTGATTGACGCGCTGCACACAATTGCAGGCCTGCCCGAAGGTCCGAAGCGGGTGTTAATTTGCGGTTCGCTTTATTTGGCGGGCCATGTGCTTTCCCTTCAAGAAGGCCTCGAATAAGCTGTAAACGCTGTGCTTAGCAGCTTGCGCCATATCAAGGCGTTCCGGCCAAAGTCCGGCGCTTTTTCGGTTCAGCGGGCCGCGAAATGCGCTAGGTTAGATCAGCTATATCGGTCTGCGGTTCCTACTGTAGTCCTGTTGCGGCGACCCAATAACGGAGCCATAGAGACCTTCAGCACGACACCACACAAAGCAAATAAGACAGCCGAATAGGCGTCATTCCGGAGGAGATGAAGCATGCAGCACGTAGCTATGGATAAGCTCAAAGGCCGGCAAATCATCAAGCCGCGCTATGACAATTTCATTGGTGGAAAATGGGTTGCGCCGGTGCGCGGCCAATACTTCTCCAACGTAACGCCGATCACCGGTCAGCAGGTTTGCGAGATCGCGCGTTCGACAGCGGAAGATATCGAACTGGCGCTCGACGCTGCGCATAAGGCTCGCGAGTCATGGGGTAACGCCTCGCCCGCGGAGCGCGCTCGCGTGTTGGCAAAAATTGCCAACCGGATGGAAGAAAATCTCGACGTCCTGGCGCTCGTTGAAACCATCGACAACGGTAAACCGATCCGCGAGACGACGCACGCCGACCTTCCGCTCGCGATCGACCACTTCCGTTATTTTGCGGGCTGCATCCGCGCGCAGGAAGGTTCGATTGCTGAGATCGATCATGACACCGTCGCGTATCATTTCCATGAGCCGCTCGGTGTCGTCGGGCAGATCATTCCGTGGAACTTCCCGCTGCTGATGGCGGTGTGGAAGCTTGCGCCCGCCATTGCCGCCGGCAACTGCGTCGTGCTGAAGCCGGCAGAGCAGACGCCGATGTCGATCATGGTTCTGATGGACTTGATCGCCGACATCGTTCCGGAAGGTGTCATTAATGTCGTCAACGGTTTCGGCGTCGAAGCAGGTAAGCCGCTGGCTCAGAACAAGCGCATCGCCAAGATCGCTTTCACCGGCGAGACGACGACGGGCCGTCTTATCATGCAGTATGCGTCGGAAAACATCATTCCGTGCACGCTGGAGCTTGGCGGCAAGTCGCCGAACATCTTCTTCGCCGACGTGATGGATGCGGACGACGAATACTTCGACAAGTGCCTCGAAGGCTTCACGATGTTTGCGCTGAACCAGGGCGAAGTCTGCACCTGCCCCAGCCGTGCGCTCATCCAGCGCTCGATCTATGAGAAGTTCATGGAGCGAGCTCTTGAGCGCGTCGTCAAGGTGAAGCAGGGCCATCCGATGGATGCTTCGACAATGATCGGTGCGCAGGCTTCCAACGATCAGCTCGAGAAAATCCTCAGCTACATTGAGATCGGCAAGGGGGAGGGCGCTCGCGTGCTGACGGGCGGCCGTCGTGCAAACCTCGGCGGCGAGCTTGCGGGCG
>JAFECH010000083.1 GCA_018242255.1 Pseudomonadota bacterium | reverse complement strand
ACATATGGCGATCTGGCTAGCGCTTCCGCGTTGCGTTTTAGCGCATCAAATGAGAAGCGCGAGGGTAGGCTGAGTTCGGGTGGGGACAGGTGCGTGTCGTCCACGGCCCACGCGGTCATCGGAATATAAGGCGCCGCGCAGGCACCGCCGAGAAGAGATAATACATGTCGCCGACTGATGGGCATTGAAACCACTCAACGGTGGATGCTCTGGTCCTAGCCATTGCTGTTGTCGCACCTCTGCTGGAGTGAACTCGCGGGGCGGGGAACTTGTTCCTACTGGCATTGTTCAGTCTACATTGGGCTACGATGAAATGGGGATCAGAGCGGTTAGCGGGTGATCTCAACGTCGCGCTTGCTGTGCACGATCACAGCTTCCGATTCGAGGCGCAATCGAACGTAGGCGCGAGTTCTCTGTCCATGCTCGCGCAACTAATATGAGCGGCGTCAGGAACTAATCGTTTTTCGTCTGTCTTAAAATCCAGCGAAACTCTACCCCGGAGATCGTGGTAACTCGATAGACATCCCTGTCGCCATATAAATTTGTACAGTGAGCTGCGTTGCCTAAGATGCGCTCTAAGTGCTCTCCGTCTTCGGATGACAAGACGACGTGTGCCGGGTTCGCAAATGCGATGCGTTTGAGGCCCTGCGCAACGTCAATTGCAGCTTTTAAAATTTCTTCTGACCGCATTTCTGGTGCTTTAAACCTTGAGCAAAAACCAATTTTAGTGGTGGCTGTTTGAGCTTGAGCAGAGGAAGCTGTCTCGACATACAAGAGCGATTGTTTGATCCCAATAAAGGTTCATTCGGCGTCTAACTTGGCTCGAATACGCCGAGCGTTAAGACGACAGCCACGCGCGTTGACAAGGAAATGCAGTCGAGTTCCTACGCCGGCTTGGCGACAAGCCGCAATACTGTCAGCATCGCCGGAAAAATTCAAAACGTGTGTTTGATAACGCGCATGCTGGTCGGAAGTTATGAATGCGTTCTATCAAACGACGGTTGATCCCAGTCGAGGCTGCTCCGGTTATCGTGATTTGTCGCAACTGGTTCGACAGTGCATGCAACTCATTTCATCGCTCGCTTCTGTCTAAAGAAGGGAGGAACCTGAGCGCTCGACTCAATTCTTTGTTGACTCGGAGTATCGGAATTCGGCGGCCAATTCACGGGTAGTCTATCGCGCTTATGGCAATATACGCGCGTGTGAATGTTGTGGCAGTGACGGTAGCTCCGTGCATCTGCGAGCCGTGTTAGCTTTTTGGATGTCGCTGTTTCGGACAGCGTCTCGACGATCGAAGCTTGGGCCACATTCATGCCGCCGCTACCGAGACAGAGGCAGGTGGTCATAGCGAGTAAAGGCAGTGCAGAGATGTTGCGCATATTTAAATGTCCTTAGGGTCGGCAAGATTACTTTTGGATTTGGCCGCGGAAGATCGATCTGTCGGCGATACAGGATTTCTGCGGTTGGGCGAGAAGAGGCGATGGAACCATTGTGATTGCTGATCTGAGTGATTGAGTGCGAACACAGCCAAGGCCCACGCGCCTGCAACGAAAGTGGCGGGTACGGCGAGGGACAGGATGGTGTCGAATAAGAACCCTGTGCTCATTGCAGCGCCCTCCCATCGGCGACGATTGCGCTGGGGGACGTTGGCTTTTGCAGGCGACCAAAACGCTCAACAGGCTCAATCCAAAAGGCGATATCGGGTACCGGCGTTTTTTGCGCGATTGCTTCCAGAAGACGCTCAGCATCGATGCGCGCAACGACGGTGGTTATGAGATTTCTTTTGACGCGGCCGCGCACCCTCTCGTTCACCGTTGTGCCGGCAAACCCAAAGCCATGCCCTTCGGCATCCCAAGTAGTGAAGCCTGGGAGCGGTGGATCGAGCGAGAGCATCAATTCGATGATGCTCTCGACACTGCGCGGGGGGCAGACGAACGTGAGTCTACAAAGGGATTTGTCCATGTGAGTTGTCCAGAGAAGTTGGTGGTGCTGCCTCCGGCTATTCCGAAGCGACGGAACAGGATCGGCAGTAGAATGAGAGTGAGCGCTGTGGATGTTGCGAGGCCGCCGATGACAACGATGGCGAGCGGCTTCTGAATTTCGGAGCCCGGCCCATCTGCAAACAGCAGCGGAACAAGTCCGAATGCTGCAATGCTAGCTGTCATCATCACCGGTCGAAGTCGGCGCAGAGATCCTTCGTAGACGGCCTCGGCGATGCTCGCGCCAGCGGCCAGTAGTTCGTTGAAATGGCTGACCAAAACCAATCCGTTCAGCACGGCTATGCCAAGAAGGGCTATGAAGCCCACCGAAGCCGGCACGGACAGATATTGACCCGAAACCCACAGAGCCAGGACGCCGCCGACCAGAGCAAATGGGACGTTGGCCAGGATAAGCAGCGATTGGCGAAGTGATCGTAAGACCGCAAAGAGGACGCCAAAGATAAGCCCCAGGGCAATGGGCACAACGATCGTCAAACGTGTCGCGGCGCGGCGCTGATTTTCAAACTGGCCGCCCCAGACGAGATAATAGCCTTGTGGCAATTGGACCTGAGCTGCGACCGCCCGCTGGGCATCGTCAACAAACCCCACCAGATCGCGGCCGGTGACATAAGCCTGTACGACGGCAAATCGTGATGCATTCTCACGATCGATTTTGACCGGTCCGGCAACGCGCTCAAGTTTCGCGACATCACCGATACGAATGAGACCGCCGTCGCCTGCCGCGAGCTGCGTTGCGGCAAAGATCTCCGGAGCGTCGCGAACCTGTTGTTCGCCACGTATTACGATATTGGTCCTTCGCCCCGGCTCTGCGACGAGCCCGGCCGGAGCACCCTCAAGGGTGGAGCGCAGTTCATCTTGCAGTTTCGTTGCCGAAAGACCTGCACTTCCGGTGAGAAGCCGGTCCACGTTGATCCTTAGATAGTCAACGGTATCGTTAGCGACCGTGGAGACATCCGCGGCGCCTGGCACCTTGCTCAAAGTTTCCTGAATTCGTCCGGCGAGATCGGATAGCGTTTTCAGGTCCGGGCCGAATATCTTGATGGCGAGGTCGCCACGCGCACCGGTGAGCATTTCGTTGGTGCGCATTTCAATGGGCTGCGTAAAGGCGAACTCATAGCCGGGCAAATCCGCCATTGCTGCGCGGAGCTGCTCTAACAGCCAAGTCTTGTCGGGGACGCGCCATTCGCTCTTTGGTTTGAAAACCATGAACGTATCGGTCTCGTTCAACCCCATGGGATCGAGGCCCAGTTCGTCAGAGCCCACGCGAGCAACGATGCGGTCAATTTCCGGCACTTTCTCCTTGAGCATACGCTGGATTTGGAGATCGCCTTCAATGCTGGCCTGCAGATTAATCGAAGGATGCTTTGTGATCTGCATGATCACCGCACCCTCATCCATGGTAGGCATGAATGATTTTCCGATAGCGTTGTAAGCGACTACGATTAAACCCACTCCGGCAGCGGCAATCAGATAGACCGGCAGCGGGAAGGCGAGGCACGCGGACAGCAGGGCGCGATAGCCACGATTGAGAAACCGCATCAGCAGTGGTTCGGAATGTGATCCGGCCTTGAGGAGCAACGAGGCAAGAACTGGGATCAGCGTCAGCGACAGAAGAAGCGAGCCGCTTAATGCGAAGATGATCGTCAGTGCCACCGGTCCGAAGAGTTTACCTTCGAGCCCCTGAAGCGACAGCAATGGTAGGAAGACGAGGCAGATAATCAGAATTCCGGCAGCCACTGGCGCCGCAACCTCGCTGGCGGCCCGATAGACTGTGTGCAGTTTAGGCACGGCAGCCGTCTCGTTATTGTGCTGCAAATGCTCGACGGTGTTTTCGACGACAACGACGGCGGCATCGACGATGAGGCCGATAGCAATTGCGAGGCCGCCGAGGCTCATCAGGTTGGCGGACATGCCAAAGAGCTGCATCATGACGAAAGTCATCAGCGCCGCGAATGGCAACGTAACCGCAACGACAAGCGCCGCCCGCACGTTGCCGAGGAAGGCGATGAGCAGGACCACCACGAGAACGGTGGCTTCGATCAGAGCCTTCTTGACGGTGCCGACCGCGCTCGCGATGAGGTCGGAGCGATCATAGAAGACCTTTATGCTGACCCCTTTTGGCAGGCTGGGGCCGAGATCGTCGAGGCGCTGGCGGACGGATTTGACGATGGCGCTGGCGTCTGCACCGCGCAGCGACAAAACCAAACCTTCGACAGCTTCGCCCTTCCCATCTTTGGTAACGGCGCCGTAACGTGTCAGGCTACCGACCTTGACCTGCGCAACGTCGGCGAGGCGCAGAATCCGAGGTCCGTCGAGTTTGAGAACGATTTGCTCAAGATCCTTTGGGGTCTTGATGGCGCCCTGGACGCGTACAACCAGCGCTTTTTCGCCCTCGCTCAATCTACCGGCGCCGTCGTTGCGATTGTTCGCTTCGATGGCCTGGATGACATCCGATATGCCGAGGCCTGCGGCCGCGAGTGCCGCCTGGTTCGGAATCACCTCAAACGTGCGGACCAAACCGCCGAGCGCATTGACATCGGCAACGCCGGGAATTGTGCGAAGGGCAGGGCGTATCGTCCAATCGAGCAAGCTCCGGCGCTGCTCGAGCGATAGATCACCGCCTTCGATGGTGAACATGAAAACATCGGAGAGCGGTGTCGAAACCGGCGCGAGCCCACCCGTGACGTCCTTGGGTAGATCACCGCGAATGCCCGCAAGACGCTCCGCTACTTGCTGGCGTGCCCAGTAGATGTCCGTGCCGTCTGCGAAGTCGAGCGTAATATCTGCGATTGCATATTTTGCAGCGGAACGCAGAACGGTTTGGCCGGGGATGCCAAGTAATTCCATTTCGATCGGTGTTATGACACGCGTTTCGACTTCCTCCGGTGTCATGCCGGGCGCCTTGAGAATCATCTTCACTTGCACCGGTGAGATGTTGGGGAAGGCGTCGATTGGAATTGTGCGAAACGCATAGGCTCCGCCGGCGGCGACCAAGCCAAACACGAACAGCGTGAAAACTCGCTGAGTCAGCGAGAACTCGATGAGACGCTTCAGCATCCTCTATTCCCCAGCCGAAAGGCGTTCGAGTTGGGGGAGCCCGCTCGCGGCGACTTGGGCATCACGAGAGAGAGGACCCGAGATCGTTGCAGTGCTGGGCGATTTGCCGCGGAGTTGAACCGGCACGAGCTTGAACCCGGTTTGGCTGCGGACAAAGACCGTTGGCTGATCACCTAGTCTGACAACGGCCGACGCTGGAACGTTCACAGAGCCGGTAACAGTCGGGCGTAGCACGCTCACTGAAACAATCTGGCCGGGCAAGAGATTAGAATTCGCGGGAATAGCCGCATACATCACTGCCGATCGTGTTATTCGCTCCAGCGAGCCTCCTACAGATACGACACGTCCAGTCGGTCCGTCGGCGATCCGCACGATATCATTAGGCTTCACGAAGGGAATGACATCGACAGGAACTTGAACCTGAACCCATAACTCGTTGCTCGTGTCGATGGTGACGACTCCCGCCATCGCGTCGACTTTTTCACCAGGCGTCACGAGCGTTTCGGCTATGTTGCCGTCGGCTGGTGCGGGAATGGCGTATTGGCCATCTGCTTGAGTGATTATTCCGTTCAGCGCGGTTGCTCGCTTATGCTGATCAAGAACGGCGCGTACTTTCGCGACTTGCGCCTCAGCTTCATCTGCCAGCGTCGGATTCTGAAAATTCTTGTCGGCAAGGGACCGCCGCCGGCGCGCGATGGCGTCGGCCGCCTGCAACTCCGCTTCAGATTGGGCGAGTTGACCCTGGACATCGAGCAGATCACGACTTGAAACCGTGATTAATGGCATGCCTTTGGCAACGTGCTGTCCCGGCAGCACGTGCACCTGAGTAACCGTTCCGGCGAAGGGCGCCGCTGCGACGAGACGCGAATTCAGTGGAGGCACTACGGTACCTGGCAGGATGGCAACCGTTTCCATGTTGGCCTGTTGGGCCGTTTCAATCTGGATGTTGAGATGCCGGATCTGCTCGGGGGTAATGCGAATATCTTTCGCGCCAGCGATTGCCGGCGAGATCAACACAACAGAAGCCAGAATGTGAGGAACGAACTTTCTTCGGCTCATCTATGTACCCCTTTCACGGCATTGCCGCGCCGGGAGACATGCGATGCGGACCTGAAAGGAAACTGAATTGAACCTGCAGTAAGCCTGACGACGTATTTTCAGGTTCGTTTCAGGCTCGTCGTGTTAAATAGAGCAGGAATTCGAGGAGAAGCCCATTCGCATATTGCTGATCGAAGATGACGAGGAAATCGCGAGCCGTCTCGTTGCCGGCCTTGCGCGATCTGGTTTTACTGTTGAGCGTGCTGACAACGGTGCTGATGGTTACGCCATGGGTGTCGAGGATGAGTACGCCGCTGCAATCCTCGACTTAGGTCTTCCGCAAATGCAGGGTCTCGACGTTCTCAAGCGCTGGCGCGCAAGCAACTGTAAGATGCCCGTCTTGATCCTTACTGCGCGAGGAACATGGGCGGAGAAGGTCGACGGCCTTAATGCGGGTGCGGACGATTACATCACCAAGCCCTTCCACATCCCTGAGGTTGCAGCAAGGCTCAAGGCGTTGATCCGCCGGTCCTCTGGAATTGCAAGTTCGATCATAAACCATCACGGCATCTCACTTGATACTGGTTCAAGCCGCGTCTTGCACAATGGCGAGCCCGTCGAATTGACGGCAAGCGAACTCAAGCTGCTCAATTATTTCATGCACCGTATTGGCCGCATCGTATCGCAGGCCGAACTGATCGATCACCTCTACGCTATCGACGATAGTCGGGAGTCGAATACCATCGAGGTTTACGTCAGCCGCTTGAGGCGTAAACTCGGTTCGAACGTCATTACGACAGTGCGCGGTCTAGGGTATCGGATGGATTGATCTGTATGACCAGCTTGCAACATCGTCTGATCTTCGCCGCCTCACTTTGGATTGCCATTGGAATGATTATGGCGGGCTTCGTTCTATCGGAAGTCTTCAGACGCCATGTGACCAATCAGTTCTATTTAGAAATCTATGAGCATCTCGATGAGCTCGTTCATTTGACGGAATTCAAGCCTGCCGGCGCGCCACAACTCAGGCATGG
>JAFECH010000082.1 GCA_018242255.1 Pseudomonadota bacterium | reverse complement strand
TTCACGCGTGGCCTCCTTCATGGCTGAAGGCAAGCCGTAGCGCTCGCGAACGGCATTCATAAGTATCGTTCATCATGATCAGCGCGGCCTGAATTTCATCTTGATGACATCCTGCGCCGGACATCTCGCGAAGTAGACGTTCGGCGGCACGATCTAGGACCGCGCTGATGATGTCATTCGGTGTCGACGCGAGCGTTGCGCATTCGGCGACTTCGCGTCCAGCTTCGCGAGCTATCGACAGCCAGAGGCGCTTTCTAATTGCCCTGCTCATGCTCGCCCCCGGTTAGACGAGTGCGAAAATTCCTTTTGTGGATCAATGAGGGGTTTTGGGTAGGTTAGACAACATAAGCTATTGAAAGACTTGAATTGTTTTGGTTCCGTAGGGAGCGCCAAATCCGCCATTGCGCGGCCATCCAAAATCCCAGGTTTTTCGGCACTTTGCGAGCTGTGGTCGGCATCACGCCTGCTCGTACCGCTGTCAATCCGGCACGAAACCCGGCACGAAACCCGAGGATTAATTGCCATGGCACGACCACGTCAGCAGCTCCAGCCCGTGAAGAAAGACGGCTTCCGGTATTTCGTCCAGCTTGTCCCTCCCGAGTACGCCAGCGTCGAGCCCCGGAAGCGGGTCGTTAACAGCACCAAAATCCGGATTACCGATGACCCGCGAGGCGTGACCGCCCAAGCCATCGTCGATCGGATGTATGGTGAGCTTTGCGCCTATTGGGATGCCAAGAGGCAGGGCAAAACCCCGCAGCCGCCGAGGTATCTGGAGGAAGCGGTCCAGACCGCCGCGCAATACCAGGTTCCCTACCTACCGGCAGACCAGCTTGCCGAAGCAGGGCTCGACGTCCTCATTGATCGTCTCCGGCTGCTCCGCACACCTGATGCGATGAACAACGAGCTTGTCTTCCGGGGCCTGCTCGGGGGCGCGGAGGTGCCCGCGAAGAAAGAGAACGATATTCTCATTTCCCAAATGACGGCGACGGTCGAGAAGATGGAGAAGATTGACCTCAGCAAGAAGTCGAGCGGTCAGCTGATCAAATGGCGCGGCTCTAAAGACCTCGCAATCCGGCAGTTCCTTGCTGTCTGCAGCTCGGACAAAGCGATCGCAGAAATCACCCGCAACGATGTCGTCAATTTCCGGGAGCAGCTTCAGGAGCGCATCCTCGAGACGTTCGATTTCTGAATTGAGGTTCGAATCCCTCCGTCTCCGCCAATCAAAAAATTTCCTTTTATAATCAATAACTTACAGTTTCACACCAGGGATTCGAACCCTGCTGAAAATTTAGGCGCTGGACGTCCTGAGGCACTATTTGTCTCGATATTACAAGGGACGTTGAGGGAGCAGGTACAGAGAAATCCCGCCCAGCCAAATTGCATTGATATAAAAAAGTTCGCTCAAACGTTCGCTAACTCTGCTCCGTGGGGATGATGAGTGGAGAGCGGTCGATGCGTTGTGAAGCTAGGTCGATGGCAGAGCTCATCTTCTAGAGCAAACCGCTCGAAGGCCTTGGCGAGGACGATCTTTTCAACAGCGCTGAAACCGACGAAGCGAAAGACATCCCCGCTTGTAGCGATGCGGATAAAGGCAAATACGTGAATGCTTGTGATGATCATCGGCTGCGGTTTCGCCCTGTTCGGGGCGTTCAGCCTTGAAGGTAACTTGCTGTTTCGGGGCGGCAGTGGAAGAGCGGACTCTCAACAGTATGGAGCTGCATTAGCACGCGCTAGTCGCGACGACGATCGCTTTCGCGGGCCTTACGGACACTAGCCCGGCAAAGCCGCGCAATACGCTTCTGAAACGGCATGCTAATCAGCGCCAATTGGCCTAACATACATTGCCGCGGGTAGCGCCACCGCCTACGCCGTCGATACACTGGACGCTCGGAAACGCCAGCAACACGTCTTCTATTGGCGTGGCGGCATTGGCCGTGCACTGATGCACTCGCGCGTTGCTACGCGCACGGGCTCCTCCCTCAAAGACTGGGAAGGTGACGAGGACGCGATCGATACGGCGTTCGTTTGGAATACCGAGGAGGAGCAATGAACGACTTTGACGGCTTCCGTTCCGCTCGATTTAGAATTTGGGATTGCAGTTTGGCCCCAAATATTTCCCGTCAACGGTCACGCCCATGTGGGAAACACCCTGCTGCGGCGGATCGAAGGTCATCTTCGACATGGCGCGATACCACGTCGAGAAATCTCCCGTGAGAACAGTGCTCGTCTTCGCCAATCCGGCATCGGTTCTGCATTCGACATCGACATAGAATTCGTCGGCGAACCGCTTAACTTTCGACAAGCGACAATTCTTGTCTCCCACGCCGGGGACGATGCCGTCCGCCGGCGAGACGCAGGTCTCGAACGTCTTCATACCGATGCTTTCCGCGACCGTCGTCAGCTGCCAGCGACCCGGCTTTCGGACCGGCAACTCATCGGCGCAAGCCGGGATCACCGTCGCGGTGACCGTTATGGTCGACATGCAGAGTATGGCGAGCGGAAAGCCGCGAAAACGTACTGACAAAATCGCGCTCATCTCAGTTGGATGAAACCTTCGGAGGATCGATCTTGATATTGTGAACGATCATGAACGTCCCATCGAAGAGGCGCTTGTCGGGCTCAGTCACTGGCGTCACGATATTGCGTGCCGGCAGGCCCGTATCTTTATCGATGTAGACGCTTTGCTGGTTGGGAACGGAAACAGCCGTAAGGCGCGGTCCCTTTTCTTTTGCGTCCGCAGCGATAGGCGTTGCCAGAACGCCTTGATAGAGTGCGTAGGTCTTGCCTTCGAATTCCTTGTCTCCCGCACATTTGTAGTCGGTATTGACCTTTGGCGCTTCGCTGACTGTCTCTTTGACCTGATTGGCGACAGTGTTTGAGAACGACTCGGGAAGCGCGGCCCAGCCGGCTCCTTGGTTCGACCAAGCCTGCTTGCCGATGACAATCATCTCCATCGCCGTACCGTCGCCACCGAGCGTCACCTTCTGATGCATACGATCCGGCAGAATGTAATCGGCACTCATTTTGAGAGAACCATCGGCATTGGTTATCGTCGTTTCGAGCCGGAAAGACTTGGCCGCGCGTAACTTCGCGAATGCGGCGTCGACTTGTTCCTTGCAGCTTTGCTCGGCGAAAGCGGGAGCGGATGTGAGCATCAGAAGAGCTGTCAAAAGCGCGCGCATGGCATATCCAGTTTAAATTATTGAGAAGGGCTGCGAAGGAATCGCGCGAAACCAAATGCCAAGTCATGGCAATTTATTCTACCAATTCTTCCCGACCTTCGGTATCGCGACGGGCCGATCGCCCAATCTTTGGCCTGCCATCTCGGGCAGATGGTCAATTGCGATACGCATCAGTTCAGGAAGCGATTTGACGCCGAGTTTCGCCTTGATCTGCGAGCAGGTGTTGGCGATCGTCTTGTAGCTGACGTTAAGCTCCTCGGCGATCGCCGTATACTGCTTGCCTTGGGCGATCAGCTCCAGCGTCTGAAGCTCGCGCAACGTCATTACACTCAGCGGATTGGTCCGGCCCTTCGTCTCCATCACGGCGATCGCCGATGCGATCGCGTGGCTCAGAAACGGCTTGCCCTGACGCACGGCCTGCAGCGCCTTGATGATGTCGACAGATGATGTGTCCTTCAAAATGTAACCGTTGGCGCCGAGCCGCAGCGACTGGCTGGCGATCATCGGATCTTCGTGCATCGTCAGCACGAGGATGGGCGTGTGCTTGTCGTGAACCCGAAGCCGCCTGATGAAAGTCAACCCGACAAGAATTCCTTTCTTGATCGCGAGATCGATGATGATCACGTCAGGAGCTTCGATTCGATAGGCGCGGAATCCTTCGATCAGATTGGAAGCGAGCGTAATGTCAACGATGCCCGCGTCTTCCAGAACCCGGCGACAGCCCTGGAGAACGATCGGATGGTCGTCAATAACGAGAATTTTGGTCATACGGATGCCCTGTTGGCTTCAGCCACGGCACGTCTTTTGCGATCTACAGACATTGCCGGAATTTTGATCGATAGAGTCGTACCGTGCGGCTCATGGCCTTCGACGACGAGGCTTCCTCCGGCGGACAGCACCCGCTCGCGCATGGCCGATAAGCCGAAACCCGCCTGTGTCCCAGGTTTCAATCCGCCTCCGTCATCGCTCACGCGGAGGCTGATGAGGATTGGTGTATTCCTGCCGGCAGTATTTATTGGGTCCGGCTCCTCCCTGAGCTCGACCACGATATTCGATGCTTGACCGTGGCGAATGGCATTCGTCAGAGCCTCCTGCGTTGCGCGATAGACGATGAGATCAGTTTTGTTGCCATCGGCCTCGGCGAAATCACCCACGGACGAAACAATACGAACGTCCGGATGACGGCGTTCGAAATCGCGGATCAAATCTTGGATCAGGGCAGGCAACGGCACCTTGCCGATGGAAATCGGATGCAAGCGTTTGAGCAAAGCCCGGTTCATCACCTTCAATCTGTCGGCTATCGATAAGATCTCGTCCGTCCGCTTCGCGATCTGACTTCCGTCTTCTTTGCTCAAGCGGCTCGCGAGCCTTGCAACAGACTCCGCATTCGCTGTGATTCCGAACAGGCACGGCCCCGCTTCGTCATGAAGTTCGCGCGCGATCTCGCGTCGTTCCTCCTCCTGCACGGACTGAATTTGGCGGTAAAGCGAGCCATTTTCCGCGCGCGCTTGGTCGAGCGACGCGGCAAGAGAATTGAATTTTCGTGCTATATCGGCGACCTCTCCGCCCCTTGGAACTTCGAGACGCTGAAACCGCTCACCTGCTTCGAGCGCCACCAAGCCGCGAGCAAGCGCGACGAGCGGATCGAGAATCCAGCCGAGGACGAAATAGAAAGCCGCCACGAGCAAGGTTATGGAGACGATTGCGACGATGGCCAGCGCCGAGAGCTCCCGCCATTTCTCGGCAATCTCGTCGTCAGGATCGCCCTTCAGAATGAGCGATCTCTCACCTTTTGGTATGGCGATCAGGCGGGCATGATCGTTGCCGCCTTTTGGCATCATCAGGTCTTCGAACCAATCGGGAGTCTCGTCGAGCGTCGGGCCTTCGTCTTTCAAGGTCCGTTCGGGCTTCAACAACTTCGGAGCGGCGCCCGGATCTTGAACGTAAACGCGCGCATGCCGCAGATGCTGGACCTCATTGGACACAAGATAATCGAGATCGGCAAGCCTATTCTCAGCTGCGATGCGCTGAACCAGCTCACGAATATAGCCTTCCGCAAAGTCCATCGATGCGTCGATTTCAATGTCAACGGCTATGCGTCCGTTGACGACAGCGACAGCGCCCGCGACGATCGAAGCGAGAACAAGCAATGTCGAAATTGCGAGCACCACCTGATTGCGGATAGAGCCGCCGAGCCCCACCTTGTCCGACAATTGGCCGACAAAATTGGCGGGTGGAAACGTTGGCATGACTTCAGCCTCCCGTACCGTAGCGTTTCGAGAGTTCGTCGAAGGCGCGCTCGCGGCTCAAGCCGGCCTTTCGCATGTTGATGTATTGGTGTCCCGCTGCGCCGAAACTCTCGATGCGTCCGGGCGCGACGGCCCTGGTGAGCCCGCTAATCAGGACGATTGCACTTTCATTGCTGCCTGCGTCTTTCAGCATCTGTTCGAGCTGCACAGCGCGGTTGGCGATCATCCGCGGGGTATCCTTGAATCTGGCCGAGGCTTCTGCGAGCGACTGGCGAAGTTTATCGGCATCGTCCGGCGCGAACTTCGCACCCGATTTGATTTCACGCGCGATCAACCAATCTCCCGGGTTAGTTTCGTCTTGCATCGAGAGCCAGTCGGTTTGCTCGACTTTCGTAAGACCGGACCGCTTTTCGCTGCTTTTCTGGCGCGGCTGCTCGTCGCCGCAGCCCGAAAGAAGCAATGCGAGGACGATACCTGAGAGCTTCAGAGCTGCCGGCGCCGCGTTCACGATGGTGGTGCTTTCAAAGCTGATTGAGCCTAAGGCGGTGACTTATGGCAGACGCACCCGGTAACATCCAGGTCAAGATCTGCAGCGTTCTTTGCCAAATCTTCCCGCCCATATTTGCCGCTCAATCTGAAGACCACTCGTAGTTACATCGTTACGGTCCGGCCCTGTGCCGAATGCGAAAGTATCGGACCACCAGCGATCCGAACGCACGGTACGTATCGAAGGGTGGAAAAGTGGGCTCGATCGCCCGTTATCCGCTCGGGTCCAAGGGATTGCGCCCGGTACGAACCCTCCCAGGTCAACCGGCACTATCCGAAAAGAAAAAGCTGGCTTTGGAAACGCGAGGTTAAATGGGCATGAAAAAAGTCGTTGGCACGACAATGCTGATGTCGGCGTCCTTCATGGCGATCGCAATCGCTATGCAGTTGGGCGCTGCATCAAGCGCTTACGCAAATGACAAGCTAATCGAGCTCTCCAAGAGCAAAGACAACTGGATTATGCCGGGTCGTAACTACGATTCGAACAACTACAGCGAAGACGACCAGATCAACGCCACCAACGTCAAGCAGCTGAAGCACGCTTGGTCGTTCTCGACCGGCCAGCTCCACGGCCACGAGGGGGCTCCTCTCGTCGTCGATGGCATCATGTACGTTCACACCTCTTTCCCGAACAAGACGTTTGCTCTCGACCTCAATGACCCGGGCCACATCCTATGGCAGCACAGTCCGAAGCAGGATCCTGCTGCTCGCTCGGTTGCTTGCTGCGATCTCGTGAACCGCGGTCTGGCTTATTGGCCGGGTGACGGCAAGGTACCGGCATTGATCATCAAGACGCAGCTCGATGGTCACTTGGTCGCCCTCAATGCCAAGACTGGCGAGGAATTCTGGAAGGTCGAGAACGCTGACATCAAGGTCGGCCAGACCGAAACGCAAGCGCCCTACGTCGTGAAGGACATAGCGATCGTCGGGTCTTCGGGCGCTGAACTCGGTGTTCGTGGCTATACGACAGCCTACAATATCAAGACCGGCGAGATGATCTGGCGCAAGTATGCCACCGGTCCCGACAACGAGGTCGGCATCGGCGACGACTTCAACAAGGCCAACCCGCACTACGGCCAGAAGGGCCTCGGCACGGCGACTTGGGAAGGCGACGCCTGGAAGATCGGCGGCGGCACGAACTGGGGCTGGTACGCTTATGACCCAGGCACCAACCTAGTCTATTACGGGTCGGGCAACCCGGCACCTTGGAACGAAACGATGCGCCCGGGCGACAACAAGTGGACCATGACGATCATGGCCC
>JAFECH010000081.1 GCA_018242255.1 Pseudomonadota bacterium | reverse complement strand
AGTTAGAATGGCAAATTTATCCGTATGCGGATAAATAAATTCAAAAATTTAATCTTTTCTCTTCATCTCAACCGGAAAAACGCTATTATAAAAAGATGGATCGCGCCTGGTATTGCCGATCCGATAGCAGCGGAATCGCCGCGCACGATTGCCCGGACTCTTTGAAGAGCGGCAGACGCCACTTCACACCGTAAATCGTTGACGACAACTTGGGTGCTTGGCAGCACCCTTGATTCCGAATCACGTCCAAATTTCAAGAAAAGGATTTTAAATGCACGATTACAAGCTCCAACGCGCCTTCCTGAAGGCAGCAAATATTTCCGGATGGCGCTCTCCCTACGCCGTTACGCTAACAATGAAGCAGGCAACACGCATCAATGGTCGCATCGTTTCCGTTGACCACATAACCGCAAGTCAGAACTTCTCGCACTTCTTGAATCTTCTCAACGCGGACTTATTCAAAAAAAGCGAGAGGAGACGGGGGGGCAAGCTCAGGTGCATTCCAGTCATTGAGGACGGCTACCGGTGGCACTACCACGCCTGCTTGGACAAACCCGCTAACGTGAGCGATGCCGTTTTCAAAAACCTAATCCATGCCCATTGGCCCAGCACTCAGTTTGGGTATTGGATGATGGAGGTAGAGTCGTGTAACGGCGGATGGATACCATATATCGCGAAGCTTAAATCTAAGAGCAATTTCGCGGACAGCTTAGACTGGCCGAACTTTCACAACCCGCTCTGATCCCGTCTCAAAGCGCTAAAGCAAAAGGGCCGCCTATAAGAGCGGCCCTTTTTCACGCTTGCTCTTTGCTGACCTTAGGCCGCCTTTTTAGGCTTTGCATTTTGCGAAGGCGCTGGATTTTCATCATCAAAATTCCAGCTGTTCGCCAACGAAGAAATGATGTCCCACTGCGCGCTACAGCCAATAGTAGTCAACACTCGCTGGCAATCTTCTGGAGTTGATGCTTTGGTGATCTTTACATCCCCCTCCTTGAAGGGCCATGGGTCCTGGCGCTGCTCAGCCGGTTTCTTCATCTGAAGGTCTTTGCGCCGCTTCTTTTCTCCTGCAATAATGCTCATGGTGTTAGACACGATCAATCCATTCCTAGCCGCTGTTGCGGGGTCAGCAACCTGCTTAGACACGTCGCCAATCGCACAGCGAAACCGCTCTGCGACGTCTCTCAGCGCTTTCGTGAGCTGAATTTCTTCGTCATCAGTGTAATCCGCAGGCTTCCTTATTCGTAGCAAGATGCTATCGCCAACATTGGACGGGGCCTTTCCGCTTATGAGCTTGCAATAGTCCTCAATTTCTCTGCGCGTAGATCGGGAGGAAATCTTTCCTTGTGCAATCGCGTCTTTGAGTTTTTCCTCTGGGATGAAAGTCAAGGCATAGAGCGAAGACAAGTGGTGAGGGATGTTATTTTTGTAATTGGAGAGGTAAAATGTTGTTCCGACCTTTCGATATTTACTGAAGGTGCCCTCATCCATTTCGAGCAATGGAGCCAACTCAGAAGGCTCGTAACTGCTCACAGCGTTGACGCAAAGATTAGCGAGTTCGAATGTGTCGTTGAAAACGCTTTTGATTTTCTCGTTGATCGTTAGGGCTAGTTCTTGGATCGTTGGCATAGTCAATCCTTTCGCGTCCGAGCTGCGGACCACGCATTGACACAAAATATTGGGATGACAGGTTAGGTTGCCACTTCAATAGGGCAACGATCTCAGCACGGCTACTTGTATGACATTCCACACCTTCCTTTCTGCGGCTTTCACCGCATCGCGCTAAACAGAAAGGAAGAGGATCAATAGATGGATCGCTCTTCCCGCAGTCCGTAGACTGCTGAATAGAAGTGGCGAACCATCCGGTTCAGAGGCTGAGGAAACTCCGTTCCTCAAAGCAAAGCCATCCGGCTATCTCATAAACCCCGTATTACAGAAATATTTGGCAGCAATATGGCGATATTGGCCGTCGGAAAAATTGAGCAATTATCTGGCTGAACCTTTATTTTCGCAAAAGCGACAACCGTACATTTAATTTCCTGATGAACGTTGCGCTGGTCGTCTTTCACCGGTGAAAGATGTTTTCGGGCGCCGAAATCTCTATATGCCTAAATATAGTTCGGGAATGCGCATTTATTCCGATTGTTGCCGAGAGAAAGGGTAGGACACTAAAGTGAGAAAATCCGTGCTGATTGCATTACCGGTTTCGCTCTTGAATGACTTAGATCGTGTAGCCGCGGCACTCCATTGGAACAGAAGCGACGTCATCAGACGCTGCGTGGCGCGTGATATCGAGTTCGTACTGAATTGCGAGCTGCCTGCCCTATCAGAGGCACATCAAGGTGCGCTGAAAAGGTACGACGCATGGATAAGAGGATTGCGTCAGTGACGACGGCCAATCCGCATCCGCGCGAAGGTAAGCCAGAAACCAGGAGCCGAGATCAGAAATTCCGGAAAGCAATTTTAGACTATGTCAGCTCGCTTCCTTGGAAGCACCCGTACGCCGTAACGCTCACCCTAAAGAAGGGTTACTTCAGCGTCAGTCCTGCGAAAACGGGTAAGTTCTGGATCCCATTAGACTCTCATCATGCGAGCAAGAACCTGAGACATTTCCTGAACTTGCTTGAACGCGCTTTCTTCAAAAAAAACGAGCGGCGTAAAGGAGCGCGACTTAGATGTGTTGCGGTGATGGAGGACCATCGCGTGAGCCCTCACCTTCATTTATGTCTGGACCGGCCGCACCAAACTTCAGGTGAACAATTTTGTGCTGAGGTGATCCAGAAGTGGCATCAAACCTACTTCGGCAACGTGGTAGTTGATGTAAAGCCATGCACGAACACACGCGGTTGGCTTGGCTACATGGCAAAATATCGGACGAAGTCTGGTTACTCAGACTCCATAGATTGGATGAATTTCCGAACTGGTTGCGTGGTATAAACTCCTTCTCAGTTCTCCAGTCGTTTGTAAATTTAGAGGGTCATATGTTGCCCCTTGATTGCTCAACACACTCATTCTTCAACTTCCAGTTACTGATTCCGCTCTCTTTTGGAATCCGCAGAGACAGGATAGATCGTCAAATTTCTTGCTTTCAAATGGGTGTAAATTCATTTTAAGCCAGACTGTAATCTCAGCTTCTTCAGATCAACGATAGCGGATCATGTGTTTGACCACCTCAGCGAGGCAATCGTGACAGCTGAAATAGCATCACAATTCTTTAGATGGATGTCGCGGTCGCTCATCCTGATCATTCTTTTTACTTCGCCTGTGCTCGCGCTCGATTGCGTCAGAACAGATGCAAAGATAACTTTATCAGGAAGCCTTTCGCGGCAATTATTTTCCAGTCCCTTTGGGGGCGAAGACGAACAGACTCTTATCCTGAAATTGCGATCGCCAATTTGCTTAGCGGGCGACGATTTTTCTGACCCTAACAATCGCTTCGACCGAGTGCAGCTTTATTCGACAGTTAGTTCGATAACGAAGGCTCTGAACGCGACAGTTGGCACCGATGTAACTGTCGAAGGCAACGGATTTGGCGCTCATACCGGCCACCACCACGCACCGTTAGTTCTGGAAGTTACCGAAATCAATATCTCGTCTAATGAAACGCAAGAAAAATCTACCGATATCGTTCCAGCCAACGCCAACTACAACATTCAAACTGGAGATGGCGGTAAAGAGGCATATTTGCAGACCGCAGAGGGAGCCCGGATCGCGATTGCGGGCTGCACAATCCAAGACAAAAGAATGAAGTTTACCATCGCTTTACTTTCAGCGCCCAACGCAAAATCTCGATTGAAGAAAAGTCTTGGTGAGATGGAGAACGGGGCGAATGCGGATGTGTGCCTCGACGGCACTTGCAAAGAGTTTGAGTTTTCCCTGTTAGACTATTTCAACGCTCCGGCTGCTGAACTCAACGTAGATTACCGGGCCGCAAAATCGACAACCTCATTGATGATAAAGCTGTCCCGCGGGCAAGTCCTCTCTTGGAAAGGAGATGGGCAATCCGTGTTCGCTCAAGTTTGCATTCCACAAAACTAACCCCCCCTTTCAAATTGATGGCTCATATTGCTGATTGAGGAAATTGAGATTGGCAAAACCGACTGATTATAGAATCAGTCTTTCATAATCAGTCGGACTAAGTCACTCAAACTGAATCAGTTTTCCGATCGCTTGCTTTCATGGACCCGGAGACTCATTATTTTTCCGGTCTTTCACCGGTGAAACGAAACGAGTTTGACATGGGTCTTACGAAGCAAGCCAAGACACTCAACAAAACCCAAGTCGCGCTTCTACTCGCGATGTTGGACAGGACACGATATCCGGCTCGCAACCGGGTCATCGCTCTACTCTCCTTAAAAGCCGGCCTCAGGGCGAAAGAGATTGCCAACCTATCTTGGGACATGGTCCTTGAGCCGGATGGCGCCCTTGCCACTTCAATGCATTTGCGGAATTCGGCCAGCAAAGGAAAGTCCGGCCGCATAATCCCCCTCAACAAAGAACTGAGAGCGGCTTTGCAGGATTTGCGTCTCAGAAAATGTTCTGGCAAATATGTGATCACCACGGAACGATCTGATAAATTCTGCGCTCAAGCGATGGTCAATCTGTTCTCAGCCTGGTTCAATAAATTAGGACTGCAAGGTTGTTCCAGTCATTCAGGCAGGCGGACTTTTATTACCAACGCAGCGCGTAAGATTTCGACTGTGGGAGGCTCGCTAAGGGACGTCCAAATGCTTGCGGGACACAGCGCGCTGACTACTACTCAGCGGTACATAGAGACTGATGCGCTCGCGCAAACAAAAATAGTGGATATAATATAAATCGCATAAGAGATCTCAACGAATCCCGTACTCATTCTTTGGAATGATGAGGCTTGCCTTTTTAGTGATCGATATTAATTCGCTGAGGCGCTGCGCAGTTTTAAGCTGCTAGCTGCGCGCTGTAAGAAGCACCAAGCCGAGTTGCTAGCAGTATGCAACCAATGACAGGGTTGGACCTGCCTAGCCCCGCGATTTAAGACGCCCACGTCCAACAATACTGAAAATTGATGTGGAGTGGTGCGAACTTTGAAGTTGCTTGTTCTTGTTTCCGCAGTCCCGACCAGTTAGCACCCGCAAGTTTATGGCATTTCACTCTGATTGAGGGTTATGAGAGTTATGGCATATCGAAACGGAAACTACGCCGCCTTCTATGTTGCAGAACCATTTCATCCAAGCTCGCTGGGAGCTAACGCGACGAAAGATTTTCAGTACTATAATACTCTGCGAATGTGGAAAGGCGCCGATTCGACGTTCCCCTTCATTGATTCCCACGAAAAAACTTACAGCGTGCGTGATGGCAGTGATTGGGAATACACACTGAAACCTAGGCTCAGGGAACGGCTTCGAAACTCTAAGAATATCATTTTTTTCTTGAGTTCGATTACGACAAACTCCCGCGCTCTTCGTGAAGAAATCGACTACGGGATAAACGATCAGGGACTGCCCGTCATTGTCATCTACCCAGAATACCCCACGAAGGAAAGTTTGTTGGTTGATGGATCATTGAAACAGGCGGTCAAGAGCCTTTGGAGCAATCTTCCTGTATTTGCGGCTTCAATGGCCGGAGTACCTACCCTCCACGTTCCTATGAACAAGGAAGTCATCAAACAATCCCTACATGATGGCGAATTCATCGTGGGCAGTGGGAAGGCTCCAAACATCTACAGGTACAACGCTTAGGCAATCGACACATAGGAGCGAATTGGTCCGCGCCATGGCAAAGGTCAACTTTTGGGATGGGCGCGTCTTCAAGAAATTCCTTGAAACCACCTCTGTCGTTAGTGGCACGCTGTCAGTCGTGGTTATTTTTTTTGACATTCCTACCGACTGGAAGCTGAAGCTCGGTTGCGCCTTCTTGGCTCTACTGGCACTCGTCTACGTGGTGATATGGCTTCGATCGAACAACCTGAAGAGCATCGACATCAAGATCGAGGGCAGCGAAGTTGCGATCAAGACCGGCGACATTTTTGAGCAGCCGGGATTGAAGGCAATCGCATTCAATGAGTATTTCGATACGCAAGTAGACAATATCATAATCGCCGAGACTTCCCTCAATGGCGTTTTCATCCAGAAGCACCTGGGTGTTCCACTTTCCGAGCTGGATCATTACATCGAGCAGTACGCTTTTGATGATAACGAAGTCCTGACGGACAACTTGGCCAGAAAACAGGGAAAGAAGAAGAGGTATCAGATAGGAACGATTTGCCTCTACAAAGACTATCTTCTGACTGCGTTCTCCAAGTTCGATCAGAACAATAAAGCGTTTCTGACGATGCCCGAATACCTTGAGTTCCTCATTACGTTCTGGGACAAGGTGAACAAGCTCTATGCTCAGCAAAGCGTATCGACCACGATCTTCGGCTCAGGAATAACTCGCATCCAAGGGCACAAAAATATTTCCGACGAGGATCTTCTGAAAATAATGCTTTGGACGTTCAGAATTAGCGAGATGCGATTCAAGTATCCTGCGAAGCTGACCATCGTGATCCACAAAGACAAAATTGCTCAGATCAATCTTCTCGACATTAAATCAGCCAGGAACGGCTTGTGATGTCCACCAGGATGGCCAAGCAAGGTGTTTTCCTCATGTCAAAAGCTGACACCTGTTCTGCGCGAACCTTAACGCCTCTGTCGTATGACGTCGAAACGGGAGCCGCTGTGCCTCGCCCAAAATTGCGCTTCGTTATTCTGCAGGCTCCAGCCCGCGCGTGAATTTCCACAATCGCCCAAGCAGATTTCCATAGGCCTGGACGTTCAGGTGGGTGGAGGATTGACCTTAGCGACAGCGCGAATGATCGAATTCTTACGACACTTGCGCCACCCTACTTATATTGTGCTGGGTGGACACATTGATGTTGTTGCATCAATGACGGGAACTAAATCGATTTATACGGACAGCTTATCCATAAAGAGCTTTAACATGGCAGATCAACTTTTTATCCCAGAGCTCATTCAACAGGTGACCTACGGCAACATTCGAATCCCAAGCTTTCAAAGGGGCTTTGTCTGGGACGCTGATCGCGTGGCCCATTTGATGGATTCTATTTACAAGGGCTTTCCCTTTGGATCTCTCCTGTTCTGGCGAACCAAAACTGCGTTACAAATAGAGAAACAACTTGGGCCGTATTCTCTTCCTGATCAGGACCCAGACTTTCCAATCGATTACATACTTGACGGCCAGCAGCGAGCCACCTCTATTTTCGGCGTCTTTCAAACAATCCTGCAACCAAAGCCAGGAGAAGATACC
>JAFECH010000080.1 GCA_018242255.1 Pseudomonadota bacterium | reverse complement strand
AATTCGAGTAATGCACAGGGCGCTGTGCAAAACCCTCGGGCAGTAAATTCGGCCACGTGGCAGTCGACAAAAAAGCCCCAGCCTTGAAAGGCCGGGGCATAACGTGACTGCCGAAACGAGACGTTAGTAGCAGTAGCGGCGGCCGTAGCGCCAATAGCAATCATCATAAGCGCTCGCTGCCGCGGCGCCTGCGATCGCAGCACCGACGCCGAGCGCAATCCAACGACCGTTGCGCCAATAGCCGTGTCCGCGATGCCTGTGGCGGCCGTAGCCGTACCCATAGTGTCGGCCATGCCATCCATTATGATAACCGCCGCGATAATGGCGGCCGCCCGCGTCGGCGGTGGTCGCAAACGTCATCAGCGGTAGAGCCGAGACAAGCGCTGCAGCCAGACCGATATATTTTCTCATTTCTTCCTCCTTGGGCAGTTGGCCCGCCGTGTTGTGAGCACCAAACGCGCGCCACATGGGATTTGTTTCATTCGCGGTCTGCACAGCGCTATCATTCGTAAATGGTTCGAGGCGGAGCCTTATTTCTCGGGGCGATATTCATCGCTCGTTCATCGCGTCGGGAATCGCAAACAAGCCGCCATTCCGCATTCAGGCCAAATCAGACAGCAAAAAAGCGCCCGCCGAAGCGAGCGCTTATCATCATCAAGCGCGGCCTCTGTGTCGGCGCGCGAAGCTTTACTCGGGAATGACTTCGCCTGAGCCACCAAACTCCTTCGGAAAATCCTTGAGCTTTGGCAGACCGTCCTTCATCGGCAAAACCGTCTCGGCATAGTTCACATGAACTTCCGGTTTGAAGGCCAACGTCGGCAGTATCGCCGAATAAACGTCGAGTAGCCCGAGCGGAGGATGATTGGTCATCACATGGCCACCGCACTTCGTGCAGTATTGCCGCTCACTCACCGGCGTCTTCTGATACATGCCGATGAATTCGGCACCTTCCGTCACGCGCACGTCATCCGGCTTCCAGAGCGTGAACGCATTGACGGGGCCTGCTGACCAAGCTCGGCACGAATTGCAATGGCAATATCCCATCGCGGCTGGCGCACCAGTCGCTTCCAGCTTCACGGCTCCGCAGAAGCACTCGCCTTTATATGTCGACATTTCCTCAACCTCATTTCTGCTCAGTCACACAGTGCCGGAGCTTATAGCTTAGATGGAGGAAATGTAGTTCGGCATTCTTGCAGTCTCTAGGTTGCGGACAACGATAATGCGATCTTGTACAAAATTTCATTTCAAATCTTTTCGATGAAGAGCAAAAAATGCCGCCGCAACGCCTCCCACGCGTTGCGGTCTGGCTGGCTCGTCGCGGTCAATTATCCCGGAACGCCGCGCGGCACCCACTGACCGCCTTCCTTGACGTACATGCGCTTCACCGCCGCCCAAGCCACGCGAAAAGCTCTCTCCTCGTCGCCGGAGTATTCGTCGTAGGCGGAATTGAAGGCGGCGCGAAAAATATCCTGGGCGTGATCAGGCAGGTTATCGCGCACCGATGGCGGCAGGTCTTCATTTACGGCATAGGGCATGGGTGCCTCATAAAATGAAACTGCACGGGGACCTTGCTGGAGGAAGATGCTCCCCCAGCAAGGCTGATGCCCATTGACGCCTTCCGCGCCGTCAGCGCAAGGCGTCCGTTCTGTGCAAGGGCTCCGCAAAAGTTCAGTGAGCCAGAGCGTACTGGCAGCGGCTCACTTCGTGACAAAGCCTTTCGCGCAGCCGGCCTTGAACTCTTCCCAGTTGATCGCACCATTGTGGTCGACGTCGACCTGATCGAAACTTGCGATGAAAGGTTTTGCCGTGTCGGGCGTGAGGTCAGCACCACCCGCTGCCTTCCAAGTCGCCTCGCAGTCGGCATCGCTCAGTGGCGTTTGTGCCTGCGCTGAAGCTGCAACGAACAAAGTGGCGAATGACAAAATGAAAACGCTACGACGCATGAGAGTCTCCCTAGATCTGAAACAAACGATCAGCATGTATATCGACGCACCATTCTTAAGTGGATGTCGTCGATGAATGATCGTGCATTTCGGATGGCAGGGCGCAATCAAGTTTTCTTCGAATACCGGGCATTATTCCGGTTGACCGCAATTTCATTCACAAATTTCGATTTTGCATCGCACACGGAGTAAGGGCCGGAAGCGCCTCAGCCATTGCACGTTGCTCCTGCACATCGAGATCACAAACGCTGCGGGACAACTGGCTCTGTGTTCAGACCAGCGCTTTTCCGACACTGTGAAACGCGATCAGGAACAGCGAATAGAAGACTCATGCGAACAGAAAGGCGCGGCAGTATTCATGGTCTTCCCAGGCGCCGACGTCACATCTAAGCGCACCGCTACCGTTATGCCGTTTGAGCCAGGCGACGACAGCATCGGCCGGTTATCCGGAACGCACCTGTGGTGTAGAGATTTCAATTAGCGAGGCTTTGCGTCGCGCGACGGCTAAGCCGCCTTGTGAAGCACGGACGCGCGCAGCTTCTCGGGATCGCGCTCGCCATGATCGGCCAGGTCGAACAGCCGCTCGATGATCTCGTCCACATCGGGGCTGTTGGGCGATGACTGCGCTTCGGCAATGATCTCCTGGAGAATGCGCTGAACCTCAGCGAGTTCGTCGGAGCTATACGTACAAAGTGCCATCTTATTCGTTACACGCGCACCTCGCGCGGCCTCATGAAATTTGAGCGGCGGGTCATGCCGCGAAGCTCGCGGGTTGTCCATGCACGCAACTGCATGGCTGATCTCACGGGATTGGGCCGCAAACCGCGTTTTTCGGTTAAATTCCACAGCATGTGCTATCCGGCTCGAACGATGCGCTCGGCCCACGAACTTTGCCGCAGGCAAGCGCCGGCCGTTTGCATCACATCGCATTTGGTGGTGAGCCCGGTTGGGATCGAACCAACGACCCTCTGATTAAAAGTCAGATGCTCTACCGCTGAGCTACGGGCCCTTTATCACACCAAATCAATGACTTGGTCAGAATGCACTGCCAAGCTTGATCCCGGCCCCAAGCCGCACCGCATCCGCCAAAGGGGATGGGCACGTCGCGCGCCGAAGCGTGCTTATAGAAACGACCTTCGGAACCCGCAACCCACATTCTACCGGCCCCTCCGGCGGATGGTCGCAGCCGGCGCGAAACGCAGGTGGCCCCTGAAGTTGCGTCGCGCTATATCACCGCCGAACAACGCGCCGACGATGCGCGCCGCTTCTAACGATTAGGAACGACCATGGCCGACACCGAAACCCTTAACGAGATCGAGCAGCGCATCGCCATCCTTCGCGACAACCTTCGCGAACTCGTCGAACAAGCTGCCGCCTATTCCGGTGCCGCCGACGAAAGCCGCAATGCCGACCGTATCGCCGAACAACAGGCCGCGCTCGACGAGCTGCTCAAAAAACGCGATGCGATGACCAAGTCCTAACGGCACCGCATCAGCCACACCTTTTCCTGCGTCCGCCGAAGCGCGGACGCAGGCTCCGAACATAGAACGTAACGACGACGCTCGCCGGCTGCCCGGCGAGGCTGAGCCGCGCACACCTTCTCGCAGAAGAACTCGTCCGATGCCCGATCGCCTGAAGGCCATCCTCCTCGTCTGCACGGGTGTCACCCTCTTCTCGGTCCTCGATACGACCGCGAAGTACCTCGGCACGCGGCTCGGCGTTCCGGTTTCGCAGATCGTTTGGATGCGCTTCTTCAGCCAGATCTGCTGGATCACCGTTCTGCTCGGCCCCGTGGGGATGTTGCGCCTCTTCAAAACCGCGACCTTGAAACTCCAGCTGACGCGCTCGACCTTGATGGTGCTGACGACGCTGTTGAACTTTGTCGCCGTGAAATATCTGCGCCTCGATCAGACGCTGTCGATCACGTTCCTGACGCCGCTCGTCGTTGCGGCATTGGCAGTCCCGTTGCTCGGCGAGCATGTCGGCTGGCGGCGCATGATGGCAATTGCCGTCGGCTTCATCGGCATCCTGATAGTCGTGCGTCCCGGCTTCACCACGTTTGATCCGGCATTTTCTTTCGCGTTCGGATCGATGTTTTGCTATTCGCTGCTCCTGATCGTCACGCGCAAGCTTTCGGCGTTCGATCCGCCACTGGTCACACTCAACTACGGCTCGATCGTCGGCCTCGTCGCCGCGGCCCCGTTCGCGTTTCACGACTGGATCTGGTTCCCGAGCGTCGAGATTTGGACGATGCTCATCCTCCTCGGCGCGCTCGGCGGCGGTGGTCACTTCCTGTTGATCCGGGCCTACCATTTCGCGCCGGTCTCGGCGGTGACGCCCTTCATCTACATCGAGCTGATCAGCATGATTACGCTGAGCTACCTTGTGTTCGGCGACAAGCCGGACCAATGGAGTTTCATCGGCTCGCTCGTCATCGTTGGCTCAGGCCTCTACCTGATCCATCGCGAACGCATCGCGCACAAAGAAGACCTTATGGCGCTGGAGCCGCTTGAACCTATGGAGATTGAGGAGAAGCGATGATCCGCGCCTTTGTCTCTGCAGCCCAATCCTCGAAGCGGCCTTCGGCGATGGCCGAGCGCATTGCGGCCATCAGGTCCTGATAGAAGACGGTATTGACCCACGACAGGATCATCGCGCCGAGAAATTCGCCCGACTTGATCAGGTGATGAATATACGCGCGCGAAAAATCCCGCGCGGCCGGGCACGAACTGAACTCGTCGAGTGGCGCGGCATCCTCGGCAAACTTGGCGTTGCGCATATTGAGCGGACCGCCCCACGTGAAGGCATAGCCATGCCGCCCGTTCCGCGTCGGCATCACGCAATCGAACATGTCGACGCCGAGCCGCACGCTTTCGATGAGATCGAGCGGCGTGCCGACGCCCATGAGATAGCGCGGCTTCGCAGACGGCAGATGCGGCAGCGTTTCGCCGAGTGTCGCGATCATCGCTTCATGCCCCTCGCCGACCGCAAGGCCGCCGACCGCGTAGCCCGGAAAATCCATCTCAACCAGCGCATCCGCCGAACGATGCCGCAGCTCTATGTCGGTGCCGCCTTGCACGATCGAGAACAGCGCCTGCCCCGGTCCCGCACCACCTGATGCAAGTTGCATCTCGAAGGCACGTTTGGACCGCTCTGCCCAGCGCAGCGACAATTCCATCGCGCGCTCGACTTCCTTGCGCTCCGCCGGAAGCTCGATGCATTCGTCGAACTGCATCTGGATGTCGGAACCGAGCAGACATTGAATTTCGATCGAACGCTCCGGCGAAAGCATGTGCCGCGAACCGTCGAGATGCGATTGGAACGCGACGCCTTCTTCCGTGATCTTGCGGATCTTGCCGAGGCTCATCACCTGAAAGCCGCCTGAGTCTGTCAGAATCGGCTTCTCCCAGCGCATGAACTTGTGCAGGCCGCCGAGCTTCGCGACGCGTTCAGCACCCGGCCGCAGCATCAAGTGATACGTATTGCCGAGCAGAATGTCGGCCCCCGCGTCACGCACCTGTTCGGGATAAAGCGCCTTTACCGTCGCGACCGTGCCCACCGGCATGAACGCCGGCGTCCGGATCACGCCGCGCGGCGTGTGGATCTCGCCGAGCCGCGCCTTGCCATCCTGCGCCAGCTTCCGGAATGCGAAGGCCGAAGCACGCGCCGACACATCAGAAGATGGCGTCTCAAGCTTACTCGTTTGCATTCAAATCTCTTCATGCGCCGGCTCTCGTCCGGACGTTTTTATTTTTCGATTTTATCGACGACGGCCTTGCCGGGCTCGACGATAATCGTGCTGATATTGGGAGCCGCATCGCTATGCGCCAGGTCGGACGTCGGCGCACCCGTCTTGAGGAAAGCGTCGATATCCTTCGCCACCGTTTCCGAAGCCGACCATTGAATATTATGACCGACGTCGCTCTCCTGCGCTCCCGAAGCGGGCAGCGGCAGCTTACCGAATTCCTTCCAATAGAACATCAACCCCGTCTTCGCAGCGGCCTCCTTGAGCGACGCTTTGATCTCGTCCTGGTCTTTTGCGAGGTAGATGCTGTCTTGCGTCGCCCACAGCACGAGTGTGGGCACCGACATGCTCTTTAGACGCTCGGTATTGTCCTGGGCCAGAAGCCCGCGCGTTGCGCCAATCCACGTCCCCAGACGGGTCTTCGCCGTCTCTGGCGTATAGGGCTTAAGAAACGCGGGCTGCGCCGCCGGATCGAGCGTCCAGTTCGCTGCAATCCACTCCATGGCATTGGGATCGGCATCGAGCGGCGTCAACTCGTAGACACCTGCGGGAAATGCCAATCCTTTCGCTTCCAGAGCTTTTTTCCATGCACCTTCGACCGTCTGCTTCAGCACGAAATCGCTGAGCGCCGCATTGCCGACGCTCTTCGCTCCGGTCGCGACTAGAATGGCGTGTCCCACCATCTCCGGATGGCTGAGCGCAATTTCCTGGACAACGAACGATCCCATCGAATGTCCGGCCAAATCTGCTTTGGCGATTCCCTTGGCCTTCATGAAGGCAACGACATCGGCCGCCAGATCCGACATGCGATAGCATTTCTCGGGATCGGGCGCGCACGCTTTGGCGTCCGGCATACTGCTCTGGCCATGCCCGCGCAGATCGACAGCGATGATGTGAAGGCTCGGGTCGATCTTGTGCAAATCATCCATCGACAGCGACCAAGATCGGACACTGTCGGTCAGTCCGTGAATGAGAAGAACCGGTTTGCCATCCGCGGGGCCGACTTCGATGTAGGCCATGTCGATCCCCGTCGGCAGCTTCTCGACGCAGCGCGGCGTATCGACGGACGTGCATGCGCTTTCCGCCCGCGCATCTACCCCGGCGCAGAGGAACATGCCGATTGTCAGAATTGCTATCGCATTAAATCGCAGCAGAAGGGCACGCACATGAGATGTCATAGGGGCTCACAGGAACGAGGCTGAGGCCGGGATTGGCACGGATCGAGCTTAGCAATGCGATTTGTACAAGAGAAGTAGCGCCGAAGACGCAATATCAACCGCTATCAACCGCCCGTGTCGCGAAACAGCAGGCTAGCGTCGCCATAGGAATAGAACCGGTAGCCCGAACGGATCGCGTGTCCGTAGGCTGCGCGCATCGTGCCGAGGCCGGAAAATGCCGAAACCAGCATGAAGAGCGTCGAACGCGGCAGATGGAAGTTCGTCATCAGCACGTCGATCGCCTTGAAGCGATAGCCGGGCGTAATGAAAATCGCCGTCTCGCCCGACCACGGCATGATCGTGCCATCCTCGCGCGCCGCACTTTCGAGCAGCCGAAGCGACGTCGTGCCAACCGCCACGATCCGCCCGCCACGCGCGTGCACCTCGTTCAGCGCCGCCGCGGTCTCAGGCGAAACCTCGCCCCACTCCGAATGCATCTTATGCGCGTCGGTATCATCCACCTTCACCGGCAGGAACGTGCCCGCGCCGACATGCAGCGTCACGAAGTGGCGCGAGACGCCACGCTCATCAAGGGCCGCAAAAAGCTCCGGCGTGAAATGCAGCCCCGCCGTCGGCGCCGCGACCGCACCGTCCTTATCGGCATAAATCGTTTGA
>JAFECH010000007.1 GCA_018242255.1 Pseudomonadota bacterium | reverse complement strand
AGGTGATGCCGCACTATAACGTGATGGGCGTCGCCAAGGCCGCGCTTGAGGCCAGCGTGCGCTATCTGGCGTCCGACCTCGGCCGCAACAGCATCCGCGTCAACGCGATCTCCGCGGGCCCCATCAAAACGCTGGCTGCGTCCGGCATCGCTGACTTCCGCTATATCCTGAAGTGGAACGAATATAACTCGGCTCTGCGCCGCAACGTCACCATCGATGACGTGGGCAACGCCGGGCTCTATCTGCTCTCGGACCTGTCGCGCGGCGTGACGGGTGAAATTCATCACGTCGATAGCGGCTACCACGTCCAGGGCATGAAGAACGAGGAAGCGCCCGACATTTCGGTCGTCAAGAGCGACGAAGCGTGAGTGACGGGGCGGCGACGACGGTGTCGTTGAAGCCCGGACTCACGCTCTATCTCATTCGTCACGGCGAGACGGATTGGAACCGGGAGGCGCGCTACCAGGGGCAGCGCGACATTCCCTTGAACGATACCGGCAGAGCGCAGGCGCGCCGCCACGGCAGCCTGCTGAAAACCCTGATGCCATCCATCGCGGAATTCGATTTCGTCGCCAGTCCGCTGCAGCGGGCTATCGAGACGATGCGGTTGATCCGCGAGGCGCTCGGCCTTGATCCGAACGTCTTTCGCATCGAGCCGGACATTGCAGAACTCAGTTACGGCCATTGGGAAGGCGAACTCGCCGGCGAGTTGCCGCTGAAAGACCCCGAGGGTGTCGCCGCCAAGGCCGCTGATCCGTACGGCTGGCGGCCGCGTCATGGCGAGAGTTACCACGACCTCGAAGTCCGCGTTTCGAAATGGCTCGGAACTCTCAATCAGAACACGGTTGCCGTCGGCCACGGCGGCGTTAGCCGCGTTGCGCGTGGGGCTCTGCTCGGGATCGACAGAGGACGGGTCCCCTTCCTTGAAGTGCCTCAGGACAAGATTTTAAAGCTCGCCGACGCCAAGATGCGATGGCTGTAAACGGGCAACTGCTTCAACAAAGCAAAAGAGCCGGAGATGCGGCTCTCCGGCTCTTCGGCACTCGATAAGGAGTGCATGCTGAAAACCCCTTCGACCCGGAGCTCAATCCGAGGGGAATGGGCTTTTTATGGGCCGACAGCGATGTCGCCCCGAAAGGGATAAGACGTGGCATATGGCGTGGCCGTTCGAATGAGCGACCTGTCCGTACCGCCTTCGCAACGTGCGATCCTGCGATGCGCCGCAGGCTGCTTTCGGGCAGCGGATGCGGGCCCGGCCGAGTTGCCGGTCGAATACGGACTCACACCTGCCTCGTCCCATCGTCAGGACGACGGAACTGCCGACGAACGCAGAACTTCGTTGAGTTAATCTGCGTCGCGGAACGTTGTCACGCGGCTTTGGCCGCGATCCGCTCTTGCCGCCATCCCGCCAGCCACCTAAGAAGAGCGGTGACGCAGCCCGGCAACAATCGTTGCAGAGCCATCGGTGCCCATCGGGCCAACTCCCGCATATTTTAGGCAATGTCTCACAACACCTTCGGACATCTCTTTCGCGTGACGACCTGGGGTGAAAGCCACGGCCCGGCGATCGGCGCCATCGTGGACGGCTGCCCGCCCGGCATCGCGCTCGAAGCCAGTGAGATCCAGGCCTATCTGGACAAGCGAAAGCCCGGGCAATCGCGTTTCACGACTCAGCGCCAAGAGGCCGATGAGGTCAAAATCCTGTCCGGCGTGTTCGCCGACGCGTCTGGCAAGCAGGTGACGACCGGAACGCCCATCGCGCTCGAAATCGAAAATACCGATCAGCGCTCGAAAGACTATGGCGAGATCAAAGACAAGTTCCGTCCTGGGCACGCCGACTTCACCTACGACGCCAAGTACGGCATTCGCGACTATCGCGGCGGCGGACGGTCGTCGGCCCGCGAAACGGCGTCGCGCGTGGCGGCTGGCGCGGTGGCACGGAAGGTCATCCCCGGCGTCAAGATCCGCGGCGCGCTAGTGCAGATCGGGCAGCTCAAAGTCGACCGCGGCAACTGGGATTGGGACGAGGTCGGCAACAACCCGTTCTTTTCTCCGGACAAGCAGGCGGCGGAGCATTGGGCCGACTATCTCGATAGGGTACGCAAGGCTGGTTCGTCCGTAGGCGCAATTATCGAGGTTGTAGCAGAAGGTGTGCCGGCCGGCTGGGGCGCACCCCTTTACGGCAAGCTCGATCAGGACCTCGCCAGCGCAATGATGTCGATCAACGCCGTGAAAGGCGTCGAGATTGGCGATGGCATGGCGGCTGCCGAGCTGACGGGTGAGCAGAATGCGGACGAAATCCGCATCGGTAATGACGGCGCACCGGACTTTCTGTCGAACCACGCGGGCGGCATTCTGGGCGGCATCTCGACAGGCCAACCTGTCGTCTGCCGTTTTGCGGTCAAGCCGACGTCTTCGATTTTAACGCCGCGCCGGACGATCGATCGGCAGGGTCATGAGACCGAACTCATCACCAAGGGCCGCCATGATCCGTGCGTCGGCATCCGCGCCGTGCCGGTCGGCGAAGCGATGATGGCGCTCGTGCTCGCGGATCATTTCCTCCGACACCGCGGCCAAGTCGGCGGGTAGAATTCGAGGGCCGGGCAATCGCGCAGTATCGAAAGATCGTCATTCTAACCGGCGCGGGACTGTCGGCCGAAAGTGGCGTAGCTACATTTCGCGATCCGAACGGGATCTGGTCAAAATACGATTGGCGCGACGTCGCGACCCCCGACGGGTTTCAGCGCGATCCGGCGCTGGTGCTGGATTTCTATAACTCACGACGACGCGCGCATCACGGGATCAAGCCGAACGCCGCGCACGTCGCTTTGGGTCGTCTCGAAGCCGAACATGGCGGTGTGACGATCGTCACGCAGAATATCGATGCGTTGCATGAAGCAGGCGGATCGCATTCACTCATCCATATGCACGGCGAACTCTTTAAGGCGCTTTGCACCTTCTGCAAGCATCGGATTCCGTGGCAGGACGATCTACTCGTCGATACGTCGTGCCCCTATTGCGGGCTGCCGGGCGGGATGCGGCCAGACGTCGTCTGGTTCGGCGAGATGCCGTATCAGATGGGGCGGATCACTTCGCTGCTCGCAGAGGCTGATCTGTTCCTATCGATCGGCACCAGTGGGCACGTCTATCCCGCCGCCGGCTTCGTCGCGGAAGCGCGCGAGCACGGTGCGCGCACGGTGGAACTCAACCTCGAACCGTCCGAGGGTGCGAGCCAATTCGATGAAGCGATCTACGGTCACGCGACTGAGATCGTTCCGGCCTTCGTCGATCGCATTCTTGCAGGCCGCTAGCGGCGAAACACCGCGACGACTTCGACGTGTGCCGAATAAACGAACTGATCGACCGGCGTGACGGATTCGATCTTATAGCCGCCATCGACGAGATGGCGCGCGTCGCGTGCAAGCGTCGCGGGATTGCAAGACACGGCAATCACGGTCTTCACCTTCGAGCGCGCCAAGCGCTGCGATTGCGCTTCAGCGCCCGCGCGCGGCGGGTCGAAAACGACGGCGTCATGTTCGTTGAGTTCGAGCGGTGATAGGGGCTCGCGGAAGAGATCGCGAACGACCGCACTGATCGGCTTCAGTCCGGATGTTTTCTTCGCAGCGTTGGCGAGCGCTGTCACCGCGGCTTTGCTGCCGTCGAATGCCGAGACGCGGGCGTTCGCAGCAATCGGAAACGTGAAGGCGCCAAGGCCGCAGAAGAGGTCAGCGACCTTTTTTGTCTTACCGAGAGCGGCGACGATGCGGTGCGCAATTTCGATCTCCGCAGCTTCGACGGCTTGCACAAAGACGCTCGGCGGAAGGAGGACGTCCGCTCGGCCGAACGTCAGGAAGGACGGCAGCGTTTCGACGACGATATCGCCGCCCACAACGAGACGTGCGAGACCCGTCGCGCTAGCGTTCGAGGCAAGCCCGGTGCGGATTTCCGGCGAGAGTTTACGTTCCGTACCGTCGACTTCAACATCGAGGCCCGACTTCGTGAGCGTGATAGTTACGCGCGCCTCATCGCGTTTCGGCAGCAATGGCGCAATGAGTTTTCCGATGGCAGGCAGCGCCGCAACGATCTTCGGCTCAAGAACCGGACATTCTTCGATGGCGACAAGATCGTGAGAGGCGGCTTCGTGGAACCCAAGCTCGACGCCAGATTGCGAACGCAGCGCCTTGAGCGCAGCGCGCCGACGTTTTCCCGCAGGCCGCTGGAGGATATCAACGTCGGGTTCGAGGCCACGCGCCTGAAAGGCGTTGACGACGAGATCGCGTTTCCATCCCGCGTAGGCGTCCGACGCCAAGTGCTGAACGCTGCAACCGCCGCATTTGCCGAAATGCTTGCAGACTGGGACGACGCGTTCGGCACTCGACTGGAGCACACGCAAGAGGCGTCCGCGCTCACCTTCGACGTCGGCCTCGATGCGTTCGCCGGGCAGCGCGAACGGCACGAAGACCATCCGGCCATCGACGTCGGCGACGCCATCGCCTTGCGCACCCAGCCGATCAATTGCGAATTGGCGCTCAGCCATCGTAGCGCGCTCCAAGCAGGAATTCGGCGTTACCCGAGCCGCCGAGGATGGGCGACGGCATATCGCCAACGACCGTCCAGTCGGGCCGGGCGCCGAGCCATTCGCTGACGCTCGTGAGCGCGCCCAGACGCGCGGCTTCATCTCGCACGATGCCGCCGCTGCCGACGTTGTCGCGGCCGACTTCGAACTGAGGCTTCACGAGGATCACCATCCAAGCGCCGCGTGAAGCAAACGGCAAGACAGTGCCTAAAACTTTGGTGACCGAGATAAAGCTGACATCGACGACGATTGCGGAAATGCTCTCTGCTATTTCGTTCAGCGTCAGTGCACGCGCATCGATGTTTTCGAGCGAGACGACACGGGGATCGTCTCTCAAACGCTCGTGCAGCTGGCTGGTGCCAACATCGACGGCATAAACGCGGCGAGCGCCCCTATCCAGAAGAACCTCGGTGAAGCCGCCGGTCGAAGCTCCGATATCGAGCGCCGTGCGCCCCGTCGGGTCGAACCCGAAGTGCGCGAGCGCCGCCGCCAGTTTTTCTGCACCGCGCGAAACGTAGCCCGGCGCTTCTGGTGCAACGGCGATGGCGAGATCGCCTTTCACGTCGTAGGCTGGCTTGTTGCAAACGGCGCCGCCGACCGAAACGAACCCGCGCTTGATCAGATCCTGGGCGCGGGCGCGCGACGGCGCTAATCCGCGGCTTACGAGCATCTGATCGAGGCGCATCACCGGGCCGTCAGTCAAAACGCCAGCGTCAGTCGGGGCGGACGGCGTAACGGCCGGAGCCGTTCGCGAACAGCAGCAGGAAGCCGCCGGCCATGCAGACGTTCTTCATGAAGTTCGTCATCTGGGCCTGGTCGGCGAAGTTGCTGTGAAATACAGCGGCGGCTGCCAAGCAAAATGCGGCGAGCGCCAGACCGGCGTAGCGAGAAAAGACGCCGAGCAGCACGGCAAGGCCGCCGATGACCTCCAAGGCTATGACGAGCGGCAACAGGTTGCCCGGCAAGCCATGCGATTCCATGTACGCCTGGGTCTGCTCGTAGCCCGAGACCTTGTTGATACCTGCAGTGACGAAAATAGCAGACAAAAGTACCCGAGCGGCCAGGCTGACGAGCGCGTGCATGTTTGTTCTCCCGAACGGCGAGCTGGTTAACGCGGAGATGTGCGCGTCATGCCCGCTCGCTTAGCATGTCTGCGCGGCCAAGGGCAGCAAAGACCGTCTCGACAATGCCTGAGGCATTAAGCCGGGCGGCTTCGTACATGGCTTCGGGTTTGCCATGGTCGATGAAGACGTCGGGCAAGACTTTGGGACGGACGCGAAGGCCGCGATCCAGCAAGCCCTCGTTCGAGAGAAACTGCAGTACGTGGCTGCCGAAGCCGCCGATGGAGCCTTCTTCCACGGTCACCAGGACTTCGTGATTGGTCGCGAGGTCGCGAATTAGGGCCTCGTCCAGCGGTTTTGCAAAGCGCGCGTCGGCGACAGTCGTTGACAAGCCGAAGCTCGCGAGTTGATCCGCCGCTTTCAGACATTCCGCAAGCCGGGTGCCGAGCGACAGCAACGCGACTTTCGAGCCTTCGCGAACGATACGGCCCTTGCCGATTTCGAGAGGAATGCCTTCGGCCGGAAGCTCGACGCCGACACCCTCGCCGCGCGGATAGCGCAGCGCGCTCGGCCGGTCGTCGATCTGAGCTTGGGTCGCGACCATGTGGACGAGTTCGGCTTCGTCGGCCGCTGCCATGATGACGAAATCCGGCAGGCAGGCGAGATAGGCGACGTCGAATGATCCGGCGTGCGTTGCGCCATCGGCGCCGACGAGACCGGCGCGATCGATCGCGAAGCGGACAGGCAGCTTCTGAATGGCGACGTCGTGCACGACCTGATCGTAGGCGCGCTGCAGGAAGGTCGAGTAGATTGCCGTGAAGGGCTTATAACCCTCCGTCGCGAGGCCAGCCGCGAACGTCACGGCGTGTTGCTCAGCGATACCGACATCGAACGTGCGATCAGGAAATTCCTTGCCGAAATAGTCAAGCCCCGTACCGGACGGCATCGCGGCGGTGATCGCGACGACGCGCTTATCCTTGCGCGCTTCGGCAATCAGGCTATCGGCAAACACCTTCGTGTAGCTCGGCGCATTGGGCTTCGGCTTGTCCTGCGCACCCGTCACGACATTGAACTTATTCACGCCGTGATATTTATCCGGCGACGCTTCGGCTGGTGCGTAGCCCTTGCCCTTCTGCGTGACGACGTGGACGAGGATCGGTCCCTGCTCCAGATCACGGACGTTCTTCAACACGGGCAGAAGCTGCTCGAAGTTGTGGCCGTCGATCGGGCCAACGTAATAGAAGCCGAGTTCTTCGAACCAGGCTCCGCCCTGCCATAGATGGCGCGTATATTCTTCAACGCGCGCGGCGCGACGCTCCCATGCTTTCGGCAGCATTTTGGCGAGCTGCTTGGCGTAGTCGCGGAGGTGGACGTAAGTGCCGCTCGACGTCACACGTGCGAGATAAGCCGAGAGCGCGCCAGTCGGCGGCGCAATCGACATATCGTTGTCATTGAGAACGACGATCAGCCGTTCGTTGCGGGAACCTGCATTGTTGATCGCTTCATAGGCCATGCCGGCGCTCATCGCGCCATCTCCGATGACGGCGACGACGTTATTCGACTTGCCCGTCAGATCGCGCGCAACGGCCATGCCGAGTGCTGCGGAAATGGACGTGGACGAGTGCCCCGCTCCGAAGGGATCGTAGACGCTCTCTTCGCGGTTGGTGAACCCAGCCAAACCACCGGGCTGGCGCAAGGTGCGAATGCGGTCGCGGCGGCCGGTCAAAATTTTGTGGGGATAGGCCTGATGGCCGACGTCCCAGATCAGACGATCGTCGGGGGTGTTGAAAACCCGGTGCAGCGCCACGGTCAGCTCGATGACGCCGAGGCCCGCACCCAGATGGCCGCCTGTTACCGAAACGGCGTCAATCATCTCATCTCGCAGCTCGGCCGCGAGTTGAGGCAGCTGATCTTCCGACAACTGACGCAGTTCGTGCGGCGTCGCAATTTTATCGAGTAACGGTGTCTTGCTCACTATAAAACCTTGATGCGACGATCGGCATTAGACCTAGAGCGCCCGAGACAGGCCGTGCGAAAGTTACGCTAGCATGCATTTGGGCTATCTTTCATCCCCCCCAAAGAGCGCTGCTCAGGGCAGGATGTAATGCGCCCGCGTGCCGCAGATGCCGAAAAAAGCGGTTGACGCTCGCGCCGGCCCAGCCGGAATGACGCCTCAAAACGGCGTATCGCCATTTTTATCGAGCGGAGCGGTGCCGGACGGTGCGCCATCGGCGCCGAGCGTGAGCTTTTCGACCTTAGCCTCGGCTGCTTTCAACAGCCTGTCGCAATGGTCGCGCAAGGCTTCGCCGCGCTCGTAGATTTCAATGCTTTCTTCAAGCTCGACGTCACCGCGCTCGAGCTTGCCGACAATAACCTCCAGCTCCTTCAAGGCGCGTTCGAAGGTCATTTCCTTGATGTCGGCAAAGCTCTTTGCCGAAGCCGGTTTGGTCGCTGTCGTCGTCATAATTGTCCTGCTTTCGTGCTGCAAGCGGGCGGATGTCCCGAAATCCCGCTCAGCCGTCTGCGTCCAGCATTGCCTTTACGTGGGCGGCGGTCGACAGGGCAAGCCCCTTCAGATCGTAGCCACCTTCGAGCATCGACACGATTCGCCCTTTTGCATGGCGCCGCGCCACCTCTGCGAGCGCTTCAGTCGCCCAACGAAAATCATCCTCGACAAGTTCGAGCCCCGCAAGTGGATCGCGCTGGTGCGCATCGAAGCCCGCAGAGATCAGCAGCACGTCGGGGCTGAAATTGTGGAGAGGCGCCAGGATGCGGCTGCGGAACGCCTCCTCGAATGGCTCACGTCCGTCGCCGGACCGCAGCGGCGCATTGAATATATTGCCGACACCGGTTTCGTTCAATGCGCCGGTGCCGGGATAGAGCGGCATCTGATGCGTCGAACCGTAAAACAGGTCTTTATCGGACCAGAAAATTTCTTGCGTTCCGTTGCCGTGATGGACGTCGAAATCGACGACGGCGACGCGCTCAGCGCCGTACTTCGCGCGAGCATAATGCGCCGCAATCGCGATGTTGTTGAAAAAGCAGAAGCCCATCGCGCGATTGCTCTCGGCATGATGGCCGGGCGGTCGGACCTGGCAGAAGGCATTCGTAACTTTGCCTTCCATGACGAGATCGACGGCATCGAGCCCTGCGCCGACAGCGCGCCGCGCGGCCTCCCAGGTTCCCGCGGACGCTACCGTATCGGCATCGACGTGGCGGGCACCGCCTTCGATGCGCTCGATTGCGGCTGTGATGTTGGCCAGGTGCGCCGACCCATGCGTCATTGCGATGTAGGTAAGGTCGTCATCACGCAGCGACGCGTCGCGATGGAAAAGCTCGTCGAAGACCGAAGCGGAAAGCGCCTTGTCGATCGCCCGCATCCGATCCGGCCGCTCGGGATGATGCTCGCCGGTGTCGTGCTTCAGAAAAGCAGGATGAGTAATCAGGACCGTCGTCATTTAACGCGAGGGTGGCTCCACAGTGTCATGGCGTCAACTCTGAAAGTCGCGCGATCTTCACGCCGGGCGGTGGCTTCAAATCTATGGGGACAAAGAAGTCTGGCGCGAGCGGCACTGACTTGTCGACGCGGTAGGAGTCAAAGTCGGTGACGCCGCCGGCGTCGTATAGAAACGTATCGTCGATCAGAAAGTTGCCGGTAAACGTCTTCGCAGGTTGATTAAAGACGAGGTAGGCAGCGTCGGCAACCACGTCCGGCGTTCGACTCATACGCATGAGCTTATCGCCACCGAGAATATTCTGCACGGCCGCGGTCGCAATTGTCGTGCGTGGCCAGAGGGCGTTGACGGCAATACCATCGGGCTTCAATTCGTCGGCGAGCCCGAGCACACAAAGGCTCATGCCGTACTTCGCGATCGAATACGCGACATGACCCGAGAACCATTTCGGATGCATATCGAGTGGGGGAGACATCACCAAAATGTGCGGGTTTTCGGCGCGTTTCAAATGCGGCAGGCAGATTTTCGAGGTGAGAAACGTGCCGCGCGTGTTTACCGCGAACATCAGGTCGAAGCGCTTGAGTTCGGTCTTTTCGATTGGCGTCAGCGATATTGCGCTGGCGTTGTTGACGCAAATATCGATGCCACCGAAACGCTCGACCGTTTGCGCGACTGCGCGCTCGACATCTTCCTCTTTGCGAATATCGCATTCGAGTGCCAGCGCCGATCCGCCCGCCGCTTCGATTTCCTTTGCGGCCGAATGGATCGTGCCTTCGAGCTTGGGAGTGGGATCGACCGTCTTGGCGGCGATGGCGATATTGGCGCCGTCGCGCGCCGCTCTTTTCGCAATGGCCAATCCGATGCCGCGACTGGCGCCTGTGATGAAGAGAGTCTTGCCCTTAAGTGCCGCCATGCCACTGCTCTCATTCCGACGCCCGACCGAGGTCAGCCTAATCGCTTAGCGGACCCTAGGTAAGGGGTGACTTCGCTTGCCTAAACAGGAAAGACGGTTGATCAATCTTTCATTTACGGAAATTTGGTGGGCGTTTCTCAAAAAAGGCCGTGAAAGCTTCGATGGCTTCCGGTGAGCGAAGGCGCTCGCGGAAGGCGGCGACTTCTTCGTCCATGCGCGCAAGGATCAATCCTGGGTCACCACGCATCAACCGGCGGGCAATGGCGAGCGCTTCGGGCGGTTTGGCGGCGAGCCGCTTAGCGGCGGCAATCGCAGCGCCTTCAAGATCACTCGCGGGCACGATGGCGTTGACGAAACCCGCCGCCAGCGCATCGTCAGCGGACATGGGATCGCCCAGCGCCAGCATCGCGAAGGCCCGTGTATAGCCCATACGGTCCGGCATGAGGAGACTAGAGGCGGCTTCCGGCACCACGCCCAGATCGAGGAACGGCGTCGCAAAGGTTGCATCCGGAGCCGCGTAGACAAGATCGCAGTGAAAAAGCAGCGTCGTGCCAATGCCGATGGCGTTGCCATCGACGGCCGCAAGCAAGGGCTTCTTGATGACCGGCAACAGTCGAATGAATCGCACGACGTTCTTGCCGAGACCGCCGGTGCCGCGCGCTGTCGCAAGAAAATCACCGATGTCGTTGCCGGCGGTGAAAACGCCACCCGAGCCGGTGATGATGTGCGCGGCGATCGCGTCGTCGGCATCTCCCGCTTCGATGGCGTCTGCGAGTGCCCCGTACATGGCGCCGGTCAGCGCATTTTTCTTCTCAGGGCGCGCGATACGAAGAATCTGGATGGGACCTTCGCGCCAGATTGCGATTTCATCTGTCATGCGAACACCGGTCCATGCGCATCAACAAGAACGGCGTCGGCGCCGTGCTGTACGGCATCCGAGAGACTGCGCGCTTCGGGCATAATATTTTCGGCAAAGAACCGGGCGACAACAACATAGGGCGATGCGGCATCCTTCGCGAGGGCGCCTTTCGCGAGATAAATCCCGCCTGTCACGACGCTCATGAGACGCAGATAAGGCGTCGCCGATGCCAGCGCTTTTTCCTGTTGACCGGGAAGCATTTGCGCCATCCAGAGTGTCGCCGATTGCAACGCACTCAGGCCTTCTATCAACCGCTCTGTCATATGGCCGAATTCGCTACGTTTTGCTGCGCGGACGGTCGCGACGATGGCGCCGAGTTCACCGAGTAGAGCCGTTACCGGAAAGCCGCCATCGAGCGTCAGTTTGCGCGTGACGAGATCAATGGCCTGGATACCATTGGTGCCTTCGTAGATCGGAAGGATGCGCGCATCGCGCAAGAACTGTGCGGCGCCAGTCTCTTCGACGAAGCCCATGCCGCCATGGACCTGGACGCCGAGGGAGGCGACCTCGTTGGCAATATCGGTGGAAAAGGCTTTCGCAAGCGGGGTCAGGAGCGCTGCGCGATTGCGGGCTGCGACGCGCTCATTGTCATCTCTTGCGCGTTGGGACACATCGAGTTCCTTGGCCGTGGCGTAACAGATCATGCGCGCGGCCTGCGTTAGAGCCTTCATCGTCAGCAGCATGCGGCGCACGTCGGCATGCTCGATGATAGGACTCATGCTGGTGGAGCTTTTCGCCCCGAAACCATTACCCTGACGGCGTTCCTTGGCGTAGACGATGGCGTGCTGGGTTGCGCTTTCCGCGACGCCCACTCCCTGGGCGCCGACGCCAAGCCGCGCTGCGTTCATCATCACGAACATGTTCGCGAGGCCACGGTTTTCTTCGCCGACGAGATAGCCGATCGCGCCGCCATTCTCGCCAAACTTCATGACACAGGTTGGGCTCGCCATGATACCGAGCTTATGTTCAACACCGGCACAGATGACGTCGTTTCGTTCGCCGAGCGAGCCGTCGTCGCCAACAAGAAACTTGGGTACGAGAAAGAGCGAGATGCCGCGCGTTCCCGGCGGCGCATCCGGCAAACGCGCAAGAACGAGATGGATGATATTCTCAGCCATCTCATGGTCGCCCCAAGTGATGAAAATCTTTGTGCCTGTGATGCGATACGTCCCGTCACCTTGCGGCACGGCGCGCGTGGAGAGCCCACTGAGATCAGAGCCTGCGTGCGGTTCGGTCAGATTCATCGTGCCGGTCCATTCGCCGGCCACCATTTTCGGAAGATATTTCGCTTTCAATGCCTCGCTGCCGCCTGCCTCAATGGCATGAATCGCGCCTTGCGTCAGAAGCGGGCAGAGACCGAACGACACGTTTGCCGCGTTCCAGATTTCGCCGACAGGCGTGGCCGCGATCTCGGGCAAATCCTGGCCGCCGTATGCCTCAGAGCATGGCAGGGTGCTCCAGCCGCCCGCCACGAACGCCTGATAGGCTTCGGCGAAGCCGGGAGGCGTCATTACCTTGCCGTCAATGAGCTTGGAGCCAATACGGTCGCCTATCGCGTTCAAAGGTGCTAGGACCTCGGCGCCGAAATTTCCAGCTTCCTGGATGATGGCAGTGATCGTTTCGCGATCAAGACCAGGATAAATGCCGCGAGCCCCCATATCGCTGAGGCCCGCCACAGTCTCAAGGGCAAAGACAATGTCATCGAGGGGGGCCTGATAAGTCATGAATCGTCTCTCGGTGCCGTTCGGTTTTGCAGCAGGACACTAAGCCGAACGAGAGTACAAGCAAACCAGGTGACATACCAAATGCTGGGCAGGATCGTACCCGCCAACACGGAATGGATTGCCGAAGCCGGACAAATGATCCGAGCCGGAGCGCTCATCGCATTTCCGACAGAAACCGTTTACGGGCTCGGTGCCGACGCGACCAACGGGGAAGCTGTCGCGCGCATCTTCGAAGCCAAGGGCCGGCCGATTTTCAATCCGCTTATCGTACATGTCCTCGGTCTGGAACAAGCTCTAATCATCGGAGTGCTTTCGCCTGCAGCGCGGCGCTTGACCGAGGCATTCTGGCCCGGACCGTTGACACTCGTGGTGCCGCGCACCGAGACGACCGACGTCAGCCAGCTTGTATCAGCGGGACTTCCCACCGTTGCACTGCGATCGCCCGATCATCCGGTTGCCCGCGCGCTTCTCGCGGGAGCGCATCGGCCGTTGGCGGCGCCGTCTGCCAATCGTTCAGGGCATGTCAGCGCGACGCGCGCCGAACATGTTGCGGCCGACATCGGCGGGAAGGCCGCACTCATTCTCGACGGCGGCCCGACGAAACTCGGCCTGGAATCGACCGTGGTCAGTCTTGTTGACGGCGCGCCGGTGCTGTTGCGTCCGGGTGCCGTGACGGCGGAAGCGCTGGAAGCGGTTATTGGAGAGCGTTTGATACGGCGCGAAGAAGCGGGCGATCGTCTCACTTCTCCGGGCCAGCTCGCGAGCCATTACGCTCCGCGCGCACGCTTGCGGCTCAATGCGTACGAATGGCGGCCGGACGAAGCGGTAATGGCGTTCGGCGGGATCTCGGAGCGACCGGCGCACGCTTTCATCAACATCAGCGAGGGCGGCGATTTGATCGAAGCCGCGGCAAATCTTTTTGCGACACTGCGCACGCTCGACGCCTCAGGCGCGGAATCGATTGCGGTTACGCCTATTCCGGAGCAAGGCCTCGGTGAAGCGATCAACGACCGGTTGAGGCGTGCTGCGGCACCTCGGGACCAGCCCTAAAGGCTGCTGACGACAACAATGATCTTGTTGAAGAGCGGTCCAAGGATCGGGCTTTGCGCCAGGAACCCGTCGAACGTGTCCTGCACGGACTGGACAGCATGTGTGAGGGATGGAATCGCAGCGTAGATGCCGCCGTAGAGCAATGCCGTGCTCGTTCCATTGACGATCAGGTACCGACGCAACATTCCTGCCCCCCACAAAGCCTGTTAACGCTTTGTTAAGAGAGCACAGGGGTGGCGTGACGCTCAAGGCCCTTTCTCAAGGCATGGTGAATGCGTGTGTCAGATTGGGACACACCGCAGGCTCAGGTTTCCGTTTGACCCACGACCTTGAGGCGGTGCTGGTCGGTTTCGATTTTGGCCTTCGACGAGGGCCAGCTGGCGCTGATCCAATCGTCAGTGCCGAACAGCCAGTACATAAACCGATGGCGGCGATGATACCGCTCGATGATGAACTTATTCATCTGATCCATGTGCGTATTGAGTGCGCCGAGCGTTTCAGCAGGAAGCGCGGTATCGCGATCGATCTCACCAAGCCTGTTCATGATCGCTGCCACGTCGTTGGCGGAATCGGCGCGCCACTGATCCATGGCGCCGGCAAGCGTGTGCTGGTTCTGATTGACCTTGAGAAGCGCTTCGTGAACTTCGGTCAGGTCTTGCGTATAGGCTTGATGCTTCGCAGCCGCAGTATCGATCTCAGCGGCGATCGCGTTTTCTGCACCCTTCACGCGCTCGGACAAATCAGTGACAAGCTCGGTCAGAGAGCCGGCGTGCGTGTCGAAGCGTCCCGCAAGGCCATCGATGTTGCCGGACAGAGTGGCGACCTTGGCGTTCAAGCCTTCAATGTTTCCTGACAGTCCTTCGACGTTGCCCCACAACCCATGGATGCGGTCGATACCTCCGATGATCTCGTCGGTTCGGCCATCGCCGGTCGGCGTTGCGAGGACTTGGCCAACACTGTCTTCAAGGCGGGACAGGCGATCTCCCAGCTCGACGAAGCCGCTGTGATTGTTGCCGAGCACGGCCTCTTCAATGATGTCGAGGCGGTCGCTGATTGGCTTTAAGTCGATAACTTGGTTGATATCTTCGAGCCCCGCGCCAGCTTCCAGCGAGACGGGGCGCTGCTTGATCGTCGCTTCCAGTTCCTGCAGCCGCGTCGAAAGCACCGACCAGGATTGTGACATCTCCTGAAGGCGGAGCTCGAGCGCGGCTTCGATATCACCGAGTTTGGCGACAAGCCCCGATGTATCGACTCCTGCGGGCGTTGAAGTTCCGCCTTCGCGAAACGCCGACTCAAGCGAGCCGATACGGTCAATCAACACTGCATGCGTGCGGCCCTGATCGTCCTGATGCGCGACGGTATCGCGCGCGAAGTCACGCATCAGGTTTGCGATGACGTGCCGCTCGTTGGAGAGATCCTGTCCCAGCGCTCTCACCGCCTGTTCCAGGGACTCGATGCGAGAATTCTGCATCGCATCGGTCTGCGTGCCGAGATACTCGTTGCGATAAAGCGGCCGCCCGTAATCGACGGCATAACGCGGCGGCGCGTAGCGCGGTTCGGAGCGCGTGAGCGGCGGCAATGGCTCGGCGCGCGCGACAAAACGCATAAGGAGCTCTGACGCGCCGAACTCACTCCGGTGATCGAAGAGAACCTGCAACAGATCGTCGATCGATACCGCGGTTTTGCGGCGGGCAGCGAGTGCGGTTGCAAACTTCAACACTTCAGCCAAGTCGTCCGAGCGGCGCGGGGATACCGGGCTGCTTCCCGGCATTGCCGGGATGTCGCCCGCGATGATCGTCGCCGTCTCTCGTTTCAGGGCAACGACGCGAATACCATTGGCTTCGAGAGCTGCAGCGGACGAATCCAGACGCGTCATGGCATTCAGAAGATGTTCGACGCGAACCTCACCGGCGCGGTGCGCGGCGGCGATGTCGTAAGCCTGGTTGAAGCAGGCAAGAACAGTGTCATCGACAAGTACAGGACCGGCAAGAAGCGATCCGCGCTTACCGTTCGACAGTGCCGCCTCCCCTGGCTGGATGACCTCACCTGGCGCCCAAGTCTGCGACGTCCTGAGATCGAGGTCCTCGCCGTGATACGCCATGTCGTCGTCTCCCCTCTGTCGCTCCGCGCCGTCTGCCACTGCGCACCTCGCAATCCCAAGCTCCCCAGCCGGGCCGAAGCTGTGTACTTGCCGATGCTGGCAAGGTCTTGACTTTTAAGACGGCATTTAGGTTAGCGCCGTTTCATTTCGGGGGCGAGTCGCAAGCGCGAGATCCGTAGCAATTCTCTCCCGAGCCGTTGCCGGGAAGGCCTGCTCTTAAAGCAGTAGACCGGACGCTGCGGGCGTCTGAAGGTCGGGGCCTTCGGCGCGAACATCATTAAGTGCCGGGTTGACGGGCGTGATCGTCAGGCGGCCGGCGGCGAACGGCTGCATCAGGTCGAGGATATGCTCAGCCGTGCCGGATCGGCAGTCGAGCCATCGTTCGAAGTCCTCGGGCGCTATGATCACCGGCATGCGGTCATGGAGCGCTGCCATGTCGGCGTTTGCAGCGGTGGTCAGGATCGTCCCTGTTTCGATCTCGCTGCCATCGGCACCAAGCCAGTCTTCCCATAATCCGGCCAAGGCGAAAAGATTTTGTTCTTTCAGCCTGATAAGATTTGGCTGCCGGGCCGCGCGCTTGCCGCTCCATTCATAGAATCCGGTCGCCGGAATGAGGCAGCGACGATGCCGTAGCGCGCCACGAAAGGCCGGTCTTTCAGCGGCTGTCTCAGAGCGGGCGTTGATCAACGGCGCGCGCAGTGCTGCCGGATCGCGCATCCAGGACGGGATCAGACCCCAGCGCACCAGATGAAGCTCGGGAATGCCTTTGAGATCATTACGTGCAATCAAAACGGGCTGCGTCGGCGCGATATTATAGCGCGGCGGAAAATCATCGACGGCCGGGGCACCGAAGAACGCGCGCACATCTTCCGGAGAGGATACTAGGCTGTAGCGCGAGCACACGGAGGACTGTCCTTTTGATGCCTCATGAATCCAGACTATAAGCGTTCAAGGATTCGCCGCCAGGATGGCTTCGGCCAAGCGAACATCAACGTGCTGGACGCCCACGTGAAACGCCTCTGCCACAAGCTCTGCCGACACCTCATTGTGCTGATGCTGGCGCTGTCAGCGGCCGGCGGGCCAGCATTCGCAGCATCCGATAGCAAACCCTATGACGACCGGCTGATGCGGTTATCCGAAATCCTTGGCGCCATTCACTATCTTCGAGAGCTTTGCGGCGCCAACGAAGGCCAATACTGGCGTGACCGGATGAATGACTTGATGAATGCCGAAGGCTCGACCGCGCTTCGACGCGCGAAACTCACGCGTGCCTTCAACCAGGGGTATCGCAGCTACAGCCGGACCTACAATACCTGCAGCCCGTCGGCGCAAACGGCGATCACGCGATTTCTGTCGGAAGGCTCGGAGCTTTCGAACGGAATGCTGAAGGCTTTCCCCAACTAATCGTCCACGCGGCTGCCGCCGAGGGGCGCATATCGTTTCTCGCCGGTTTACTGTGAATAGTGGCAGCTACGACCTACCACAAACTGTCGTGCTAGGTGACAGTAGACGGGGACCGCGCGAACGCGGCGGTCAGGGTTGAGGGAAGGATTGTAACCGGTATGCAGTGTTTCGAGGATCTCGATACGAAAAATCCGACGTTGAAGGCGCTCGATCTTATCCTCGCTGCTTGGGATGAAGGGGTGGATACTGGCGTTGAGCCGCAGCAGATGGCCTACGCGGCTCTGTTCACCGCTCTGACGGATCTCGTCGCGATCTACGGCGAGGACGCCGTTATCCATTTGACGCGCGGTCTTGAGAAGCGTGTCGTCGAGGGCGAATTCACCCTGGCGCGACGCGATCAGTAAATCGACGCCGCGATTGGGAACCGGCCTTAGAAGTGGCCAGCCTTCCAAATGACTTCGGCAATCAACACCGCACCGAAGATCGCGAGCAGCAGGCCCGCGATCTGGTTTATTCGATTGAGCATGCGCAGGTCGATGTGGTGGCGGTAGCGCCCGATCAGGTTCGATAGGGCAACCCACCACAGCATGCTGCCGCTGGCAATAGCCGCCACCAGAAGCAGAACGTCGATCGTCGAGTGAACCTCCACGAACGTGCTGATGCCACCGAAAACTGCGAAAAGTCCGAGGACGGCGCCCGGATTGGTGATCGTCAGGAAGAAGGTTTGCGGAATGTCCCAGACAAAATCCTTCAGGCGAGCCGAGGAACCATCGCTGTCCAGCTTGAGCCGCGGGGCGCTGAAATAAAGACGAAGGCCAAACGCAACCAGAGCCACGCCGCCGACGACCTGGATGACCGCGCGGTGGGTTTCGACGACCCCAGAGATTGAGCCGACACCGAGACCGGCACACAGTGCGATCAAGGCGTCGCCAGTCACCGAGCCTATGCCGGCCGCTACACCACCCCAAAACCCTCGTTCAATCGCCCGCTGGATGCACAGAACGTTGACAGGACCGACCGGGGCCGCAATGAGCATTCCGACAATCAGGCCAACCGGGATGATGAGCGGATTGGGGATGTAACTCAGCAAGGGGCAGATGCTCGATGTCGGAAGTGGACTTCACCGGCTGTGGCAGGCAGACGCATCGCGCCCGCTTCGATGAGAACGGGCGGAAGGCGCAGCAGCAACGACGGCAAGCGCTCCCCCGAGCAGTGTGGAAAAGACATCAGCAGTTGGTCCCGTCAGCGTCCTTGAAAACAATGGCGCGCACCCTCCTACTCGTAGTTGCGGCAGGCGCGCTTGTCCATGTCTCAAGGGCGCACGCGGACGGCGTTCGCCCCCCGAAGCTGCCCGACCATGTGGCCGACGTGCGCGACGCCATCCTGACGGCGGCGCGCTCCGGCGACATCAACGAGTTGAAATCGGCATTCGAAGTCAGCGGCAATGTTCCGGATCTCGGCATCTCGCCGCGCTCCGATCCGATCAGAGTTTTGAAAGACCGATCGGCCGATCCGCAGGGCCGCGATACGCTCGCTGCGATCGTCGAGATGCTTGACATGCCGGCCGCGACGCTGCCGTTCGGCAATGATATCGAGAATAATCTGATTTACATCTGGCCGTATCTTTCGACGCGTGCGCTCGACAAGCTGACACCGGAGGAAGAGGTCGATCTCTATCGACTGGTGACGCCGGAACTTGCAGCGGAAATGCGCAAGAAGAAGCGCTGGCTGTGGTGGCGTCTCGTAATTTCCGCCGATGGAACATGGACGCTGTTTAGGAAGGGAACCTGAATCTGCAGGTCATTGCATGCCTGGCTTGCATATGCCGTCCAATTGCCGCAGAGGGGTGGTCACCGCCTTTGCTTGACTGTATTCCGCTCATCACATTTTACGTGAAGAGTGAGGATCTAGTTTCATGAAGCGTTTGTCGCTTTTGGCGGCCATCATTTTCGGCTGCGTTCTGGCCGCACCGGCCTATGCTTTTCATCCGGCGGACGAGACCTACGGATACGTTCCGCCGAAAAAATTAACCCGCAAGTCCAGCGCGAAAACCGATGCCGAAAGCAGTCAGGCTTTATTCGGCATGGGGTGGGACTGGGGCCGTCCGCAAAAGTCTCACGACGATACCGACGAAGACGACCGCGCCGACAACAAGCAATCGCTGACGGGGGGTGGCCAACCGCGCATCTCCGCCAAGGCTCCGCCTAAGGTTTCGTTCCGCAGCAGCTACGCGCCGGGTTCGATTGTCATCGATACCGCAGGGCGCCACCTCTACTATGTGCTGTCGTCGAAGGCCGCGTATCGCTACCCGATCGCCGTTGGTAAGCAAGGCTTTGCCTGGTCGGGCACGGAAAAGATCTCGAAGAAGGTCGCGTGGCCCGACTGGATCCCGCCCGCTGAGATGCGAGCGCGCAAGCCTGGGCTGCCCGTCCGGATGTCGGGCGGGGTTCGCAATCCGCTCGGCGCGATGGCGCTCTATCTCGGCAACACGCTCTATCGCATTCACGGTACGAATGACGCTTCGTCGATCGGCACGGCAACGTCGTCGGGCTGCATTCGCATGACGAACGCCAACGTGATGCATCTTGCCAGCATCGCCGATGTCGGGACGACGGTGTACGTCTTGAAGCGGCTGCCGGCGAACCTGTCGCGCGTTGCAGACCGCGACGGCTGAGGTGCCTCGGCTTTGTCAGCCGGCGTAGCCTTCGAGGAAGCCGACGGGCTCTCCATTGGCGGGACCAACAATCTCGCCTTCCCACATGACTTTCCGGCCGCGGACGAAGGTCCCGACCGGCCAGCCCTTCACCTTGACGCCATCATACGGCGTCCAGGCGGCGCGGCTCTCGATCCAAGCGTTCGAGATCGTCTCCGTACGGCTTAAATCGACGACTGTCAGGTCGGCATCGTAGCCCACCGCAATGCGGCCCTTACCGCGAATGCCAAAGAGGCGCTGCGGGCCGTGGCTCGTCAAATCAACGAAGCGCTGCAGTGACAAGCGCCGGGCGTTGACGTGATCCAGCATGATCGGCACCAGCGTCTGCACGCCGGTCATGCCCGAATGCGTGTCGGGATAGACGTGCTCTTTTTCCTCACGCGTATGCGGCGCGTGGTCGGAGCCGAGCACATCGACCACGCCGGATTCGAGCGCAGCCCAGATTGCAGCGCGATGGCGTGCGTCGCGAACGGGCGGGTTCATCTGCACGTAGGTGCCCAGGCGTTCATAACACTCGGGGCCTTCAAGCGTGAGATGGTGCGGCGTGACTTCGACGGTCGCGTAATTCTTGTGGTCTTTCAAGTAGTCCATTTCGTCCGCCGTCGAGACGTGCAGAACGTGGACCCGCTTGCCGTGCTTCTCAGCAAGGCCGACGAGCTTCTTCGTTGCGATCAAAGCGGCTTCCGGATCGCGCCATTCGGGATGCGAAGACGGATCGCCTTTGCGGCGTAGGTGCATCCGCGATTTCAGCCGCGCCTCGTCCTCGGCATGAAACGACGCGCGGCGTGAGATCTTGGCGATGATTTTATCGAGCGAGACGCCGTCATCGACCAGAAGGTCGCCGGTCGATGAGCCCATGAAGACCTTCATGCCGGCGGAACCTTCGAGCTTCTCGAAATCGGGAATATCGGCGATGTTGTCGCGCGTGCCGCCAACAAAAAAGGCGAAGTCGCTGAACATGCGGTGACGGGCGCGGCGCACTTTGTCAGCGAGCATCTCGGCGCTCGTCGTTAGCGGCTTGGTGTTCGGCATCTCAAAGACGGCGGTGACACCGCCTGCGACGGCTGCACGGCTGCCGGTCGCCAAGTCTTCCTTATGCTCCAAGCCTGGTTCGCGGAAATGAACCTGCGTATCGATGACGCCGGGAAGAACGTGAAGGCCCCGAGCTTCGATGATTTCAGGCGCGGAGGCTGCCCCCAGATCGCCGATTGCCGCGATCCGGCCGCCGGTTACGGCAATGTCGCGAATGGCTTCGCCGTCATGGTTGACGACCGTCGCACCACGGATCACGAGGTCGAACGTCTCAGCCATTTCGGGAAACTCCTCGGTCTTGCCATCAAGCGGAACCCCGCATACGTAACTCTCTTCCCGTTTGCAACCGAGCGTGAGCCGATGTCTGCCGCAAAGATAGCGCGACTAGCCGACCGTGGTGTCGTCAGCGTCACCGGCCCCGACAGCGAGAAGCTGCTGCAAGGGCTGGTGACCAACGATCTTGAGGGCCTCGCGGACGGAGAAGCTCGGCATGCCGCGCTGCTGGCACCTCAGGGCAAAATCCTGTTCGACTTTTTTGCCGTCCGTCACGGCGACGGCTATCTGCTCGACGTTGCGCTTGCGAAAGCGGCTGACCTCGCGAAGCGTCTGGCAATGTACAAACTGCGCGCCGACGTCACGATCACGGATGTTTCGGATTCTTTCAAAGTCTATGCCGTGTGGGGAGACGATTCGAAAAAGCTTGCAGAGGGCCGCGGCATTTCGTTCCCGGACCCGCGTCATCCAGCTCTCGGCCTAAGACTTTTCGCCGCCCCTGATAAAAATTTTTCGACGCCGGATCACGCGGAGCCGGAGAGCGATTCGCCCCTCGCCTACGACGCACTGCGCATTGAATTCGGCATTCCCGAAGGTGGCAAAGACTTCGAATTCGGTGATGCTTATCCGCACGAAGCCGATTTCGATTTGCTCAATGGCGTGTCTTTTACCAAGGGCTGTTTCGTCGGACAGGAAGTGGTCGCGCGGATGCAAAATAAAACACTGGTGCGCAAGCGCGCCGTCAAAATTTCCGCCAACGCGCCACTGGAAGCCAATTGCGAAATTCTTCTCGGCGATATTCCTGTCGGGCGTATCGGCACAGCCGATGGAACGCACGCAATCGCGATGCTTCGCCTCGACCGCGTTCTCGACGCTGAGGAAAAAAATCAGCCGCTTACGGCGGGCGGAATTGCGATTACTCCAGATGAGAATGCGATGAGCCGCTATCGTTCCGCAGCGACCGCACGATCATCGCAGCCGACACGGACGCCATCGTAATGGCGGAGAAGGAGATTCATCGCTGCACTTGGGCAGGCGCCGATGCAGACTACATCCGCTACCACGACGAAGAGTGGGGCGTGCCGATGACCGACGATCGCGCACTGTTTGAAAAGCTGGTTTTGGAAGGCTTTCAAGCAGGCCTGTCGTGGATCACTATTTTACGCAAGCGTGAGAACTTTCGCGCAGCCTTCCATAACTTCGATGCGGAGCGCATCTCGCGCTACACCGCGCGCGACGTCGAACGGCTCATGAAGAACGAAGGTATCATCCGGAATCGCGCCAAGATCGAAGCCACGATCTCGAATGCTCAAGCGTTTCTAGACTTATCGGAGCGTATGCCGTTTTCGCGTTATTTGTGGGGCTTTCTTGATGGCCGCCCTATCGTCAATGAGATAACATCCTCGAAAGACATTCGCACTGAAACCGACATTTCGAAGCGGATGAGCAAAGCTCTGAAAGCCGATGGCTTCCGCTTCGTCGGATCGACAACGCTCTACGCCTTCATGCAGTCAACCGGCATGGTCAACGATCATCTCGTGACGTGCTTTCGATATGCTCCGTGCGCGAAGCTTCAAAAGAAACTCAAGATCCCGGGATTATGACGTCCTCAAACCAATCTAAAACCCGCGCCTGGCAACGAATGCTCTCCGGCCGGCGGCTCGATCTGCTATCGCCCGATCCAAAAGACATCGAGATCGAAGATATTGCACACGGCCTGGCGCGCGTGGCGCGGTGGAACGGGCAGACGCAAGGCTCCTATGCATTCTCGGTCGCACAGCACAGTCTTATCGTCACAGACATCGTTAATGTGCTACAGCCGGAATATACGCAAAATGAGCTTCTTGCCGCGCTTTTGCATGACGCGCCAGAGTACGTCATCGGCGATCTTATTAGTCCATTCAAAACAGCAATTGGCCTGGACTATAAAGCGTTCGAACACAATCTCCTCCAAGCGGTCTATTGCCGGTTCGGAATTCGAGACCTAAGCCTTGGCGCAGCAGGCGCGATTAAACAGGCGGATACGATTGCGGCCTACTACGAAGCAACTCGTCTTGCGGGGTTCGAAAAGTCTGAGGCGGAAACTTTTTTTGGAATTCCGAATTTACCGACGGAACTTCATAACGCCCTGACCGTATTAGAACCCGTGTCGGCGAGTGATGCCCAAACGCTCTTTCTAGCCAAGTTCGCGGAATTGTTGCCGTACTGACAATCTGGCGTTTTTGGGGCTGCTTCGCGGTTTTCGTTGAGAGGCTTATCTGAAAATCGCCATGATCGGCTACTAGCTCGCCTCATGGGGAGCACGGGGAAGATACACATGAACATGGAACTTTCTGGCCGGAGAAAACCGACGCCCGACAAGTCTCAGCGAGCTCCTGAAGAAGAGCGCGACTATGATCCGTCTGTCGGGATTGGGTTGAACGCGGCTATTGTCGCCGTGTCCGATAATGAACCTGTAGCGCTGGTCGTCCGCGCGGAGCCGGACAGCATCGGCGCTACCGACATGCTGCCGTACGGGCCGTTCAATCCGCGTGCTCATCGCACGCTCGAGAGTGGCCTGAGATCATGGGTTCAAGACCAGACCGGTCTGGAGCTGGGCTATGCTGAACAGCTTTATACGTTCGCCGATCGCGGCCGCCAGCCCGAACCGGGCGATACGGCTCCGCATTTCATCTCGATCGGCTATCTCGCATTGACACAGGCGATCGGCCACCATGGTCTGACCGATGGGTTGTGGCGTAGCTGGTATCAGTATTTCCCTTGGGAAGACTGGCGCCGTGGCCGGCCGGAGATCATCGCCCGAGACATCGAACCACGTCTCAAGGCATGGGCGGAAAAGTCGAGCGGTGTTGCGACATCCCAGCCGACCATTGCGCGCGCCGATCGGGCTCGGATCTGCTTTGGCCTCGACGGCACCGCCTGGGATGAAGAGAAAGTCCTTGAGCGGTTCGAGCTGCTTTACGAAGCAGGTCTCGCCGAGGAGGCACTGCGCGACGGTCGTCCTACTGCGCGTGAGTGGACGGACCGACCGAAGCTTGGCCTTCCGATGCAGGCTGATCATCGTCGGATTTTGGCAACGGCGATCAGCCGTACGCGCGCCAAAATCAAATATCGTCCGGTGGTGTTTGAGCTGATGCCAGACGAGTTCACGCTGTATGAGTTGCAGAAGACGGTGGAAGCCATTCTTGGCCCACACCTGCACAAGCAAAACTTCCGACGCTTGGTCGAAGGCGCAGGCCTTGTCGAGCCGACGGGAGATGTAAAGACGCGTACCGGTGGCCGCCCGGCCAAGCTTTTCCGGTTCCGTCGGGAAGTGCTGTTGGAGCGCCCTGCTCCAGGCGTTCGGGTCTCGGCCCCGCCGAGCCGGAGCTGATCGGCCGATCGCCGGCGTCCGGGGCGGAACCTCCGCCCTGGAAATTCGTTCTCAGATCTATTATTTTAAACACGTTCAGGAATGCTCTTTCTGAGCATTCCTGAGTTGACCGTGCACGGCAGACCTGCCGGCGCGTCTCGTAAGCTAAATATGCTCTTATCGAGCATATGTGGAGGGCACGAAGAATGGTTTCTGCGGTTTCGACATTGGCTCCTGCTTCCGCGTCCCGCGAGAAGGCTCGGAAGCCGTTGCCCTATTCGTGGTCGCCTGCCCTCGAAAAGGAGATGGCGCCGCTCTATGCGCGCGTGAAGCACGTCATCACGCCGATGGAGTGGCCTTACTACGCGCCGCTGATCAAGGCGATCAACGAACTCAAGGTGCAGCGGAACGCTGTCATTCTGGCGCACAACTACATGACGCCGGAGATCTTTCACTGCGTTTCGGATTTTCGCGGCGACTCTTTGCAGCTCGCTAAGGAAGCGGCGCGCGTTGACGCGAAAGTGATCGTTCAGGCCGGCGTTCACTTCATGGCGGAAACCTCGAAGCTGTTGTCCCCTGAAAAGACGGTTCTCATACCTGATATGCGCGCAGGCTGTTCTCTGGCGTCCTCGATCACGCCGGAAGACGTTCGCATGCTTCGCGAAGCTTATCCGGGCGTCCCGATCGTCACCTATGTCAACACGTCGGCAGCCGTGAAAGCGGAATGCGATATCACTTGCACGTCGGCGAACGCCGTGAAGGTCGTTGAAAGCCTCGGCGTCCCGCGCGTTCTGTGCATACCCGACCAGTATCTGGCGAAATGGGTGCAATCTCAGACCAAGGTCGAAGTGATCACGTGGAAAGGTGCGTGCGAGGTGCACGAACGATTCACGGGCGAAGAGCTCAATCGCATGCGCGCCGACGAGCCGGGCCTGAAGATCATCGCACATCCGGAATGTCCGCCCGACGTTATCGCGGCAGCAGACTTCACGGGTTCAACGTCCGGCATGATCAAGTGGGTCAAAGACAAGCATCCGCGCAAAGTGATGCTCGTCACTGAATGCTCGATGGCTTCGAATGTCGCCGTCGAGGCGCCGGAGGTCGAATTCATCCGGCCGTGCAATCTCTGCCCACACATGAAGCGCATCAGCCTGGAAAACATCTACGACAGCCTCGTGCACATGCAGCACGAGGTGACGGTCGATCCCGGTATCGCAGCCCGCGCACGCCGCGCGGTCGAGCGTATGGTCAATCTGACGAATTGAGAAATGAACGAAGCGCCGGGGTCAACTTCGCCCAGGAGGGCAATTCAATGGCCGCACATAAGAAGCGCTATCTGGCAACGGACTTCAAAGGCTTCAAAGGTGAGCCCGGTCCCGGTGACGTCGTCATTATCGGGGCCGGTCTTGCGGGTCTCTTTACGGCGCTGAAGCTCGCGCCTCTGCCGGTGACGGTGATTGCTGCGGCGCCGCTCGGCGAAGGCGCTTCGAGCATGTGGGCTCAGGGCGGCATTGCAGCTGCCGTCGGCGAAGGAGACAGCACCGCAAAACATGCGGCCGATACCATCGAGGCGGGCGCCGGGATCGTCGATCCGGATGTCGCGCGCCTCGTTGCGGATGAAGGTCCGGATCGCATTCGCGATCTGCTCGGATACGGCGTGCCGTTCGATCGCGATCTTGAAGGCCATTACGTGCTTTCCAAGGAAGCCGCGCATTCGGAAAAACGCGTCGTGCGCGTTTCCGGCGACAAGGCCGGTGCTGCGATCATGCAGGCGCTGATTGCGGCTGTACGCGCGACACCGTCGATCCGCGTGCTCGAAGGCTACGAAGCTGACGATCTTATCGTTGCGGACGGCGGCCGCGTTGAAGGCGTGCGCCTGATCCGTCCGACGGCACTTGGCAATGGCCGCTACGCTTTCGTGCCAGCTTCGGCGGTGGTGCTGGCGACCGGCGGCGTCGGCGCGTTGTTCGCGCTGACGACCAACCCGTCTTACGCCAAGGGCGAAGCACTGGCGATGGCCGCGCGCGCCGGAGCAGTGATTGCAGATCCGGAATTCGTGCAATTTCATCCGACTGCGATTGATGCCGGCATCGATCCCGCGCCTTTGGCGACGGAAGCGCTGCGCGGCGAAGGCGCGACGCTGATCAATTCCGACGGCGAGCGCTTCATGCTGGCAATCGACCCGCGTGGAGAACTTGCGCCGAGAGACGTCGTTGCGCGCGCCGTTTATAACGAGCTTAACGCCGGACGCCGCGTCTATCTCGACTGCCGTACCGCGATCGGCGCGCATTTCGCAAAAGAATTTCCGACCGTCTGGGGACATTGCCAACGCGCAGGCATCGATCCGTCGACGGATCTTATCCCGGTCGCACCGGCCGAGCACTATCACATGGGCGGCATCGCGACCGACGAGCACGGCCGCACGAGCCTTACAGGGCTTTGGGCCGTTGGCGAAGTTGCATCGACGGGTCTTCATGGTGCCAACCGCCTTGCTTCGAACTCGCTGCTGGAAGCGGTGGTCTTTGGCGCGCGCGTCGCCAACGATATTCGCGAATTGCTTCCGAACGATCGCATCGGACATTTCGTCGTTCCACATCGCATTCCCGGCAGTGGACGAGCAGCTGATACCGCCTCGCGGAAAGAAGCGATGCAGGCGCTGCGCAACATCATGACGACACACGTGGGCGTTCAGCGCTCTGGGCGCGGCCTGAAAAAAGCACTCACCGAACTGAAGGCACTCGAGGCGAGCAATGCCAATGATCGCGTGCTGTCCAACATGCTGCTCGCAGCGCGAATGATCGCTGCGGCCGCCCTGCTTCGCAAGGAGAGCCGCGGCGGCCATTACCGCGTCGACTATCCGCAGACGAACCCAGCGCTGGCGCAGCGCACGTTCATAACGCTCGCCGACCTCGACGCGATGGATGATGTCTCGAAGCGGCGCTCCGAGGCGCCGCCGCTTGCTGCCTGCCCTTAAAGAAAGTCCCGTAAGTTATCCAATGATGCTTTCCCATAATCTTGTTCTCGCCGCCGTTCGCGCTGCGCTTACCGAAGATCTCGGCCTCAGCGGCGACATCACGACAAATGCGACCGTCGGCGCCGACGTGCGGGCGGACGCGCTGCTCGTGGCGCGAAAGCCCGGCGTCGTCGCGGGAATCGCGCTCGCCGAAGCCGCGTTCCAGGAACTCGATCCCGATTGCCGTTTTGAGGTCGATATCGACGACGGGCAGTTTATTGTCGCCCGCGATACGGTTGCGCGGATCAGCGGCAACGCCCGCGCCATTCTCACAGCCGAGCGCGTCGCCCTTAACTTCATGGGCCGGATGTGCGGGATTGCAACGCTGACGCAGCGCTATGTCGAAGCGACGGCGGGAACGAAAGCGAAAATCGTAGATACGCGCAAGACGACGCCCGGACTTCGCGCCTTCGAGAAATACGCGGTGCGGTGCGGCGGCGGCCACAATCATCGCTTCGGGCTATTCGACGCCATTCTGATCAAAGACAATCACATCGTTGCCGCCGGTGGCGTTGCGGAAGCGATCAAGGCCGCCCGCGATGCAGCGGGCCACATGACGAAAATCGAAGTCGAAGTCGACACGCTCGACCAGCTTGATGTCGTCATGCGGGAAAAAGTCGATTGCGTGCTGCTCGACAACATGACCCCGCAGGAATTGCGCACGGCGGTAGCGGCGGTCGCGGGGCGCTGCCTGACGGAAGCCTCGGGTGGCGTTAACCTCGATACGGTCAAGGAAATTGCGGCGAGCGGCGTCGATCTGATCTCGGTCGGTGCCCTGACACATTCAGCGCCCGTTCTCGACCTGGGGCTTGATTTCGTCACACCGCCGAAAAAGAGTTCGTTCAGCACTGCTTGAATTCGCCACAGTCGGCTCGCATCTGGCTGACTGTGGTAATAGCTTTGAGTCTCGGACTTGGGTTTGGGAGGATCGGCATGTCGATGGCAATGCAATGGATCGTGCTCTGGGGCGTGATCGCAATCGCAGCCTCGGTGTTGGCGGCGGCTCTCGCAGGCATGAAGAATCGGGACCTGTCATACTGGACGGCGTGGAGCTTCCTCGTACCGCCGTTTGTAATCTGGCTCTTGCTGCTGCCGCGCAATAAGGGTCCGCGCCCCCGCCGGCCGACGCTCGACGAAATCGACCGGCACGAAAACGGGCCGCTCTAGGAAGCCGCCTGCTCCCGTCTTTTCCTGCGGATCGCTGCCTGCGCGGCTGCCAACCGTGCAATCGGCACGCGATACGGCGAGCATGATACGTAATCGAGATTGACGGTTTCGAAGAAGTAGATCGACCTCGGATCGCCGCCGTGTTCGCCACATATGCCGGTCTTAAGGTCGGGCTTCACCGACCGGCCGCGGTCAACGCCAATCTTCACCAATTCGCCGACACCAAGCTGATCGATCGATACGAACGGGTCCGTCGTGATGACTTCGTGTTCGAGATAGTTCGACAGAATAGGCGCAGCGTCATCGCGCGACAGGCCGAGGACGGTCTGAGTCATGTCATTGGTGCCGAACGAGAAGAAGTCGGCTCCCTTCCCGCCTGAAGCGATATCGGCAGCGCGCAAGGCCGCGCGGGGCAACTCGATCATCGCGCCGACGTCGTAGGGGATGGTGACGCCGGTCTCCTGTTCCACGGCCTTTGCGGTCGCGGTGATGACCTCACGCAAAATGTCGAATTCGCGACGGTACGCGATGAACGGGATCATGATCTCCGGGTGGACTAGGTCGCCCGTTTTCTTCTGCGCATTGATCGCGGCTTCGAAGATGGCACGCGTTTGCATGCGCGTGATCTCGGGAAACTTGATGCCGAGACGGCAGCCACGGAATCCGAGCATCGGATTAAATTCTTCAAGTTCGGCGACGCGTGCCTTCAGACGCATCAGGTCCATGCCGAGCGCAGCTGCGACCTGAGCGGCCTCGCGATCTTCGTGCGGCAGAAATTCGTGCAGCGGCGGATCGAGCAGACGGATCGTGACCGGCAATCCGGCCATAATTTCGAAAAGCTCTTCGAAGTCGGAGCGCTGAACAGGAAGCAGCTTGTCGAGCGCCTGCTGGCGGCCCTCCTCGTCCTCGGCGCAGATCATCTCGCGAACGGCAAGAATGCGTTTTTCCTCGAAGAACATATGCTCGGTGCGACAGAGGCCAATACCTTCGGCACCGAACGAGCGCGCTTGGCGAGCGTCGCGAGGCGTATCGGCATTGGTGCGCACCTTCATGCGCCGCGTCTTGTCTGCCCATTCCATGACAGTCGCGAAGGTGCCTGAAAGCTGCGGCGGCAGCATCTTGGCTTTGCCCGCATAGACGCGACCCGAGCTGCCGTCGATCGAGATGATATCTCCGGATTTGAAGGTGCGCGCTCCCGCCCGCATGGTGCCGGCGTTGGCGTCGATGCGGAGCGTTCCGGCGCCCGACACGCATGGCCGCCCCATGCCCCGCGCGACGACGGCAGCGTGGCTCGTCATGCCACCGCGCGCCGTCAAAATGCCGACGGCCGCGTGCATACCGTGCACGTCTTCCGGGCTGGTCTCGGAGCGCACAAGGATGACCTCGCGGCCTTTCGCCTTCAGCGCTTCTGCCATCTCGGAGTGGAAAACGATCTCTCCGGATGCAGCACCCGGAGACGCAGGCAGACCCTTGGCGATCAAGTCATGGTCGGCTGAAGGGTCGATCGCCGGATGCAGCAATTGATCGAGTTGGGCGGGCTCGACACGCAGAATGGCTTCGTCCTGCGTGATCAGACCTTCCGCTGCGAGATCGACGGCAACGCGCAGCGCCGCTTCCGTCGTTCGCTTGCCTGAACGGGTCTGCAAGATCCAGAGTTTGCCGATCTGGACGGTGAACTCGACGTCCTGCATGTCGCGATAGTGACGTTCCAGGCGGTCGAAAATATTCTTGAGTTCGGCAAAGACGTCCGGCATAGCGACTTCAAGCGACGTCTCGGTTCCGCCGGGCGCGCCCTTCTTCGTCAGCGCGTGCGGCGTGCGAATGCCGGCGACAACATCTTCGCCCTGGGCATTGGGGAGATATTCGCCGAAGATTTCTTTCTCGCCCGTCGACGGATTACGCGTGAAGGCGACGCCGGTTGCGGAGTTGTCACCCAGATTGCCGAAAACCATCGCCTGAACGGTAACGGCGGTGCCCCAATCATCTGGAATGTCGTGCAGGCGGCGATACGTTTCCGCCCGCGGATTATCCCAGGAATTGAAGACGGCAGCGATCGCGCCCCAGAGTTGCTCGCCCGTATCCTGCGGAAACGGCGCGCCGTGCTCACGTTCTATCGCGGCCTTATAGTCGGCGATGATTTCGCGCCAGGCTTCTTCATCGAGGTCGGTATCAGCAGCGAAGCCGTTCAGGTTCTTGAAATTTTCGAGAATATCTTCGAACGCGCCGTGATCGACGCCAAGGACGACGTCGCCATACATCTGAATGAAGCGACGGTAGCTGTCGAACGCGAAGCGCGGATCGCCCGTCAGCGCGGCTAGGCCCTCGACCGTCTTGTCGTTCAAACCGAGGTTCAGAATCGTATCCATCATGCCCGGCATCGATGCGCGCGAGCCGGAGCGGACGGAGACGAGCAGCGGCCGTTCCTCATCGCCGAATTTGGCCGACACGGTCTCGCCGACGGCATCGAGGGCCTGCAGCACCTCGCCTTTCAGCTCCTCCGGCAGCTTGTTGCCGGCGGCGAAAAACGCCTTACAAACCTCGGTGGTGATCGTGAATCCGGGCGGGACGGGCAGGTCGAGCGCCGCCATCTCGGCAAGATTGGCGCCTTTGCCACCCAGCAGCTCGGACATCTCGGCGCTGCCTTCGGCCTTTCCGGGTACGAAAGCGTAAACCCATTTCTTTTTGCCGTCGGCGTTCGGCTGTGCCATCAGACCTCCGATGCGGTCTTTTTGCTGCCCATCATTCCTTTCAGGAGTGATGGGCGTCAGGGAGAGGTGCCATAGCAAATGAGGCTGGGCATTCATAGCGCCGCCTGATCCTGCCCCGCTGGCAACACGTCGGAAAGTCTATCGCGATGAGCAAGCTCGAAACCGTTCTCGATACCCTGGGCCAGTCAAAGTCGGCCGGATTAGACCGTTTATTCGAGCTTTTGCGCATCGACAGCATCTCGACCGATCCTGGCCACAAGGCGAGTTGCCTCAAGGCCGCAGAGTGGTGCGCGGCAACGCTGAGAGACATCGGCTTTGCAGAAGCCAAGGTTGTGCCGACAAGCGGCCATCCAATGGTTGTTGCACACGATCGGCAGCAGCGCGATCCCAAGATGCCGCACGTCCTGTTCTACGGACACTATGACGTCCAGCCGCCGGATCCTCTCGACCTCTGGAAGACGCCGCCGTTCGAGCCGCGGATCGAGAATGATCCGGTCAATGGCGAAGTGGTCGTAGCGCGCGGGGCGGAAGACAACAAAGGTCAGCTCATGACCTTTTTCGAAGCGGCGCGGGCATGGAAGAAAGTCGCGGGCGAATTGCCGATTGCCGTCTCGGTGTTGATCGAGGGTGAAGAAGAATGCGGCTCGCCGTCGCTGCCGGCGTTCCTCGCCGCACACGGCGACGATCTCAAGGCCGACCTCGTTCTCGTTTGCGACACCGGACAATGGGACAAAGATACCCCGGCCATCACGACAATGCTGCGCGGGCTTGCCGGCGACGAACTCGTCATTACCGGTCCGACGCGCGACCTGCATTCGGGCATCTACGGCGGCCCGGTCTCGAACCCCATTCGCGTGCTGGCGAAAGTGATGGCGGCGCTGCATGACGATACCGGCAAAATCGCCGTGCCGGGCTTTTACAATGGCGTGCAAGAACCCTCCGCCGAACAACTGGCGCAATGGGAAGCGCTCGGCGTCCGAGCACAGTCGTTTCTAGGTTCGGTCGGCTTATCAGTTCCCGCAGGCGAAAAAGGCCGCTCGGTCATCGAGCAACTGTGGTCGCGCCCGACGCTTGAATTCAACGGCGTCACGGGCGGCTATCAAGGCATCGGCTCGAAGACGGTTATTCCGGCGAAGGCTTCGGTGAAGATCACCTGCCGGTTGGTCTCGGGCCAAGACCCAGAGCACGTCATGAAGTCGATCCGCGATTACGTCGCAACGCTTATTCCGGCGGATTGCAGGGCGACCTGGCTCGGCGATCATGGCTCCGGCGCGATCATGTTCGACACCAACGACCCGACGATGCGCGCGGCCGCCAAAGCGCTGGAAGACGAATGGGGCAAGCCGACCGTGCTGATGGGCAGTGGCGCATCGATCCCGATCGTCTCGTCGTTCCGCGATGCGCTCGGCATGGACAGCCTCATGATAGGCTTCGGATTGGATGACGACCGCATTCATTCGCCCAACGAAAAATACAATGTCCGAAGCTTCGAGAAGGGTGCGCGGAGCTGGGCGCGTATTCTTGCGGCGCTCGCCAAACCTGGCGCGTGACGCTACCGAAATCATCCGCTTGCGTTGCCTCTTGTGCGCGATGTCAGAGAAAGAGAAATGCTCAGACCCCATTTGTTTCTGACGATTTTGGTACTCGCAGCTCTCGGCGCTTACTTTGCCCACTTCATGAGCGAGCGGCCTCAGATATATCCGTTGCCCGGCCGCACCGCCGACGGTGGCAAAGCAACAACACGGCCCAGCACTGGCGCGAGCGCTGGCACGAGCGGGCACGAAAATTCCAGTCGCTCGGACGGTGACGCACAGCCCGGATCGTTCGCCAACAAACAGGCGTACAACGACAACGATCGCTGGAACGATAGCTCCGACGACAACAGCGACCAACGCAACGTTCCCGGCCAATTCGACTATTACGCGCTCGTTCTATCTTGGAGCCCCAGCTACTGCTCCGACCAGGGACGCGATGATGATACGCAATGCAATCGTCGCGATGGCCGCCGCTACTCGTTCGTGTTGCATGGTCTCTGGCCGCAGTATGACAGTGGCTATCCGTCGAACTGCCGACTTCCGCGGCGGCCGTTTGTGCCCGATCCCGTGATCAGCAATATGCTCGACATCATGCCGAGCCGTGGCTTGGTCATTCACGAGTATCGCGCACACGGGACGTGCTCGGGCCTCAACCCGGTGCAGTATTTCGCGCTGGCGCGCCGCCTGTTCGACGGCATCAACATTCCAGAGCGCTTCAACAATCCGTTTGAGTCACAGGTCCTGTCTGCAGCCGACGTCAAAAGGGTCTTCCTGCAAGCCAACCCTCAGTTCAGTCCTGACATGATGACCGTCGTATGCGGCGGCGCGGGGGGGATGCTTCGGGAAGTGCGGCTTTGCCTGACGAAGGACGGCTCACCACGTCGCTGCGGCCAGAACGAAACGCGGCGCAATCTCTGCTCGGCCAACCAAGTTTTCGTGCCGCCGTCTCGTTCAACGGCGCGGAACTGGCAGAATCAGCAACAGATTCAGTTGCCGACGCTACCGGGCGGCAATGCGCGAGCGCCCGATCATCTGCCGGGGCCGCAATGAATTACGAATATGAGTGCAGCTAGTCGGCACCAACAAGTGGTTTGCCCTCTCCCGCGCGCTGCGGGATGGACTCATGCGACCTTCCGGATCCGCTCGGGCCGCCAAGTGCGCGGCGCATCCGCGATCCAGCCGACGCTGGTCGGGGCGCGCAGCGATTCCATCGCCATCGGATTGATGCTCCAGCCGCCGGAAATCGCGAAGACGTGCTCTTCCGTCGGGTAAAGTTGTAGCTCGCCACCAAGATCGCCGTGGCGTTCGCGGATTCCCCTGATTTCGATGAACGACAGGCCGAGCTGGCGTTCTTCCTGGGATAGCTTGCCGGCATTCCAGATCACGCCGCCGTCGCCGACGGCAAAAGCGCGGACACGCCGGCCTCGTTCGAAGCGCGCCCAGGCAAAGAAATCGATGATGGGGAACGACGCGAAATACTGAACGGCCGGGAACTCGATGGCGAGGTGCCGGAGCAGCGGAGTGGTTTTGTCGACAAATGACACGCCCGAAGGAATGGGAAGAGACTCGGCTGCGACAAGCGTCCAGCCCTTGATCGGCGGTGAGATGAAGACCAACCCATTCGAAATTTCAGCGTCGTAGATCGCGCCGACGCCGGAATTCCAGTTGGCAGGCCTAATCCTCGCCACACCGAGTGCCGCCGCTACAGCCGCAGGATCATTCGATTTGATAGCAAGCCACGCCATGTCGCGCCCGAAGGCGCGCGGTCGATCTGGATTATCGGCAAGGCGGACATGATGCGGCACGAGCCGCGGCACGACGATGGTCGCGGCGACGAGGATGGTCAGAGAAACGAGAGCAACGACCGCTAAAAGCACGGACCAAACCGCACGATGCCAGAAATCTCAAAGCAATCTTTGAGCTGAGTTGCGGCAATTCTCAAGCGGCCTTGAGCAATTCGCTTGGTGAAAAAATATTATCCGCATAAAGAGCAATCCCGCCGCAAAATGTAACCGGAGCCCTGAGGAAGGCTCCGGTTATCTGCGACGGGATTGGGGTCTGTTTTACTTACGTAATTACGGGAGGTTCACACCAGCCGTGAAGACGAAGCGCGAGTCGGCGTTGCCGATATCCGATCCGTCCGAAAGAGCATCAGCCTTGCTGATGTTCGTGTCCCAGTAACGGAAGTCCATGAAGTACTTGTCGATCGACAGCTTCAGACCGGCGTTCCAGTAGACGTAGTCTTTGGTGCCGTACAGGAACGGATCATTATTGCTGCCGATACCCGAGGTATAGCCGAGAGCACCACCAACGACCGGCGTGAAGCCGTGGAAATCGGGGAGCGTGTAGGACGCGTTGCCTTCAACGGTCCATGTCTCGCCATAGTTATTGCCCTGGTCGGGCGTATAGAAGAACGTCACGCCAGTGGACAGTTCCTTCGTCGGATTGATCTGGGCGGCAGCCTTCAGTTCGATGTAGTCGCCGTTGTCATTCCGACCCGGAGAAAGTGGATTGCCTGGGCTGATAGAATTGTTCGGATAGGTATAATACCAGAGGGCGAAGTCCCAGTTGATCGGACCCGTTACCGTACGAACGCCGGTATACATATCCAACTCAAATGGACCGAACGGAGCGGCGATGTTGGATCCCCAGAAGTCCAAGTAGAACGTCAGGTCAGGCTTTCCGTAGGTGAATTCGATGAACGGCTGGAAGGCCGGATCGCTGTTCGTAAACGAGAGACCACGGAACATGTAGTCCGAAGTGCCCGAAATCGTGATCGAGTAACCGAACTTGTTCACGTCGTCATCGGCGAGCGCTGCCGTCGACATGCTCAGTGCGGCGACAGTTGCCACACCTGCAGCGCCCAAGAAACTTTTGATATTCTTCATAAGACAACCCCCGTCCCAGATCTGCGGCTCGCTACACCCGCTGTATGCGGACAACGCGACTCTCAACCGCTCTGGGATTAAGAAAACTTTTTTGATGGGGCCGCACAAGCGATTAGGAGCAACACTGTGTGACTTGCCCGACGTATGTTACCTGTAAGCAACGCTGCCGGGAGAAGAAGCCTGGGGTGCGAAGGAATGCCTTGAATTTAAGCATGAAGGTGCCGCGCACAAAGCCAACTTAGAGGCACCATGCAAAAAGCAAAAGCAAATTGAACAGCAAATGGGACACCATCTGAACACGCTTCGTCATGACGTCTCGTCACGGATCATCCGTGGCAGTTACAACGCACCTGGCATTACCTTCACATGAGCCGTCAGAAACATGAATCATCCTGAGAAGGCCCCTGGTACCGCCCTGATTACCGGCGCTGCCCGGCGTATCGGACGGGCTCTAGCACTCGATCTTTCGCGCGCAGGATGGACGATCGCGATTCACTACCGGAAATCGGCTCCTGCGGCCCAAATGCTCGTCGGCGAGATCGAGTCGAAGGGAGGGCGCGCACAAGCGTTTCAAGCCAATCTGATCGACCCCGAAGCTCCTCGCGCTCTTGTTGCCGACGTTGCGCGCGTTTTCGGCTCGCCGACGGTACTTATTAATAACGCGTCCGAGTTTCTGCCCGATACAGTTCAGAATCTCGATAACGAGACGTGGGATCTCCACCTCGGCATCAACCTGAAGGCGCCGGTGTTCCTTGCCCAGGCCATTGCCGCCGGCTTGCCGGAGGGCTGCGAAGGAAACATCATCAATATCATCGACCAGCGCGTCTGGAATCTAACGCCGGACTTCTTTTCTTACACGATCTCGAAAGCAGGTCTTTGGACAGCGACGCGGACATTGGCGCAAGCGCTTGCACCGCGCGTTCGCGTGAATGCCATCGGCCCCGGACCCGTTTTGCGCAGTATTCACCAGACGGACGACGATTTCGAGCGCGAGAGCCGATCAACACTGCTCAGACGCGGCGCCTCTACGGATGAGATCGCCGCAGCGGTGAGATTCATTCTCGCGACGCCTTCTCTCACTGGCCAGATGATCGCACTCGACGGCGGCCAGCATCTGACTTGAGGCGCGACGATGTTCGTCGCTGCCCGGCAATGCCCCATCACCGCCGCAATCTCTCCGCGCGCTGTTCTCATTACCGCCCTAATAGTTCGCGACCTTTGAATCGGGTCCAAATGGGGGGCTCATCAATACTTTTTTAACGTTAAGCGCCTACGAACGTTAATAGTTCTGTTGGGCGCCTCGACTGGGGGTGCCGCGTGCAAATGGGTGTAACCATGCTTCGCCGCGTTCGGACGCCTTTGGCGTTCGTTTTGGCTGCAGCCGTGCCTTTGGCTGCCGTGTCGCTGCCCGCAAATGCTGCGGGTCTTCCTCAGGTCGAACTCACCGCAAAGAACAAAGTCCCGGTGTGCGCCACGCCAGGGCGCCTGATGGGTTTCCTCGAAAGCCGAAATCGCGATCTCGACCCGCGATTCCAGACAATAGCTGCCGATTACATGCGGATCGGCAACGAGCTTAAA
>JAFECH010000079.1 GCA_018242255.1 Pseudomonadota bacterium | reverse complement strand
CTGGCGCTCGTCTCGATCGAATCGGCGTGCAGCGAGATGAACAGATCGGCCCCAGCCCCGCGGGAAAATTTGAGGCGGTCGTCGAGGGAGACGAAGACGTCGTCGTGACGGGTCATTTTCACATCGTAGAGGCCCGTTTTTTCCAGTGCCTCCTTGAGTTGCATGGCAACAGAAAGAACGATCGTCTTCTCATTTACATTATTGGGGCCGATGGCCCCGGGATCGATGCCGCCGTGCCCCGGATCAATCACGATGACGGGCTTGGCGTTGGGTTGCTTTTTAGGCGGGGGAGCCTCGAACGCGCTCTCGAAATTCGGCTCCGGAGACGCGGCCGCCATGCCGGCGCCTGTGCCACCGCCGAAGGATTTTGCATCGGTCGGCATCAGCGCGATGGCAAGCTTTACTGCCGATGATCCCTTGATCCGCGTCATATTGGCAGAATGAATGACTACGGGACCCTTCGTATCGATGACGATGCGCGATTTGTGCGATGCAAAAAGGCCGTAGCGGAACGCTGAGACGAGGCCCGCGCCTGTTTGTCCCGCAGCCGGGTCCAACCGAAAGCTGACGTCGGGCAGATCGATGACGACCCGATACGGGCTCGCCAGCGTAAAGGCTTGAGCCGTCACGCCTTCGCTCATCGTAAGCTCGAAAATCGTCGAGCGCCCGGTCACCGTCAGGTGCGTTTCCAGCGCATCGGCCGCAGCAGCGGGCCGCCCAAGCAACAGGCATAGCACGGTTGCTACTGCCGCTAGAATGTTCACCAAAGGTTTCCCGGGCGGGCACATCACCGAATTTTTTCCCTCACTCGCCTTTTACGCCCGATCCCATGCCCCGTTAAATCTTTGTTTTTATTCGTTATATAAAAGGATCATCATCGCCTCACGTCGTCGATCCCGTGCCAGTTTTATAGCACTTGCCAGCGAAGGATCGACCTCGTAAAGTTTGAAATGTATTCGGTGGCGCCCGAGACACACGCCTAAGTGGCGTAGGTTGAATAGGCGCCTGCAGAACCCAGTCGGCCTGCTGCGGGGCAAAGCTCTGCTTTCACAGGTAATTGGGCCAGCACGGATGGCACCTGCTCGAGGCAAGCGTACGGGGAGTATCATCGTCGCTCAGCAGGTTTCGCAGCTTCGACGTCCGAGCCCCCGGCGGCTCATTGTTGGAGTGATTACTTTGTGCCGGTCGCCCCGGTTTGTCAGTCGGGTAAATACGCGAATTGCTGGGCGGCTCAAAATTGATCGACCACGACGCCGCAGGGTGTCGGATTTTTCTCCCCGGCCTGAAGTCCCCCAATTCTGGACACGCAGCTGGGTCATAGACGACAGGCCATGACGACAGCTTGCATCATCCAAGACGGCGCTAACGGGCTCTCGATCCGCCCAGCGCTGCCATGCATCCCTGCGCGCTTCTTGCGCGCATCGGGGAGCGGGATGATGCAGACAGCGGCTCGGCCGCCAGTTTCATCAGCACAATCAACCACAAGAACGCGCCACAGCGCGAATCTCGCGATCCGTTCCGCCAATTCAGGTTCGAGACGCGAGCCGCCGCCCCGGCGCGCCAAGGAAAATAACCTATGTCATCCAATACGAAAATGCTCATCGATGCCACGCATCCCGAGGAGACTCGGGTCGTGGTCCAACGCAACGGCCGGGTAGAGGAATTCGATTTCGAAAGTGCCGCTCGGAAGCTACTGCGCGGCAATATCTATCTCGCCAAGGTGACCCGCGTTGAGCCGTCGCTGCAAGCGGCTTTTGTCGATTACGGCGGCAACCGGCATGGCTTTCTCGCCTTCAACGAAATCCACCCTGACTACTATCAAATTCCGGTCGCCGACCGGCAGGCGCTTCTGGATGAAGAAGCGGCCGCCGAAGCCGAACTCGAAGCCGCCGCCGACCGGCGCGCGGAGGCACTCGCCCGCCGAAATTCGACACGCGGCGGTGCGTCGGCCTCACCTCAGCGCGAGGGGGATGCGACTGGCGATGATTTCGTGGAACAGCCCTCCGAGGATTCTGAGGACGGCGAATCCACGCATATCGTCGATGTCGAAGAAGACGACGAGCACATCGAAGAGATCGGCGGCGATGAAGACGAAGAGCCGATCAAGGTAATGGCCGTTGCCGTTCCAATGCCGGACGAAGACGTCATCTCCGAGCCGGTCCCGGCCGATGCGACGGACAAGGACGAGGCGACGACCGATCTCGCCGCGAGCGCTCCGGCGAGAGATCCTGCCTCTGTTGAGGCCGACTACGCGCGCGACGAGAGCGACGACCGCGATCATCACGACGATGATGAAACCGGTGCGGAGGAACACACAGAGGCCCGTCACGGCTCCGAGCACGAGCATTCGGACCATGAAAACGAGCACCATTCCGATCAGCCGCACGTCGATGACCATCACCACAATCGTGGTGGGGAGATCGACGACTCGCAGGGCTCCGAATTCCACGAGGAGGCGCCGCAGCGTCCACGCCGCCGCCCGCGCAGCTACAAGATCCAGGAAGTCATCAAGCGCCGCCAGATCATTCTGGTGCAGGTCGTCAAGGAAGAGCGCGGCAACAAGGGCGCCGCGCTGACGACATACCTGTCGCTTGCGGGCCGCTACACTGTTTTGATGCCGAACACCGCCCGTGGCGGCGGCATCTCGCGCAAGATCACCAATCCGCAGGATCGTCGCCGCCTCAAAGCCATTGCTCAGGAACTCGAAGTTCCGGAGGGCATGGGCCTCATCATCCGCACAGCCGGTGCGGCGCGCACGAAGCAGGAAATCAAGCGCGACTTCGAATATCTCCTGCGCCTCTGGGAGAGCGTACGCGACCTCACGCTGCAGTCGACTGCACCCAGCCTCGTCTACGAAGAGGGCGACCTCATCAAGCGTTCGATCCGCGACCTCTATAACAAGGACGTAGAGGAAATCGTCGTGGCCGGCGAAGCGGGACACCAGGAAGCCGCCGACTTCATGAAGATGCTCATGCCGAGCCACGCCAGGAACGTCGTGGCGTACCGTGAGCCGACGCCGCTGTTCACGCGCTATGGCGTCGAGAGACAGCTCAACGCCATGTTCCAACCGCAGGTGACACTACGCTCGGGTGGCTACATCGTCATCAACCAGACGGAAGCGCTGGTCGCGATCGACGTCAACTCAGGAAAGTCGACGCGCGAATTCTCGATCGAGGAAACGGCTCTCGCGACGAACCTCGAGGCCGCAGACGAAATCGCGCGTCAGCTGAAGCTGCGCGACCTTGCAGGCCTCGTCGTGATCGATTTCATCGACATGGAAGAGAAGCGTAACAATCGGGCGGTTGAACGCCGCTTAAAGGATGCGCTTCGTTTCGATCGTGCGCGAATCCAGCTCGGCCGCATCTCGCACTTCGGCTTGATGGAAATGTCCCGCCAGCGGCTCAGAACGGGCGTGCTGGAAGGTTCGACGTCGCAGTGCCCGCACTGCCAAGGCACCGGCATCATTCGCTCGACGGAGAGCATTGCGCTTGCTGTCTTGCGCGGCCTCGAAGATGCGATCACGGCTGGCGCCACCGGTCCACTCACCGCGACGACGACGCCGCCGGTCGCGCTCTACATTCTGAACAGCAAGCGTGCCTACGTCACCGATATGGAGCATCGCCACGGTTACTCGGTGACCGTGATGGGCAGTGATAGGGTCCAGGGCGCGAACTTCACGATCGAGCGCGGCGGCCCTGCCGTTCCGGTCCGGCGCGTCGAACGTGCTGCCGTCAACATGGACTGGGGCTTCGACGGCGAGGAAGAAGCACCAGCGTTCGAAGGCGGCGAGATCGAAACTTTATCGCATGTCGAGGACGGCGATGAAGATACCGTGTCCCGCGAGAACGGACGTGGCGACGGCGATGAGTCAGGTGGTCGGCGTGGCCGACGCAGGCGTCGTCGCGGCCGAGGCGGACGCGATCGCGGTGAAGGCCGTGAGCGCTTCAGTTCCGAACCGCGCGGCGAAGACGATCGTGGATTTGCTGCGGGTCCGCAGCAGCACGGCGATGATGACGGCGAACCGGGTCCGGGCGACGAGGATGACCTCGACGCCCAATCGGGATCGGAGGAAGCGGAGCTCACCGAGCAAGGCGAAAACGGGGCCAACGGTGAAAAGCCCGCACGGCGGCGCCGGCGCGGACGCCGCGGTGGTCGTCGCGGACGGGACCGCAATCGTGAAGGCGGCCCAATGCTTGCCGATGACGTCAACGGTGGTGACGCCGAAGGCGATGATAGCGAGCGTCTCGAAGGCCGGAACGCCGACAACGACACAGAGGCTGATCAGCCTGACACATGGCCGAACGGCGGAGACATCGCCGAGGCACTGTCGTCCGAAAACGTCGCAACGGCGGTCGAACAGTCCGAAATCAAAATTCCGCGGCAACAACGGCTGTGGGACGTACCTTCGAAGGCGCAAGATGCTGACGAAGCCGTGATGCTCGAAGGCACAGCATCAGAGGTTGCGACGGACGAGACGCCACAGGCCATCAAGCCTCCGGCCGCCGTCTCTGCCGATGACAGCGCACCTGCGCCGTCGCCGCGCCGGCGGCACGAGATCGGCTCCAGCGAGCCACGGATCGAGCGCGTTGTCGTCCGTCCAGGGGACGAAGGCTCGGCTGCAGCTACCGAAGCTCAAGCTGCGCCGCAGCGCAAGGGCTGGTGGCAGCGCAAATTCGGCGGCGAATAAGCGAACAGAGGGCCGAGGCGCATGTCGCTTCGGCCCTTTTTTCCGATAATCGATGAGCGGCGATGACGGCCGAGAGCCTGCCATTAGTGTGCGCCGCCATGCTCGCGCCCCAAACTCATGGCTGCTTTTGAGCAAATAGTTGCAACGCATTTGACCCATATCGGGTTGGCGCATACTTTGAGCGCGCGTGGCGTCTCGAAACGCTTGTCGAGATCAGGGCACTGCGAATGCCGATATTGTGGAAGTCTCTTCCGGCGCATTCCCACGGCAGAAGTCTGACGATTTGGATCGTTGCGCTTATCGCGTCGCTGTTGACGTCAGCCAACGGTGCCCGAGCGCAGGGATTGCCACTGATCCGCGACGCCGAGATCGAAGCTCTTCTTCAAGATTATTCCCGGCCCATTTTCGAAGCGGCGGGCTTTGGTGGCGGTCGCGTGACCGTGCGCATCATCAATAACGACGCCTTCAACGCATTCGTTCTCGACGGCGCCAACGTGTTTGTAAATACGGGAACGCTGCTGCAAGCGCAGACGCCGAACGAGGTGATCGGCGTCATTGCGCACGAAAGCGGTCACATCGCGGGGGGCCACATGGCGGCGCTTCGGGCGCGCATCGCGAAGGATCAAACGCGCGCGCTGCTGACTCAGGTTCTCGGCCTCGGCGCTATGGTTGCGGGCGGCGTTGCGGGCGGTGACGGCGGACGCGAGACAACACAAGGCGGCGCAGCTCTCCTGCAAGGTGGCAGCAGCGTCATTTTGAAGGGACTCCTGGCCGAGCGGCGATCACAGGAATCGGCGGCCGATCAGGCGGGCATAAAATATCTCACGGCTACGAAGCAGTCGGGCAAAGGCATGCTCGATACGTTCGAGCGGTTCAAGGAACAGGAATATCTTTCGGACCAGTTCCAGGATCCGTTCATTCGATCGCATCCTCTGTCAGCCGAACGCCTCGACCGACTCAGCAGGCTGGCAACCACAAGCCCGTATTTCAACAAGAAAGATCCGCCATCTCTGCAGCTTCGGCACGACCTGATGCGGGCCAAGCTGTCAGGCTATCTCGAAACGCCGCCTACCGTGTTCAATCGCTATCCTGCCTCAGACAAAACACTGCCGGCACGCTATGCGCGGGCCATCGCGACATTCTTTCGCGGCGGCGGCGGAGCGCTGGAATCGGCTATCCAGCAGACGGACAGCATGATCAAAGAAAACCCGAATTACCCGTATTTCTACGAACTCCGCGCCGATTTCCTGATGCGGTCGGGGAAACTCGCATCTGCGGTCCCGAGCCTACGGCAGGCCCTGAAACTGGCTCCCAACAGCCCCTTGATCATGGTCGAGCTTGCCACCGCAGTTCAAAGCCTTAAGGGCAGCGATGCGCAAAAAGAGGCTATCGACCTGCTGCGGAAATCCCTAGTCGAAGATTCTGAAAATGGCCATGCTTACAGGCTGCTCGCAGATATCTATTATAAACTGGGACGAGGCCCGGAAGCCGATGCCATGACGGCTCAGGCCTATTTCAACGAAGGGAACATAAAAGACGCACAGGTCTTCGCTAAAAGAGCCCAACTGAAATTAAAAGCGGGCTCGCCCGAGTGGTTGAAAAACGACGACATCATTAACTACAAGCCGCAAACCTGATGGGCCGGCTGCTTTATCGAACAATGAGATCAAATCCATGACCCAGAAGTCCCCTGACCGTCACAGAGCGCGCGCGGCTTCCGCCGGCAAAAAGCTCTCTTTCATCGCGCTCGGATTTGCGTGCCTCGCGCTGGCGGCACTCGCCGCATCGAATTTCGGAAACATTTCAGCGCGCGCCGACACCATCGCGCCGACCGCGGGCGGCAAGACGTTTACCGATGAGCAGAAAAAGGCGCTCGGCGACATCATCCGAGACTATCTGATCAAGAACCCCGAAGTCATGTTCGAGGTGCAAAACGCTCTGGATGAAAAGTCTCAGAAAGAGCAGGAGACAAAGCTCAAGGCGTTCATGGCGAAGAACGCCAAGCAGATTTATCGCTCACCCGACAGCTCGGTCGCCGGCGATCCCAACGGCGACGTCACGGTCGTCGAGTTCTTCGATTACAACTGCGGTTACTGCAAGCACGGCCTGCCGGAAGTGCAGCGGCTGATCCACGACGACAAGAAGGTACGCTTCGTCTTTAAGGAGCTGCCGATCCTGTCACAGGGTTCGATCGAAGCGGCGAAAGTCGCCCTCGCCGCCAAGCGGCAGGGCAAGTACTGGGAGTTCCATCAGGCCATGCTGGGCTCCAAGGGCGTAGCAAACGAAGCTTCGGCGCTGAAGATCGCGGAATCGATCGGCCTCAACATGGATAAGGTCAAGGCCGACATGGCGAGCGACGACGTCAAGAACGAGTTGCAGAGCGATCTGCTGCTGGCCAAGCAGCTCGGCGTCAACGGCACCCCGCATTTCCTCGTCGGCGACAAGTCGGTGCCCGGCGCGCCGGACGACCTGCACGACCAGCTCGAGGCGCTCGTCAGCGGCTATCGCAAGACCGGCTGCAACATGTGCTGAGGGGACCGAAAATTCCCCTTCCGCACCAAATATTTAACTTCAAAGTGCGCGGCCATCGCCGCGCACTTTGCGCATTCAACGAAAGCTGATAGACCCTGGGCCTTCGCAATCGGCATCGGGCTTCAACCCGGTGCCTTAACGGCCTCCTGACATGACCTCCCTCGTTTACGTTCTTAACGGTCCCAATCTCAATATGCTCGGCGTCCGCGAGCCCGAAGTCTATGGCCGCGAAACGCTCGACGACCTGCGCGTGCGCACCGAGAAAGCGGCTGCGGCGAACGGCATCGCCATCGACTTCCGGCAGTCGAATATTGAAGGCGAAATCGTCAATTGGGTGCAGGAGGCGCGAGGTAAAGCCAAGGGTATCATCATAAATGCCGGGGGCTATACGCACACATCGGTTGCCATTCTGGATGCTTTGCAGGCCGTCAGCCTGCCGGTCGTCGAGGTGCACCTTTCTAACATCTTCCGGCGCGACGAGTTTCGCCAGCACTCCTACATCTCGCTCGCGGCGACGGGGGTGATCTGCGGGCTCGGCGCCAAGGGCTACGAACTCGCGATCGAGGCGATGGCTGACATTCTGAACAAATCCACAAGCAAAGCGTGACGTGACAGCCAAAGCTTAGGCTATAAGACGCACGCCAACTAAATATCGAGGACACGGGACTGATGAGCGCAAAAGACCAAG
>JAFECH010000078.1 GCA_018242255.1 Pseudomonadota bacterium | reverse complement strand
ATGGCGTGGATCAGGATCGGCTTCTTGACGCCGTGCTTGGCTTCGAGCTGGGCCAGCAGCTGGTCGAGGTAGTGGATGTCCCACGGGCCTTCGACCTTCGGCAGCATGATGACGTCCAGCTTGTTGCCGACGGCGGCGACGATCTCGGTGACGTCATCGAGGACCCACGGGGAATTCAGGCAGTTGATGCGGGTCCAGACGCCGGTCGCGCCGAAGTCGTTATCGCGGACCATCTCGATGAAGCCTTTGCGGGCGTTCTCTTTCTGATCCATCGGAACGGCATCTTCTAGGTTGCCGAGCACGACGTCGACCTGACCCGCCAGGTCCTTGATTTTGGAACGGATTTTCTCGTTATGCGGGGGCACGAAATGGATCATGCGCTCAAGCTTCACGGGAAGTGTGCGGAAGGGCTCCGGCGCGCCAATGGCGAGGGGCGAGAAGTGCTTGGCGGGCGTGCGCGTCGATGCCATCGGCTGCTATCCTGTTCGAACGTTTGGAGGATTATGCATCCTTTAGGGGACCGGCTGCGGCTGTCAACTCTTTGAAGAGTCTCTTGTTGCGCCTTGCGACTCCCCTGCGGGGAGCTGGCCGCAAGGCGAGCCACATATTCGCGTCGCCGCGTGCGTGTCGGCACCGGCGTGATAATCGGAGACGGAGCGCGCCGGCACCTGGTGCCGTTCTCGTTCCGAAGAATGAAACAGCGCCTTGGCGCGCTCCGCAGCTGGGGTTCTGATCGACCGGTCCGGCATGGGAGGTTCCTTACTCCTCCGACGGTTGGTACCGTATTCGCGCGGATCACCGGACGGTTCGCTCCGTTCGAGCCTCGGGCCGTTACCCCCTTGCGCCGCGAACGTTCGACCAGCCGCTCACCCCCAATCTCCAAACGGTCTCGAGACTGTCCGTCGTATCTTCGAGGCGAGGTGAGGGTGAGTATGCGGGCTGTAGCACGGGCGGGGATAAGTTTTTTTAGTTTAACCCTCGTTTCCCCCTGCCAGAGAACGGTGCGAAGTAACAATTGCATAATTCAATAACTCTTGTATTATTGCAGAATGAACAACAAAGACGCCATCGCCTGTTTGGCTGCGCTCGCCCATGAGCAGCGGCTGGCCATATTTCGACTTCTGGTGAAGGAAGGGCCTTCCGGCCTGCCTGCCGGAGAAATTGCGGATGCCGTGGATGCCACTCCGACCGGGGCTTCGTTCCATTTGAAGGAGCTGGATCGCGCGGGCCTCATCCACGCCACTCGTGTCGGTCGATACATTCGTTATTCGGTGCATTTCGACAGGATGCGCCAACTGCTGACGTTCCTGACCGAGGACTGCTGTCAGGGCAATCCGGAGCTTTGTGGTTCAACGATCAAGAAAGCGCGCAAGGTGTGCACGGGAGAAGCGAAATGACCGGAGAACGCCCCTTTAACGTCCTCTTTCTCTGCACGGGAAATTCAGCCCGCTCGATTATCGCTGAGGCTATCTTGAACCGCGTTGGTGCGGGCAAGTTCAAGGCCTACAGCGCGGGCAGCATGCCGAGGGGACAGGTCAACCCGCTGGCGATCAAGCTGCTCGACAAGCTCGGGTACGAGACGACGGCGTTGCGCTCGAAATCTTGGGAGGAGTTCGCAGCACCCGGCGCTCCAGTGATGGATTTCGTTTTTACGGTTTGCGACAACGCCGCCAACGAGGTCTGCCCGATCTGGCCCGGACAGCCGATGAGCGCACATTGGGGTGTGCCGGATCCTGCCGAAGCGCAGGGCGATGAAACGCAACGCGCGCTCGCATTCGCCGACGCGTACCGCATGCTCGGCAATCGCATCGGCCTCTTCGCAAGCCTGCCAATCAAATCGCTCGACGAATTGACGCTTCAGAACAAGCTGAACGCCATTGGCAAGTCCAAGATGCCTGCCGTCGAGAAAGCGTGACGATGTCTGGCTTTGAACGCTATCTGACGCTTTGGGTCGGGCTCTGCATCGTCGCCGGCATCGCGCTCGGCCAAGTCTTTCCGGCAGTGTTCCAATCGATTGGCGCGGCCGAGATTGCTAATGTCAACCTGCCGGTGGCGGCGCTCATCTGGTTGATGATCATCCCGATGCTGGTGAAGATCGACTTTGCCGCGCTATCAACGGTCAAGGAGCATTGGCGCGGCATCGGCGTCACGCTCTTTATCAACTGGGCGGTAAAACCGTTCTCGATGGCCCTGCTCGGCTGGATTTTCATCGGCTGGCTGTTCAAGCCGTATTTGCCCGCTGATCAGATCAACGGCTATATCGCGGGGCTTATTCTTCTCGCAGCGGCGCCATGCACGGCGATGGTGTTTGTTTGGAGCAACCTCTCGCGGGGTGAGCCACATTTCACGCTTAGTCAGGTGGCGCTCAATGACGTCATCATGGTGTTCGCCTTCGCCCCAATCGTAGGGCTTCTGTTGGGGCTTTCGGCTATCACGGTGCCTTGGAATACGCTCGTCCTCTCCGTGGCACTCTATATCGTGGTTCCGGTGATCGTGGCGCAGTTTGCTCGACGTCGCGTGCTTGCCACTGGCGGTCAACAGTCACTGGACGCGCTGCTCCGCCATCTACAGCCGCTTTCACTGCTGGCGCTGCTTTCGACATTGGTCCTTCTTTTCGGATTTCAGGGCCAGCAGATCCTGGCGCAACCGCTCATCATCGCGATGCTGGCGGTTCCCATTCTAATCCAGGTCTATTTCAACTCGGCGCTGGCTTATCTGCTGAATAGAGCGGCGGGCGAAGCTCATTGTGTCGCGGGACCTTCGGCGCTTATCGGGGCCAGTAATTTTTTCGAACTCGCAGTCGCCGCCGCCATCAGCCTGTTCGGGTTTCACTCGGGCGCTGCACTCGCCACAGTGGTCGGTGTTTTGATCGAAGTGCCGGTGATGCTTTCGATTGTGAAAATCGTCAATGCTTCGCAGCGTTGGTATGAGTCCGGTCAGGCCGTTCGCAGCCGGGCGCTGGCTGCGAAGTTCCAAGGCTGATTATTATCTCAGGATTGCAGCGAAGTCGTTCTGGATTGAACCGACAATGCGATGTTGCCGTCAATGTTCACATTTATAATTTCCTGCTGAAACAGCACGCACATCGCCGGCGTAGTTCACGAGGGGAACAGGAGCAACCTCGTGACTATTGGAATCTATGAGGGCGGCAGAGCTGCATTGCTGCCGCTTTTTCTGCTTGCCGATGAATCGGACAGCCAGATTGAAAGCTACTACCGGTTGGGCACGGTCCTTGCGGCATACGATGGTACGTCGGTCGTAGGGTTGGCGCATCTTGTCGATGACGAGGGATATGTGGAACTCGTGAGTCTTGCGGTTTCTCCCCAATCCCAGCGGCAGGGCATTGGCACGCGCCTGATCGAAGCCGCCGCTGATTATTGCCGCGCGAATAATTTCAACCGTCTGATTGTCGGAACGGGTGCTTGGGAAAACGAAAATATCGTCTTCTATCTCAATCGCGGTTTCCAGATATTCAACGTCAACAGGGGCTTTTTCACTCCTGAAAAAGGCTATGCTGATGGCAGGTGCGATCAGGTGCAGCTGGAGATGTCGGTTTAGCTGCATCGGGACGTGTCGCTCAATCGCCCGAAGGTGCGCCGATGATCGATGTCACGAACCAGCCGCCGCCGCTTGAGAATTATAATTTGCTATCCAGTGACATGGTGCTCGGTGAGGCTTTGGCACGCGAGAACGCGGGCTGGGCGGCGGCAAGCCTCGCCATGCTCGGGCGACGCCTTGGGACGCCGGAGATGATCGCGGCAGGCGGCGACGCCAATCGGCATGTGCCGGAACTCAAAATCTATGATCGCTACGGGTATCGTCTCGATGAGGTTGAATTTCATCAGAGCTGGCACAAGCTGTTAGGGTTGGCGCTGGAGGCCGGGCTCCACACCGCTCCGTGGGCCGAGCCGCGGAAAGGCGCGCATGTGGCGCGTGCGGCCGGCTGCTTCATGCTCGCTCAGATCGAGAGCGGCGTTTATTGCCCGGTTTCGATGACGTATGCATCGGTCGCGACGCTTAAGCATGCGCCGGCAATCGCGGATGAGTGGCTGCCGCGGATTTATTCGCGCGAATACGATCCGAGATTTCAGCCTGTCACACACAAGACCGGCGCGCTGATCGGCATGGCGATGACGGAAAACCAAGGCGGTTCGGATTTGCGCGCCAACGTCACGTGCGCGGAATTCTATCGCAATGTCGGGACGCGTCGCTTCTACAAGCTGAACGGACACAAGTGGTTCATGTCGGCGCCCATGTGCGATGCGTTCCTCGTGCTGGCGCAGACGGCATCCGGTCCGACGTGTTTTCTCGTGCCGCGCTGGACACCCGATGGCGTGCGCAATGCGATCCACATTCGCCGCCTGAAGGATAAGCTCGGCAACCGGTCGAACGCGTCGAGCGAAGTGGAGTTCGATGGCGCGCATGGCGAGATGTTGGGTGAAGAGGGACGGGGCATTCCGACCATTATCGAGATGGGGAATTATACGCGTCTCGACTGCGCCATCGGAACTTCTGGCCTGATGCGGCAGGGGTTGGCACAGGCGATCCACCATGCGCGGCACAGGCGCGCGTTTCAGAAGTTCCTCGTCGATCAGCCGTTGATGGCGAACGTGCTAGCTGATCTTGCGATCGAGTCGGAGGCTGCAACCGTGCTGACGATGCGTCTCGCGCGCGCCTACGATGAAGATGACGAGGCGTCGCTGGCTTATCGCCGCATCGTCACGCCGGCTGCAAAATTCTGGATCTGCAAGCGCGGTCCGGCGTTCGCGGCGGAGGCGATGGAAGTGCTCGGCGGCAACGGCTACGTCGAAGAATTCGACCTGGCGCGCATCTATCGCGAGATGCCGCTCAATTCGATCTGGGAGGGCTCGGGCAACATCATGTGTCTTGATGTGCTGCGGGCGTTTTCGCGTTCGAAGGCGGCGATGGAGATGCTGGAGGGTGAACTGCACGAAGCGGCGAATGCCGATCGCAGGCTGGCGGCGTTCGTTGCGAGGCTTCGGGAGAGCGCAGCGCACCTCGATGAAGCACAGGCGCGGGCTTTCGTTCGCAGCCTCGTGCTTGCCCTGCAGGCGGGCCTATTGATCCGCCACGCACCGAGCGAGATCGCAGAGACGTTCTGCGGGACGCGTCTTACGGGCGAGACCGGCGGCGCTTTCGGATTATTGCCGGCGGGAACGGATACCAGAGCCATTATCGAACGCGCGGCTCCGGCGTTGAACTGAAAGGATTGGTCAGCCTTTCGGATCGGGCGTGACTGAGGCGTCTGCTGGGTTCGAAGGGTTTGCGGCGGGACCGGCGGCGTCGGCGATCTCGGGCAGCTTCTCGGCGAGGGCGGCCAGGATGGCATCGACCGGGACGCCGAGCGATCTTGCGATCTGCTGAACGTGCTCGTCGCCGAGGGCGGTTTTGATCTGGTCCGGCGTGATCGGCAGGCTGTCCTTGTTCTTGTCGAACCAAGACTGCACCTGCTCGCTGAAACCAGCGCTTTGCAATTTGGCGAGGATCGTTTGCAGGCCTTCGTTGCCGAGAACGCCCTTGACGAGATCGGGAAGGGCCGCCTGCTCGGCTTGTCCAACGAGATTGCCGACGACTCCCTTCAACGCGTCGCTCCAGGTCATGCCTTGCCCTTTCTGCCGATGCAAGCTGCGAAAACGAACCTAGAGTATACCGCGTCCGTGCGACATAGCCATAAATGCCGTGTAGGAAAAACGACCTATCAACGAATGACATAGGAGGTTTCTTCGGTCGGCGATTCACCATATCGCCATAGGATGATCAAAGTTCGTGGGTACCTCGCACTCATGATCGTGAAAACCTCAATTTCCTCCTTGGGACATCGCAGCCTGCGCCTCGGTTGCGTGAGCCTTGCCGCCTTTATTGCCGCCACCGCTGCTGCCCGCGCCGACGACTGCCCGGACGTGGAGACGACGGCGGCGCTCACGACATTGCAGCCGTGCGAAAATTACGGCGGGGAGCTTGATCTCAGCACGCCGTCTTCGGCTTTGTCGCAGCCGCAGAAGCCTGCACCGAAGTCGGATGGAATTCCGTGGATCGCAACCGACACCAACGACATTCCAGCGACGTTCAGCACGACCGATACGAGCGTTTCGGTGCGGACGAGCTTGGGGACCTTGCGGGACTACAACAAGCGCAGCGCGTCGGTGACGATCGAGCAACCGGCGTTCGGCGAGGCCCCCAAGCCAGACTTTGTGATGCCGGCGGCGCCCGTTACGCGCAAGACGCCGCTTGACGTTTGGACCAACGTCGACCTCAGCGGCTACAACGGTTCGCCCGATCAGTCGACGCGGGCAGGCGTGGGGGCCGACTACAATTTCAACAAGGCGACGAAGGTCGGCGTTTCGATCGAGGGCGGTGATACGCGCAACTACGGCACGTCAGGTGTCGTCGAGGACCAGAAGGCTTCAGCCTATGTGACGTTGCAGGCGACGCCGCTGTTGAGCTTGGACGCGCGCACGCAATGGCAAACCGGAAACGCCGAGTTTGCGGAGACGACGGGGGCTGGCGAGCGCAGCTCTTTCGTCCTGGCGCCGAAGATCAATCACGATTTCAAGCTCGACGACGGCTCCAAGCTTTCACCGTATCTGAGCTATCAGCGGGAATTCGACCTATCGACGACGCGCAAAGACGGCGTCGATACATCGTTCGATGGGACACAGTCGGTTGGAGCGGGCGTGACCTTCACCGATCCCAACGCGTATTCGCTGAGCGTTTCGGCAGGTGTCGATAATTTCGGCGTTGCCGATGAATCGCAGAGCGTATCGAGCAAACTTCAGCTGAATGTGCCGCTGAACAAGTAGCGATGAAGTCATCCTCGGGCTCGTCCCGAGGATCTATTCATGAGCGAATTCTCTGCGCGATGTTCCTCGGTATGAAGCCAAGGACGACAGCAGGTTTTGGTCGCTTGTCCTTAAAGCAGCGATCTTACAGCGGAGCCTTGAACACGAAAAAGGCGCCGAGCCCGATGAAGGCAAATCCGACCGCATGATTGATGGTGAGGCTCTCGCCAAGGTACGTGACGGAGAAAATGGAGAAGACCGTCAGCGTAATGACCTCCTGCATGGTCTTTAGTTCGGCCGGATTATACACCGCGCTACCGTAGCGGTTTGCAGGAACGGCTAGACAGTATTCGAAGAACGCAATTCCCCAGCTCACGATGATGACAAGCCACAACGGCTTGTTGGTAAATTTGAGATGACCGTACCAGGCGAAGGTCATGAAGACGTTCGACATCGTCAATAGGACGATGGGTAAGAGCGACTGAGGGATCATTGGCTGTCCGTTGTATGCGGGTTTGCAGAATGCACATCCGAGGCGTTTGTTCCCTCGAATTTATCGCCTACGACGGTTCATGGAAAAACGGAACCGGAAATAATCTGCATGCGTTCATGCCTCAGTTGCACGTGACGAGGAGGATGGATGTCTCGCAGCATTCAAGAAACGGTTCCAGAGGTTCTTAAAACGCTTTGGGAACTCGAGAAGGATTTGCGTAGCGCCGCCCAAAACAGCGTCGTGCTTCGCCGGGACGAAGCCAAACGGCATTTGGCTGATGCGCGGCGAAATCTCGATGCTCTTCTCAGCCTCGTGCAAAATTCTCGGACGGACGAACCGGCGCGAAGTGACGAACGGTGCGGCGACGTCTCGGATGAGCAGCTTCCCACACCGCTAATCAAGCACTGAGGAGAACAAGAATGGCACGCGATCTCATCCTTTGGTTCGCCGGCGTTCCGCTGGTTGTGATCATCGGTCTGCATCTATTCGGCTTCCTGCACTAAAATTTGGAAGTTAGACGCACAAACCCGGAGCGAAAGCTCTGGGTTTTTTGCGCGTGCCGAAGATCAGCTTGAGCTTGAATCGCCGCTTGCTTCTTCTTTCGCCAACATGACGGCGACGTGCCGGTTCAATGAATCGGATGCGAGCGTGGGGAGAAGTGCTGGGCCGATCGGCCCCTTCGACGCATCGTAGACAGTCCGCATCTCGCCGTGG
>JAFECH010000077.1 GCA_018242255.1 Pseudomonadota bacterium | reverse complement strand
GCCGAATGTCCATAGATAATTGAGATTCCGCGGTGTCGGGTAATCGATGAAGCTGTTGTTGACGAACCGGCCGATCGGCAAACGCTCGTCGAGCCATTTGCCCCACCGCGTTTCGGCCACGTAATCCGAGGATCGGGCTCCCATGCGCTCTCTCCCCCTCATCCGATTTTGATTTTCGTTGCGGTCGCAAACGCGTAGGGCGGCACTTCCATGTTGCGCGGCGCCGGTCCCTTACGAATGCGTCCGGCGGTGTCATACTGCGAGCCGTGGCAGGGGCAGAACCATCCGCCGTACTCGCCACGTTCGTCACCGAGGGCCTGGCCCTTCGGAATGCAGCCCAGATGCGTGCAAATACCGATGATGATGATCCAGTTCTCGTGGCCCGATTTCGTGCGGTTGGCATCGGTTGCGGGATCGTCGGTCGGCAGATCCTCGTTGCGCGCCAGCGGATCGGGCAGATCCTTAACATCGACGTCGATCGCAGCTTCGATTTCCGCCTTCGTTCGATTGCGAATGAAAATCGGCTTGCCGCGCCACATCGCGGTAATCGCCTGTCCCTCTTTCACTGGAGCAAGATCGACCTCGACCGACGACAGCGCCATTGTGCTGGCGTCGGGGTTCATCTGCTGAATGAAAGGCCATAGAAGCGACGCGGCGCCTACAGCGGCGAACGCGTTTCCAGCGACCACCAGGAAATCCCGGCGGTGCGGCTCCAAGGCATCTGTGCTCAACGCACGTCTCCCGCATTGGGAACCAGAGCCAAAGGCGTTATCGGTTGCATAGGCCGTCGCCCAGCTCCGAATGCCTATTTTTTGGTCTCTCGTTCGTTCGTTTCTTCCCTGGTTGGATGTTTTGACAGCGTTTGATGCCGCTATCAATCGGAAAGCGCGACAAAAAGTGAGGGGCAATTTGGCGCATATGTCGCAGTAGACAGTAATCTCCGCGATCCATCAGACACCGGGGATGCGCCTCGCGCTTTACCAGCCCGACATTGCTCAGAACACCGGGACGATGCTTCGTCTCGGTGCCTGTTTCGGCGTTCCCGTCGATGTTATCGGGCCGACCGGCTTCGACATGAGCGACCGTTCTTTGAAGCGCGCAGCCCTCGACTACTTGCCGTTCGTCGATCTGACGCGACACGTGAGCTTCGATGCCTTCATGTCTGCACGTCGGGCTTCATTCGAACCACAAGGCCGACTCGTGCTCCTCACGACGAAAGCAAAGTCGACGCATTACCAATTCGCATTTGCGCCGGACGACACCTTGCTGCTGGGTCGCGAAAGCGCCGGCGTGCCCGATACCGTGCACGAGCAGGCCGATGCGCGCATCACGATCCCGATGCGCCCCGGCCTCCGATCGTTGAACGTCGCGGTTGCTGCCGCCATCGTGCTCGGCGAAGCGCTGCGGCAGACCGGCGGCTATCCCACCTTTTGATGCTTCACGCGCTGTCGCACGCGTGACATGCGAATGCTGCAAATCGGTCAGATCGCACCGACACGTCGCAGAACTACATGCCGATCGATTTTATTCTGATCATTTCCGGCGGCGCATCAGCGCTTCTGTTGATCGCAGGAATGCTCGCCGGACAGATCGATGTGGCCTGGCGCATTTGGCCGGCGCCGCCGGTCGGATCGCTCAAGAGCTTTGCGTTCTGGACGCTATTCCGGACGTCGAACGTCTCGGTTCTGATCCTTGCCGCCGAGCGCTTCCTCACGACCCTCTCCGGACCGCTGACGCCGATCCGCGTTGCGCTTGCCGCTATCTCGTTTATTGCAGGCGTCGCTTACGTTTATACGCTGTGGTCGTTGGGGCGAAAGGCAACCTACTGCCAGGCGAGCGGCCTTGAAACGACGGGCGTTTATCGCTGGACGCGCAATCCGCAGTACGCAACCGCCATTCTCGCATTCACCGCTCTGGGGCTCTCTGCATGGTCCTGGGATGCCACGCTTCTCGCGGCGGCGCTGGTCATCGTTTACGCCTTGATGGCGCGAACGGAAGAACCATGGCTCGAAGCGCGTTATGGTCGCGCCTATCTCGACTATAAGAAAGACGTGCCGCGTTTCTTCAACATCCGCCACGCGGCAAGCGAACTTCACGCCCTTCTAGCGCTCAAGGTTCCCGCTTTCGCGAACACCCATCGCAGCAAGCGTTAGCGGCGGAATTACTCCGCCGCCTCGCGCGCGAGGAACCCGCCGGACTGGCGCATCCAAAGCTGGGCGTAAAGACCGCCGCGCTTGAGAAGGTCCGCATGCGAACCTTCTTCGACGATGCGCCCGTCTTCCATGACGACGAGCCTATCCATTGCCGCGATGGTCGAAAGCCGGTGAGCGATTGCGATCACGGTCTTGCCGTCCATCAGCTTCTCGAAGCTCGACTGAATCGCGGCCTCGACCTCAGAGTCGAGCGCGCTCGTCGCCTCGTCGAGCACCAGGATCGGCGCATTCTTCAACAGCACACGCGCAATGGCGATACGCTGCCGCTGGCCGCCCGAAAGCTTCACGCCGCGTTCGCCAACATGCGCATCATAACCCTTACGACCCTTCAGATCCTCAAGCCCCACGATGAAATCATGCGCCTCGGCCTGCTTCGCAGCAGCGATAACGTCCTCTTCCGTTGCATCGAGACGGCCATAGAGAATGTTGTCGCGCACGGAGCGGTGCAGCAGCGACGTATCTTGCGTCACCATCCCGATTTCCGCTCGCAGACTGTCCTGCGTGACGCGCGAGATGTCCTGCCCGTCGATCAGGATGCGGCCGCCTTCAAGGTCGTAGAACCGCAACAGCAGATTGACCAGCGTCGACTTACCCGCGCCGGAACGACCGACCAGCCCAACCTTTTCACCCGGCCGTACGCGCAGCGAAAGATCCTCGATCACGCGCGGCGGCGCATCGTCGGCAGACGATCTTCCTGCGCCATAGTGGAAGTGAATGTGATCGAAACGGATTTCTCCGCGCGGCACGGCAACCGGCTTCGCGCCCGGCGCATCGACCAGAACGTTCGGACGCGAGATCGTTTCCATGCCTTCATGTACGACGCCGATATTCTCGAACACATCGGCAATCGTCCACATGACCCAACCCGACATCGTCACGATACGAATGACAAGGCCGCCGACGACGGCGACGTCGCCGACGGAGACGTGGTGCAGCGTCCACAACCAGACTGCCGTTCCCGTCGTCACGACGAGCAGCAGACCGTTGAGTGCGTAAAGCGTGATTTCCATGCAGGTGACGAGCCGCAGCGAAGACTGCCACTTCGTCATCTGCTCGCTCAGCGCCTCGCGCGCATAGATGTCCTCGCGCTCCGCATGCGCGAAAAGCTTCACCGTCATGATGTTCGTATAACTGTCGACGATACGGCCGATAAGCATCGAGCGCGCTTCCGACGCTTCCGTCGAACGCGCCTTGATGCGCGGCACGAAATACCGCAGCGCCACAGTGTAAGCGACGAGCCAAACAATGAGCGGAATGGTCAATCGCCAGTCGGAGGCTGCAAACAGCAAAGCAGAGCCGACAAACTGTACGCTCGCGTACCACAACGCATCGATCAGCTGGATGACGCTCTCGCGCAGCGACGCGCCCGTCTGCATGATCTTGTTCGCAACGCGGCCTGCGAAGTCATTCTGGAAGAAGCCGAGGCTCTGACGCAGCACATAACGATGCGTCTGCCAGCGAATGCGTGACGTGCATGCAGCAGACAGCATCTGGTTCTTGATGAAGTCATGCGCCGTCGAGACGACCGGCCGCAGCACCAGCGCTACGAACGCCATGCCGATCAGCATCCAGCCATGAGTCGCAACGAACGTCGCCGGATCGGCGTGCGTTCGCATCCTGTCGACAATTGCTCCGATGAACCCCATCAGAGCCACTTCGATAGTCGAGCCAAGGCAGCCCGCAACCAGAAGCAGCAGGAAAAACGGCCAAAGCGGCTTGATGAAGAACCAGTAGAAAGCCCACAAGGTGTCCGGCGGGCGCACAATCGCGCGCTCGTCGAACGGATTGATGCGGGTTTCACCCCAGCTCATAAGTCGGCGCAGCATGATCTATAGCAAACACGAAAGCGGCGCCTGCTCGCAATGTCGAAAAGGATCCGACTGGCGACGGCGACCGGAGGTTGATCGATGGTATCGGTTGGAGCTAAGGGTCTTTTCGGTCAAAAACAAGACATGGCTTGGAATATTCGATGAACGCCCCTGAAATGCCACTAGAGCAGAAAAAGGCCACGGCGCGTGCGTGGTTCGAGAAACTGCGCGACGACATCTGCATAGCGTTCGAGAAGCTCGAAACAAGCCTTCCCGACACCGCTCCCCACTGCAAAGACGCGCCGGGCACATTCGTCCGCACGCCGTGGGATCGCGCTAAAGCCGGCGAACCCGATGCCGGCGGCGGCGTCATGAGCCTGATGCATGGCCGGGTCTTCGAAAAAGTCGGCGTCCACACGTCTACGGTTTACGGCGAATTTGCCCCGGAGTTCCGCAAACAAATTCCCGGCGCTGAAGAAAACCCGCAGTTCTGGGCGTCGGGCATTTCACTCATCGCTCACCCGATCAATCCGAACGTGCCTGCGGTCCACATGAACACGCGCATGATCGTGACCAACAAATGGTGGTTCGGTGGTGGTGCCGACCTTACGCCGGTGCTGGACAAGCGCCGCACGCAATCGGACGCCGATACTCTGGCGTTTCACGCCGCCATGTACGGCGCCTGCGCCAAACACCCGATCGTCGATTACACCAAGCTCAAGAACTGGTGCGATGAGTACTTTTTCCTGCCACATCGCAACGAAATGCGCGGCATAGGCGGCATTTTCTACGATTACCTAACGCCATCCGATGCCGACGGCGGCTGGGATGCGGCCTTTGCATTCACGCAGGATGTCGGCCGCGCATTCCTCAGCGTCTATCCGATGCTGGTGCGCGGTAACTACACGATGGCCTACACGGACGCCCAACGCGAAGAGCAATTGATCCGGCGCGGACGCTACGTCGAATACAATCTGCTCTACGACCGCGGCACGACGTTCGGCCTGAAAACCGGCGGCAACACGGAGTCGATTCTGTCGTCCATGCCGCCCGTCGTGAAGTGGCCCTGAACGTCCGGAATTGTCATCCTCGGCGTTATGCCGGGGATGACCAAAATTGTTGTTGCCCGTTCGCTATTCCCCCTAGTCGCTGATAGTCTGCCTGCGCCCGGGATGGTTTACCCTTCCGCACGCGTCCGTATAACCTCCGAGCGATCTAAACCCTCGGCCTTCTGCGCGCCGAGAGCAAAGCGAGGCAAGCGTCTCGTGTCGGCGGTGGAGGCCTTCGGGAGCACGGCAGAATGAAACGGCTCGTCTGCGCGCTCGATGGCACATGGAACGATGATGACGGCGCGTCTCCGCTGACGAACGTCGCCAAGCTTAGCCGCGCGATCCTCTACGAAGACGGCCAGGGCGTGCACCAACTCGTCCGCTATGTCGTCGGCATCGCCTCGTCGCAAGACCACGGCTTGGCCTTTCTCAACGGCGCGCTCGGCTTCGAAATCAGCGACCGCATAAAAGCGGCCTACCAGTTTCTCTGCAACGCCTACGAGCCCGGCGACGAGATCTATCTCTTCGGATTTTCACGCGGTGCTTACGAAGCACGTAGCCTCGCGAGTTTCGTCACGCTGTTCGGCCTCGCAGCCAAGGGCAGCGAGTTTTCGCTCGAACAGGCCTGGCGCATCTATCGCCAGCCCGAACACAAACGCAGCTTCGACGCCATCGCCGAAATCGGCGCCGCCTGTCATTACCCGGTTCGCATTCGCTGCCTCGGTCTCTGGGACACCGTGGGCAACGTCGGCAATCCCTATAGATCTTGGGGCTGGCTCAGCCGCAAGCTCGACCATCACGACATGCGGCTGCACGACACGATCGACGTCGCGCTGCATGCGCTGTCCATCGACGAAGCGCGAAGCCCGTTCCGCCCCACGCTTCTGACCTATCCCGACGACGTTCGATTGCCGTCGCGGCAACACGTCGAGCAGATGTGGTTCGCCGGCACGCATGCCGATGTCGGAGGCGGCTGGACGGAAACGGCGCTCTCAGACATCGCTTTGCTCTGGATGGCCGAACGCATTCAGGCCAAAACCAATCTCGCCATCGACATCGATAAGTTGCGCCGCGAGAGCAAACCCGACCACTTGGGCCTACAGCATGCGTCATCGACTGGCTGGCTCTACGCCATCAGCCGATTGGCTCCTGCGACGCGGCGCATCCAGCACAGTCTCGAAGATGAGCCGTCCAGTCGCAAACGCCGGAGCGGCCAAGTCGGTAGCGATCTGATTTCACTCAATGAAGCGATCCACGAAAGCGTGCTTATGCGCCTCGGACAAACCGTGAAGGAAGCCCGCGACGGCACCGTTCGCGATATCGTCTATCAGCCGGTCGCTCTTGCACAGCGAGCGAATATCGGTCCTGACGCGTGTGCTGCCGAGACAATCCCGAACACTGCCAGCGACGAGGCTGCATGACCGCGGACTGGCAATCCGAAACCAGAACAAAAGCTGCTTTTATCGCTCGGGGGCGGTCGAACGCCGCAGTTGTCTCCCAGATGGATCATGCCACATGTTCATTGGTTCAGTTTTATCGAACTATAGACGCCCTCTCGACTGTTCCTAGTTGGCAAACTTCGGGAATCCCCATGACAACACTATTCGACCCCCTGAAAGCAGGCGCGTTCTCGCTCAAGAATCGCGTCGTCCTCGCACCACTCACTCGCTGCCGTGCCAGCGCCGGACGGGTACCGAACGACATGATGCGCGAATATTACGTCCAGCGCGCGTCCGCGGGCTTGATGTTGACCGAAGCCACCTCAGTCACCCCAATGGGCGTTGGCTATCCCGATACCCCCGGCATCTGGTCGGAAGAGCAGGTCGCGGGCTGGAAGAAAATTACCGACGCAGTCCACGCCGCCGGCGGAACCATCTTGCTGCAGCTCTGGCATGTCGGACGCATCTCAGATCCAATTTATCTTGACGGCGAGCCGCCGGTTGCGCCCAGCGCTATCGCCCCGAAGGGCACCGTCAGCCTTGTGCGGCCGAAAAAGGAATTCGTCACGCCGCGCGCTCTTGAGCTGAGCGAAATTCCAGGCGTCATCGCCGATTACCGCCGCGGCGCCCAGAACGCCAAGCGCGCCGGCTTCGATGGCGTCGAGGTTCACGGCGCCAACGGCTACCTGCTCGATCAGTTTCTGCAGGACAGTACCAACAAGCGCACCGATCAATTTGGCGGTTCGATTGAAAACCGCGCGCGTCTCATGCTCGAAGTCGTCGATGCCAGCATCGAGGTCTGGGGCGCCGACCGCGTCGGTCTTCATCTCGCGCCACGGGGCGACGCGCACGATATGGGCGACAGCAATCCGCTCGAAACCTTCGGCTACGTCGCAACCGAAGTCGGCAAGCGCAAGATCGCGTTCATCTGCACACGAGAATATGAGGGACCGGACTCGATCAGTCCCGAACTGAAAAAGCGCTTCGGCGGTGTATTCATCGGCAACGAGAAGTTCACCAGGGAAACAGCGCAGGCCGCCATTGACGCTGGAACGGTCGATGCCGTCGCTTTCGGCAAGACATTCATCGCCAACCCCGATCTGCCGCTGCGCTTCAAGCTCGATGCCCCGTTGAATCCGCCCGATCCGGAGTCGTTCTACGGCGGCACCGAAAAAGGCTACACCGACTATCCCGCGCTTCAATCGCAGAACGCGTAACGGCGCTTGTCGCCGCGAACGTCAAGGCCAAGCGCTCAGCGCTCGGCCTCTCGCCGCGCCTCGACTGCGTCGAAGGCATTCGCGAATTCCAATGAGCCCGGTGTCGTAAGTGCGTGCGTCATTCGGCGGTCGAGTTCCGCCTGGAGCTGCGCACCGGTCAAGCCTATGACCATTTTGTTCACGTAATAGGCGCGCCGCGAAAAGAAGTTCGTCGTCGGCGCACGCGAACCAGCACCGTCCATCATTTCGAGCCCCGTAACCGGGCCCGCAAGATTCATGAGCTCGAGTTCGGCGCCCGATAGCGA
>JAFECH010000076.1 GCA_018242255.1 Pseudomonadota bacterium | reverse complement strand
GGTACTCGTGAATGTTCATGCTTTCGCCTTGCTCCACAAAAGATTGTCATAGCCTGCACTGGAACATACCGCGCCGCTTTTACGCCCTAATTTAAGGGGGTAAAGGTGCCCTTCACGGGCAATTGTCGACAAGCGGCGGAAGTGCCTCTTGAGTCGACACTGGCGCCGCCGTACATCGTTTTTCAATACGGGTTCAGTCAACAACGGGGAACGTCCATGACTTTTGCCTGCATCAACATTGATGGCCTGAAGGCCGCGCGCACGGGCCGCGATCCCTTCAATTATCTGGTCGGCGAAAACTTCATTCAGCCGCCCGCAGTCGAACCGCTGAAGGCGGATTTTCCGGATCTCAAGGAGCCGGGCTTTCTGACGGAAAGCGACATCGGCGACCGCATCCACGGTGCATTCGAGAAGCTTCTTGCCGATCTCAAAAGCCCTGAGGTTTCCAAGATCGTCGGCGACAAGCTCGACATCGATCTCGTCGGCAAGCCGAAGATGATCACCATCCGCAAGCTGTCGGCTGCCAAGGACGGACGCATCCACACGGACGGCGAAGCCAAGATCGCCACCATGCTCACCTACTTGAACGACAAGTGGGACGGCACGGGTGCGGGCTGCCTTCGCGTTCTGAAGAACGACCACGATTTCGAGGACTATACTGAACAGGTCAGCCCGCTGACCGGCACTGTTTTCGCTTTCCGCCGGTCGGACTGGTCGTGGCATGGCCACACGCCGTTCGTCGGCGAGCGGCGCGTCGTGCAAATGACGTGGCTGCGCAGCGAAGCCGACGTGGCGCGGAAAGAGAAGCGCGGCGCGCTCTCGCACAGCCTCAAAAAGATGTTCAAGTTCGGCTGAGGCTGAACTTTCGATCGACAATGAGGAGTGGCGTGACTGCACGGTTGCGCCGCTCCTTTTTTATTTTGCGAGAGCCGGACTGATCGTCTTGCACGCTTCGATGAGGCCCTGGACGGAGGCGACCGACTTCGCGAACATCGCCTTCTCGCTTTCGTCCATGGCAAGTTCGACGACTTTCTCGACGCCGCCCGCCCCGATGATGACCGGCACGCCGACGTAGGTATCTTTTAGGCCGTATTCGCCATTCAAGTGCGCGGCGCAGGGGAGCATCCGCTTCTTGTCCTTGAGGTAGCTCTCGGCCATTGCGATTGCCGAGGCTGCAGGCGCATAGAACGCTGAACCGGTGCCGAGAAGTGCGACGATCTCGCCGCCGCCGCCGCGCGTGCGCTTGATCATGGCGTCGAGGCTTTCCTGCGAGAAGAAGCCGAGCTTCACGCAATCAGGCAGCGGCACGCCGCCGATCGTCGAATAGCGGACCATCGGCACCATGTCGTCGCCGTGGCCACCGAGCGTCATGGCGCGCACGTCTTCAATAGAGACGCCAGCCGCTTCGGCGAGGAAACAGGAGAAGCGCGAGCTGTCGAGCACGCCCGCCATGCCGACAACCTTATTCGCCGGAAGGCCGGAAAACTTCTGAAGCGCCCAGACCATGGCGTCGAGCGGATTGGTGATGCAGATGACGAAAGCATTCGGCGCATGCGTTTTGATAGCGGCGCCGACCTGCTCCATCACCTTGAGGTTGGTGCCGATGAGATCGTCGCGGCTCATTCCTGGCTTGCGTGGGACGCCCGCGGTCACGATGCAGACGTCGGCGCCGGCGATGGCTTGATATTCATCGGTGCCGGCGCCAGAAAGCTTCGCGTTGTAGCCCTCGACTGCAGCCGTCTGCGCCAAATCGAGCGCTTTGCCCTTTGCGACACCCGCCAGCATGTCGGTCATGACGATGTCGCCTAGCTCTTTGAGCCCGGCCAAGAGGGCAAGCGTTCCACCGATCTGTCCGGATCCGATCAGTGCGATTTTGGTGCGCGCCATGCTGCTCCCCCCAGGGTCAATACATTAAAGACTATGACTGTGACTAACGACTACAGCGTTGCTGCCTAATCAAAATCCTTAGGGCGTCAAGCGCAAGCCGCAAGTTTTGTCCGAAAGTCTCATGGCACGCGGAGGCAGCCAGCGCCACTGCCCGATTGGATCAGAATTGCCTGTCCGGTTGCCGTCAATGGCGGCTGCGGCCACCAGAGTGACCGGCGAGATAGGCTTCGGAACGCATCTCAGTTAGGCGCGATGCTGTTCGTTCGAACAGTTCAGCACCGTCGCCTTTCGGATAGAGGGCCGATGGTTCGGCCGCCGCCGATGCGATGAGGCAGATGCGGTTATCATAAAGAGCATCGACCAGATTGATGAAACGGCGGGCAACGTCGCGCCGATCGGATGTCAGAAGCGGGATGTCGTCGATCAGGACGGTGTGAAATGCGTGGGCGATATGAAGGTAGTCGTTGGCGCCGAGCGGCACATCGCAAAGATCGCGAAAATTGAAGCGCGCGACCCCCATCGATGCGAGCGGCACTGGTACTTTCCGGCCGAGCACTTCGATCGTTTGCCTCTTACCGGGGTGATTGCCCGTGAGGCGCGTCCAATGCGTATCGAGCGCCGCCTTTGCGCTAGCATCGGCTGGATAGAAGTAAAGCTGAAGACCCGACAGCTTATCGAGGCGGAAGTCTTTCTTGGCGCCAAGTTCGATGACCTCCATTTTCTTTTCGAGAAGAGCGATGAAGGGCAAGAAAAGCTGGCGGTTGAGACCGTTCTTGTAGAGGTCAGAGGGAACCGCATTCGACGTCGTGACGATCACAGTGCCGGCTGCGAACAGCGCTTCGAACAGACGGCCGAGGATCATCGCATCGGCGATGTCGGTGACGTGCATTTCGTCAAAGCACAGGAGCTTGGCGTCTTTCGCGATTTCTTCTGCGACGTGCGGAATGGGATCACCCGGCACATCATGGCGCGCTTTGGCGATGCGATCATGAACGTCCGCCATGAACTCGTGGAAGTGTGCACGGCGTTTGGGCACGAAGGATGTCTCTTCGAAGAAGAGATCCATCAGCATCGTCTTGCCGCGACCAACCGAGCCCCAGATATAAAGTCCGCGCGGTTGTTCGGGCGGCTTGCCGAACAGTTTCGACAGCACACCGTTCCTGGGCTTGTACGACGCGAGCTGGGTTTCAAGCTCGTCGAGACGGGCAGCAACCTCGGCTTGTGCGGAGTCCGGCTCGATTTCGTTTTCCGCCAGACGCTGCCGATATCCGTCGAGGATCGTCGCCATTGTGCCCCCAATCACTGCTGATAACTTCGGTAATCGTGCGAACGCGAAAGACGCAACAGGCATTTTCCGCGACGAATTGAAGTGGCCGGACGGGCCAGCCAAATGCGGCATCCGCAGACACGGCCCATTCAGGCGCGCTTCATGTGGGCATAGTTAAAAGCGCATTGCTGCTCTGCAGCATAGCCTGTCGCTCCGCACAAAATCATCGCCATTTTAGCGGACGATCCAAGCGGTTAGCGGCTGGCGGGCCGCCCGCATCGAGGAGTTTTTACTATGTTAAACGAGGCCCCGGTAGAAAGCGCCGAGCACATCGGCTTAATCCGCCGTTTGCTGACGAGCGAAACCTATCTGCTGCGCGAACATCTGCAGCGTCTCGATCACGATGCGCGCCACCGGCGGTTCGGGCACGATGTCTCTGATGACTTCGTCAGCCGCTATGCGGCGCGCGCCGGCGATTTCGGCAACGTCACGTTCGGATATTTCGTCGACGGCGAAGTGCGCGCGGTTGCAGAATTGCGTCCTGACATTCTCATGCATCGCGACGGCGCTGAAGTTGCGTTCTCGGTCGAGAAGCCTTTCGCCAATCGCGGAATTGCAACGCAGCTTATGGGCCGCGTCATCCGAACCGCGCGAAATCGCGGTTTTCGTCATCTCATTCTTGTCTGCTTACCCGACAACGCGAAGATGCAGGCCATCGCGCGTCACTACGGAGCCGAGCTCAAAGTCGAAGATGGATCGATCATAGCCGACATCGTGCCGAAGGATCCCGATTATCAATCGTGGTTCTCCGAGATGCTCGATGAGCGGATGACATACATTCACTCAGCGCTCGATTTGCAAAAGCGCGTACGCGGATCAGTTGCGTTGTGATGATCTTCGCACACGCTGCGAAGGTGCGAGGTTGCGTTTTTTGAGTCTGAAACGGGACTGCAGCGGGTTCGGCGCGCTGCGAAATTTGCCGATACGAGTCTAGACAAGGACCGGCGAAAGTCGAAAAATAAGAAAAAATGCGACTTTAATGTCACAGATCATCGTTAATAAACTCCTTTTTGCCCGTAATATCAAACTTCTTCGTCCACAAACTTCTGGAATTTGCTCATGTTTGCAGTGTTCGAGCTGATTCGAACATCCTAGAGGGAGATTTAGAACTATGGCTAAGGCAGTTAAAGCAACGAAGAAGACGGCAGCTAAGAAGACTTCGGCCCGCAAGAAGCCGGTGGCTAAGAAGGCCCCCGCTAAGAAGACGGTCAAGAAGGCTGTCAAGAAAGCGGCGAAGAAGAAGGCCGCCTAATCCATTCGCGTTTCGGAGCCATGGACTGGGCATTCAGGCTTCGATCGCAAATGCTTACTGGCGAATGGGCGCCCCTACTAGCGCCCCTTCCTTTCCGAGAAATGGCCGGGCGACAGCGATAGCGTCACCGGCCATATTCTTTGCGACTAACCGCATTCCTGCCCAGCTGCTCAAGTTGCAGCATCATCTCTTTTTTGATTCATATGAAACGCGTCCGGGCAGGCCGAATTCTCGACCTGCCCGATTTTATTGCGTTGTTGCGGACGTTATCAGCCCGAAGTGCGGAATACAGCGCCGGCAACCGACATCGCCCGCTCGCGGACCCTGTTTCCATCATTGCCCGACTTGACGATCCACTGGCCATTCGCAGAACGGCCGGTGATCATGCCGACGTGATGCGGCCAGACGACCACAGCGCCGACTCGCGGGCCGCTGGGACGCCCGTAATGGCGCCAGTTGGCTGCGAGATTGTATTCCGGACCGCCGCCAAGCTGCGTGCGCATCCACCAGCCGCACCAAGCGCGCGGACGTCCACCGACGCCACCTGCCGATGCATACCGGCGGCCGCTCGAATAGTGGCGCTGCGCGTAGCGACGCTGGCCGTAGTACTGGCGGTGTACGCGACCGCTGTAGGCATAACGGCGACGCTCGCTCGAGCGATACGCGTAGCGGGATGCCGATCTGCGGTACGAGTACTGACGGCGGGTATAGCGGCGGTCAGCGCGTTGGGCGTAGCGTCCGCTGTAGGCCCGCTTGCCATTCCAATGCGCGTGAGAACGTTCGTAACGATCCCCCTTGTGGCCCCGATACTCGCGGGCCTCCGCCGACGACATCCCAGCCACCCAGGCCAAAGCCATCGCCACTGCGATTAAACCCAATCGCATTTTCCACTCCTTCACTTGTCTTCACAAACGGGGCGCATCCAGCGTCCCAATGGGGCAAAAACAAGAGAGGATTCGACGCGCGGCATATCGTCAGAGGACAGCACAACTGCCGCGCGCATGCGGATTCACGTCGATTTATGAGAAGTTTAGCTCAAATGCTCCGTGTTCTGACGGCGTAAATCGCTACCGATGGGCGAAAAAATTGTGAAGTTTGCGTACGGAACACCGCCATATGTGAACGCTTTTATTGCAGCGCGATGGTTCTTATTTGAGCTGTCGGTGCGGCGACTGTCCGCAGTCCAGCGCCACAAATTCGTACTTCTAAATCAAAAAGGGCGATCAACATGGACTATCGGCGGCTCGGCGCGTCTGGCCTAACTGTGCCATTGATGAGCTTCGGCGCAGCAACATTCGGCGGCCGCGGAGAATTCTTCAGCGCTTGGGGCTCAACTGACGTCGCGGAAGCGCGGCGCATGATCGATCTTTGTCTTGATGCTGGCGTTACGCTTTTCGATACCGCCGATGTTTATTCGAACGGCAATTCGGAAGCCGTTCTCGGCGAAGCTTTGAAAGGGCGCAGAGATAAAGCACTGATTTCGACGAAAGCGACGTTCCGGTTTGGTGACGACGCGAACGATGTCGGATCATCGCGATTTCACATTGTGAAAACGTGCGAAGCCCAGCTCAAACGTTTGCAGACGGATCACATCGATATCTTCCAGCTTCATGGCTTCGATGCGATGACGCCGCCGGAAGAAGTTCTTTCCACGCTCGATCAATTGGTTCGCGACGGTAAAATTCGCTACGTCGGCGTCTCGAATTTTTCGGGCTGGCATTTGATGAAGTCGCTCGCCGTTGCGGATCGCTACGGATATCCGCGCTACGTCGCCAACCAGACTTATTACTCGTTGATCGGCCGTGACTACGAGTGGGAACTGATGCCGCTCGGCGTGGATCAGGGCATTGGCGCACTGGTCTGGAGCCCGCTCGGGTGGGGCCGTCTCACCGGCAAGATCCGCCGCGGACAGCCGCTGCCTGAAGTCAGCCGCCTGCATAAGACTGCGGACAAGGGGCCGCCGGTCGCGGACGAGTACCTCTATTCGGTCATCGATGCCCTCGATGAGATTGCGAAAGAGACGGGCAAATCCATTCCGCAAGTCGCGCTTAATTGGCTCTTTCAACGACCGACGGTTTCCAGCGTCATCATTGGCGCGCGCAACGAACAGCAATTGAAAGATAACCTCGGCGCCATCGGATGGAGCCTGACGCCGGAGCATATTGCGAAGCTCGATGCGGCCAGCGCAACGCCGAAAGCGTATCCCTACTGGCATCAGTCGGGTTTTGCGGAACGCAACCCGCCGCCCGTTTAATTGCCTGCGGGGCGACGCCGTTCAACAAGCTTGGCCAACGGCCAAGCTTGTCACAGCGATGTCACATGCCTCGTTTGTCTATCGCTTGCGCGTAAAAACGAGCCACCGACGAAAAGGTTATCGAGCGATGATGGATGAGCAGGATAAACACGACCGGGCGCTCGCTGCGCGCGTCGAAGCGGAGATCGCCGACAGCTTCGACGAAGAGCTTGAAATGGAGCTCGACGACAACCGCCTCGCCCGCCTGCTCGACGGCAAAGATCACGACGAAGATGCCGGCCTTCTCGATCGCCAGTACTATTTCAAAGAATTGTTCCGCCTTCAGCACGAATTGATCAAGCTGCAGGACTGGGTCGTCAATACGAAAGCGAAAGTCGTCGTCGTGTTCGAAGGCCGCGACGCGGCTGGCAAGGGTGGCGTGATCAAACGCATCACCCAGCGCCTCAACCCGCGCGTTGTCCGCGTGGTGGCATTATCGGCCCCGACCGAGCGCGAGCGGTCGCAATGGTATTTCCAGCGCTACGTTCCGCATCTGCCGGCCGCGGGCGAGGTCGTGCTATTCGACCGCTCCTGGTACAATCGCGCGGGCGTCGAACGCGTCATGGGTTTCTGCACGGACAACGACGTCGAAGAGTTCTTCCGCACGGTGCCCGAATTCGAAAAGATGCTCGTGCGTTCGGGCATTACCCTGATCAAATATTGGTTCTCGATTTCCGACGATGAGCAGCATCTGCGGTTCCAGATGCGCATTCACGATCCGATCAAGCAGTGGAAGCTGTCGCCGATGGATCTTGAATCGCGCCGTCGCTGGGAGGCCTACACCAAGGCCAAGGAGGCGATGCTTGAGCGCACGCACATTCCGGAAGCGCCGTGGTGGGTCGTTCATGCCGATGACAAGAAGCGGGCCCGGCTCAACTGCATCCATCACTTGCTGAGCCAGATTCCGTATAAGGAAGTGCCGCGCGCGCCAGTCGTTCTTCCCGAACGCGTGCATAACCCGGACTATCACCGCACACCGGTGCCGGACGATATGTACGTCCCAGCGATCTATTAGGACGGCGGGCGCTGCCGGGAACTTTTCTCAGCTTCAGGGCGTAAAGTGCGGGCTGGCTCGTGTGAGCCAGCTTCGGAGGGCTTCATGCTGTTGCGCACGATTTTTGCGATCTTGAGCGTTTGCTCGGTCTTCACGCTTTGGGCCATCGCCGTTTCGGCTGATGACGCAAAGCAGGGAAAACTCGGGACAGGATATGTGTCCGCCGAAGACCGCAGCGCCGACTGAGCCGCAGCGCCTTTAGCGGATGCGGCGGGGATTCATATAGAGGTCCGCTTCCTGGCGCTGAAGGGTCGGCTTCAATCGGCCATCGCGGATATCGCGCGCGACGCTTTTGACGTGG
>JAFECH010000075.1 GCA_018242255.1 Pseudomonadota bacterium | reverse complement strand
CCTCTTGCATTTTTCCTCTTGCATTTTTGGATGTCGTGTGTAATCTAACTTGGCCAATAAGTTTTTAGGCGGCCAAATTGCAATGAGGACGAGATGAATCCGGGACCTGAAACTGCTTTATTGCTACATGGCGGCGGCGCATGGCGCAGAGCATCCATCGCAGTGGCCGCCGCTGCGCTCGTTTCGATTGGTGTCGCCGGGTGCAAGCCGTCCGAGGGTGATCCGAGAACTGACGTACCTCTAATACGTATCGCTACTGTTCATCGCGCCAGCGCGGCCGAACGTTCCTTCACAGGCGTAATCGCCGCTCGCGTCGAGAGCAACCTCGGCTTTCGCGTCTCCGGGAAGATTACTGAGCGCCTCGTCGACACCGGCCAGACGGTCAAAGCTGGTCAGCCTCTGATGAAGTTGGATCCGGCGGATCTGAAACTTACGATCGACGCTCAGAACAACGCTATCAACGCGGCACGCGCAACGGCCATCCAGGCTCGCGCGGACGAAGCGCGCTACAGAAAACTTGTGGGTGATGGCTGGATTTCCCATCAGCGCTACGAACAGGCGAAATCCGCGCTCGACACTGCAGAAGCGCAGCTTGCGGCCGCCCAGGCCAATGCTCAGCTGGCGCGAAATGCGAAGGACTATGCCATTCTGGTGGCAGACGCCGACGGCGTGGTGATGCAGACGCTGTCGGAGCCTGGTCAAGTTGTCTCGGCAGGCCAGACCGTCGTACGGCTCGCGCACGCCGGCCCCCGCGAAGCGTCAGTCAATCTGCCCGAAACCGTTCGACCGGCTATCGGCTCGGAAGCAACTGCAAACCTTTACGGCGATCTGAAATCCACATCGCGCGCACGCTTGCGGCAACTTTCCGATGCGGCCGACCCAACCACGCGTACTTATGAAGCTCGTTATGTCCTCGCGGGAGCGGCAGCAAACGCGCCGCTCGGCGCGACAGTGACGCTGCATATCCCGCAGCTGAAAGCGAAGAATGTCGTCGAGGTTCCCTTGGGCGCGATCGTCGACAACGGCGCTGCTTCCGGAGTTTGGCTGCTCGACCAACAGAAAATGGCCGTTGACTTTCGTCCGGTAACGCTTGCAGGCGTCAGCGACGAAGCGGCGTTGATCAGCAATGGTGTTCAGGTTGGTGACCAGGTGGTCGCTCTCGGCGCGCGGCTTTTGCGCGACGGAGATAGGGTTCGCATCGATGGCGATGAGACGGCTTCGCGATGACAAATTTCAATCTATCCGCACTGGCTGTCCGTGAACGCGCGGTGACGCTGTTTCTGATTATCGCGATCACCCTCGCAGGCGCATACGCTTTCGTAAACTTGGGACGCGCCGAGGACCCACCATTCACCGTCAAGAGCTTGACGGTGACGGCCATGTGGCCCGGCGCAACAGCGAAAGAGATGCAAGATCTTGTTGCAGAACCGCTCGAAAAGCGGCTGCAAGAGCTTCGCTGGTATGACCGCGTCGAGACGTTCACGCGCCCCGGCATGATGCTGATGAAACTGGAACTTAGGGATCAAACGCCGCCCGCCGCTGTTCCCGAGCAATTCTATCAAGCGCGCAAGAAGCTCGGCGATGAAGCGCCCAAGCTCCCGGCCGGCACGATAGGTCCGTTCATCAACGACGAGTACGCCGACGTGACCTTCGCATTGTATACGGTGCAGGGAGATCGGATGCCGCCGCGTCAACTCACACGCGAGGCGGAATCGCTGAGGCAGCGCCTTCTTCATGTTCCCGGTGTCAAAAAGGTCGACATCCTTGGAGAACGGCCGGAACGCATCTTTGTTGAATTCTCGTATGCGAAGCTCGCGACCCTCGGGATTAGCGCAACCACAATCTTTGATGCGCTCAACCGCCAAAACGTCGTGACGGCAGCCGGATCTATCGACACCAACGGGCCGCAGGTCTTCGTCCGTGTCGAGGGCGCCTACGATGATCTGCAAAAGATCGCCGACACGCCCATCGTGGCTGGTGGCCGCGTCCTGAAGCTCTCCGACATCGCGGACGTGAAGCGCGGCTACGAGGATCCCGCCACTTTTCTTATCCGCCATAACGGAGAGCCTGCGATGGTGCTCGGGGTCGTCATGCAGGACGGCTGGAACGGACTCGATCTCGGCAAAGCACTTGATGCGGAAGAAGCGAAGATTGCGAAGACGCTTCCGGTCGGCCTCTCGTTCACGAAGATCATAGATCAGGCCGAGAACATCCGCGAATCCATCGACGAGTTCATGCTGAAGTTCTTCGTAGCGCTTGCGGTCGTGATGATCGTGAGTTTCTTGAGTCTCGGCCTCCGGGTCGGCATTGTCGTGGCTGCGGCGGTTCCGTTGACGCTCGCCGGCGTCTTCGTGATCATGATGTATACCGGCCGAAATTTTGACCGCATCACACTTGGAGCACTCATTCTAGCCCTCGGACTCCTTGTCGATGACGCTATCATCGCCATCGAAATGATGGTGGTGAAGCTTGAGGAAGGCTACGACCGCGCGAAAGCGGCTGCCTATGCTTGGAGCCACACTGCAGCTCCGATGCTTTCTGGCACCCTGGTAACGGTCATCGGGCTGATGCCAGTCGGCTTCGCGAAATCGACGGCTGGCGAGTACGCAGGCAATATCTTCTGGATCGTCGCGTTCGCGCTCATCACATCATGGATCGTTGCCGTCGCCTTCACGCCCTACCTGGGCGTCAAGCTCCTGCCGGATATCAAGCCGGTCCCAGGCGGCCATGCCGCCATTTATTCCACGCCCAATTACGAGCGCTTTCGGCGGATGGTCGGCTGGTCCGTTGGCCATAAGTTTATCGTCGCCGCTGTTGTCGGCTTGCTTTTCATGGCGGCCGGAGCCGGCATGGCCGGCGTGAAGCAGCAATTCTTTCCGAGTTCCGATCGTCGCGAATTGCTCGTGGAGGTCCAGCTGCCGGAGGGAACAAGCATCGAAGTAACGAGCGCTGCCGCGGCCAAGGTGGAAGCGTGGCTGAAGACTCAGCCGGAAGCAAAGAATGTCGTCTCCTTCATCGGCCAGGGCGCCGCTCGCTTTTTCCTCGCCTACAATCCGGAGCTCCCGGATCCTTCGTTCGCGAAAATCGTCGTGATCACGCCGAGTTCAGAGGCCCGTGACACCCTGAAGTGGCGCATTAGGCAGAAGATCTCAGAAGGTCTGGCGCCGGAGGCGCGTGTCCGCGCGACCCAGTTTGTGTTCGGCCCGCCTTCCCCTTATCCCGTCGCCTTCCGCGTCATGGGTCCGGACCTCGCGAAGCTGCGGGAGATCTCGCAAAAAGTTGTGAAGATCATGCGTGCAAATCCCCACACCCGCGACGTCAACACGGATTGGACCGAGCGAACCCCTTCCGTGCGCATCTCGTTGGACCAGGACCGATTGCGCCTGATCGGATTGTCGCCCAGCGACGTCTCGCAACAACTGCAATTCTTGCTCACTGGCGTGACTGTGACCGGTGTGCGCGAGGACATCCGGACGGTTCAGGTCATGGCCCGCAGCGCCGGACCTGACCGTCTTGATCCCACAAAACTTGGCAATCTCATTTTGCAGAATAACAGCGGTCAACTTGTGCCTCTGAGCCAAATCGGACGCATCGAAGTCGTTCAGGAAGATCCGATCCTGAAGCGCCGAGACCGCACGCCGACGATAACCGTCCAGGCCGACATAGACGAAACGATGCAGCCCCCGCCCGTCTCACTCGAGGTGCAGAAGGCTCTGCAGCCTCTGATCGCCTCCCTCCCGGATGGCTATCGGATTGAAATGGGTGGCAACATTGAAGAGGCAACCAAAGCGAACAACGCCTTGGTGCCCGTGTTTCCACTCATGATCGTGCTGACGCTCATCGTCATCATTTTGCAGGTCAGATCATTTTCAGCCATGTGGCTGGTGGTTGCGACAGCGCCCCTCGGCCTTATCGGCGTCGTGCCGACGTTGTTGATCTTCCATCAGCCGTTCGGCTTCAACGCCATCCTTGGGCTCATCGGGCTGTCGGGTATCTTGATGCGCAACACCCTCATCCTGATCGAGCAGATCAAGAGCAACAAGAACGAGGGCCTGGATGATTTCCATGCGGTGGTGGAAGCTACCGTGCAACGGGCGAGGCCGGTCGTTCTTACCGCCATGGCCGCAGTGCTCGCCTTCATTCCGCTCACAACGTCCGTGTTTTGGGGATCGATGGCTTACACGCTGATTGGCGGAACGGCCGTTGGCACGTTCCTCATCCTGCTTTTCCTTCCTGCACTCTACGCGATTTGGTTCAAAGTGAAGGCGAATCCGGATCTTCGGGCGCACCCCACCGAACCAAACCCGTTTGCAACCTCGACACATTGAATAGAGAAGAAAGAACGACTTCCATGTCCAAGCCGAAAGTTGTTGTAATCACAGGAGTGTCATCGGGCATCGGCCGATCCGCTGCGGAAAAGTTTGCCGGCCTCGGGTGCCAAACTTTCGGAACCGTGCGGAGCGCGGCGAAAGCACAGCCCATTCCCGGCGTTACGCTGATTGAAATGGATGTCCGAAACGATGATACCGTTCGGGGCGCATTCCAGACCATCATGGATCAGGCCAAGCGCATCGATGTGCTTGTCAACAGCGCCGGCATAACTCTTCTGGGTTCGACAGAAGAGACGTCGATCGCCGAAGCTCAGTCCGTTTTCGAGACCAACGTCTTCGGGATTTTGCGGACTATGAAGGCCGTCCTGCCGCATATGAGAGCGCAGCGGTCTGGCAGGATCATCAATATCAGTTCTGTGCTTGGATTTCTTCCCGCTCCATATATGGGAGCCTATTCGGCATCAAAACACGCGGTCGAGGGATTGTCTGAAACCCTAGATCATGAAGTGCGCAAATTCGGCGTGCGCGTGGTGCTCGTCGAGCCTTCGTATACAAAAACCAACTTAGATCTGAACGCGCCCCAGGCGGAGAGTAAGATCTCGGCCTATGATCTTGAGCGCGATGTGGTGTTCCAAACGATCAAAGAAAGCGTCAACAACGCACCTGTCTCAGGCACCGTCGCGGACACCATTGTCGAGGCTGCGCTAGGGGCATGGAGGATGCGGCGCACCCCCAAAGGCCAAGCCGCTTTGCTGAGCAAATTGCGCCGCTTCATGCCGGCTGGGCCGGTCGACGCAAGCTTAAGGAAGACCTTCGGCTTGGCTTAGGCATTGCCACATCGATGCCTGCTCAGCTGAATTTGTCGGGCCCCATGAAGTAAGTTAAACTATGGAGAACCCAATCAGATGAACACAATCACAAGCACCGGACCGACGCTGCTGCGTATCTCCGATACGCTTGCTATGCGCTACGAGAAACGCGGGAGCGGACCGCCCTTGCTGCTTATGCATACAATCCGCACTCAGCTCGAATATCTGAGGAGCTTGGCAGCGCTTCTTTCCGAATCGTACACCGTCTATTCGATCGATCTTCCCGGACATGGCTACTCGCCGATTAACCAAAACGCGACTCTCGATGAGCCATATTTCAGGCGCGCCGTCATCTCGTTCATCGAGCAGCTCGATCTCTCCGGGCTTACGCTCATCGGAGAATCCATTGGTGGCGCCTTAGCGCTAACTGTGGCCGCTTCTATTCCGCAGCGAGTGACGCGAGTCTATGCAATCAACCCGTATGACTACGAGACACGCTATGGGGATGGCATCCGGCGCGGCAATTGGTTTGCAAACTTCATCATCGGTAGTCTCCAGATTCCGCTCCTAGGTGCGTTCAATGCGGCTATGGAAAACAAGATAGTCCTCAAGAAAATTATGTCAGGCGGATATCACGATCCGCGCAAGCTTCCTCCCGACCTCCTCGATGAGTTCGACAGGGTCGCGCATCGACCAGGTTATAAGCGCGCGGCGCGCAAAGTGCTCGCGGGCTGGCGATCTTGGAGCAAGGCGCGGGACCAGTACCGAGGAATTAGGGCTCCCGTGACGCTCATCTATGGCGACAGCGACTGGTCGCGCCCCAGCGAACGGGAGCAAACGCGGGCGCTGATACCCGGTGCGCGCATGTTCACCCTCAAAAACACCGGCCACTTTTCGGCAGTCGAAAATCCGTTGGACCTGTCACACATTATCCTAGAGGGGTAGCTTTAATTGCCAGCTTGAATCAAAGGCCCCGACCATGACGGCAAAGCTGGAACCCACCAGCAAAGCGATAGTCGTCGAGCACGGCACTATTCCCTCGGAGAAATCTCTCGACAGCGTGAGGCGCGCGATTGAGGCTGCCGTACCGCGATTAGACGAGGGTTTATTCGTTCTCCTGCGATTCCGAGAGGGGGAACACGCCCTGCGGGAACTTGAAAAGGGCCCGCTTTGTCGATCTTCGGTTGTCGAGATCACGGCGCCTTGCTGCAAGTGGCCGGGTTGAATCGAAATTCATTTCAATACGGCATCGGGAACCCGCTAACGGCCTCGCGAATGACCCGTCATCAACTTTCTGCCGGATTATACGCACCGATCAGAGTGTTGCTGAGTGAAAGCGAGAACGGTGTTGTCCCGTTTGAGTTACGACCGTCCGGTTAGCGTCTTAAGACAGTTCGCCAACGCTGAGGTGGATTTGGTTGCGCTGGAGCTGAATCTGCAGTCGCAAAACGCTGCTGCCTAGACGCGGGCTCATTAACCGAAGCAAGCGACAAGCGACTGATGTCTTTGTTGGGGATGACGGATGGCCTTCCGGAGAGTTACAGTGATAGTCATGCGATAGTGGCTCGGTCAATGCTGCATCCGCTCCTTGCCCGAAGCGTAGGTAGGCAGATGGCTGCTTTCAAGCCATCGCGTCAGAATGCGAATAGCTGGGGGTCTATCGACGGTCGGTCCCAATTGCTGACATTGCAGTCGCGCCGCAAAGCCTCCGCTTTTGCGCTCTGCAATGTCCGCTTGTCGGTGAGATGCGGTCCGTTTCTCAACGACGTTCGCGGATCGAGTGGCTATCGTTACGCGTTCCCCGTAAGAGCGATTCGGCCTCGCTACTCTACTTGAGAGGTTTCCAACTCACGCGCATCCGGACCGCAATCTCCGCCCGCCAACAATGCGTTCATAGCTAGGACGCCGAACTTGCCGCAAAGCATGGTCTGACTCTGGTCCCAATCTACGTACCGGCAGCCATAGCAAGGCGGTTCCACAGGCTCGTCTTCGGCTTCAAGGCCTGGATGGCACTTCGCATGGCAGGCTGGGCAGAGTGCAACGAGCTCAAACATGAGTTCATTTCCCCAATGCTCGTAGGTCAAATGATGAACCTCGCGTGCTTCCGCCTCCAGACAGCCCTCGCACATTCCGTTTGCGCGCCGCAGAACCTTGTCGCGCTTCACTTTCCAGGCAGCGGAGGCGAGGTATTCCCGGTGGCGCTTCTTAAAAACATTTCCGTCCTTACGTTGAAGGCGGATATGTTTTTGATCGATATCATCACGCTGGCGCTTGCGTTCAGCTTGGTAGTTCACGCGGAGAGTCAGGTCAGCATCACGCATTTCTTTGGGAGCGTCGGCCTTCGAAACTGCCGACCCAATCAACTCTCCACAGTGCAAGCACTGATGCCGTATATGGATGGCACCGTTCGAGACAGACGCTCTGCGCAGTTCTTTGGTATCGTGTGGGCAGGCCTCACGGTTGAGCTGCTCCACATCCGCGAGCCACTCAGGCGAAGGATAGAGTGGAAACTCTTGTCCGGTGTCCTGGTCAATATGCTTTGGCATGAATGCAGCTCAATCGATGCGAAGCTAAACGCGGATGCGCTGACGCAGCGGCTGATACAGCCTCACCGCGCCTTCGTGCTTGAGTTCGACGGTTAGGGAAAAGCGCTGCCTTATCACATCGTCTCCGGCCCATCGCCGATGGGCAAATACCGCAACGTGGAACGTGTCCCCGTAATTGACGAGGTTGCGGCTTGCCTTAAATGTTGCCGATTGCAATGTGCTCGTGCCGCGAGTATCGGGACCAGGGATCATCGTGCACTTGGCGGTTCCGGGTATCTCAGGAATTGCTTCGTTTTTAGGCCGCCATTTGAAGAATTCAAAGATTTCATCTGCTGTGAGGCCACGCACCAAGTGGAAGCTCATGCGCACGCCAAGGTACTCCATGCGCGTGTGACGCACTGGAGGATCAAATGCTAGTGTTACGCGTATGTGGCGCTCGCCTCTCACAAGGCGGAAGTCGTCGGGAAGCCAGACCTCATATAGCGCGAAATCATCTAT
>JAFECH010000074.1 GCA_018242255.1 Pseudomonadota bacterium | reverse complement strand
CGCCACAGGCGTTGAGCGTACTCGATGAGGTTAACCGGTCGGTCAACCACGAGATCGAACCGGCGACCGATCAGGAAGTTTATGGCGTCACCGAATATTGGACGATCCCGACGACGCGCGGCGACTGCGAGGATTACGCGCTGCTGAAGCGGCATCGTCTCATCGCTCACGGCTGGCCGTCCGGCGCCTTACTTATGACAGTCGTTCGCGACGAGAAGAACGAAGGCCATGCGGTGCTGACCGTGCGGACGACACAGGGCGACTTCATCCTCGATAACAAGATCGACGTCGTGCGGCTCTGGAACCAGACGCCTTATCACTACGTGATGCGTCAATCGTATCTCAATCCGAAGGTCTGGGTGTCGCTCGACCCGAACGATGCGGTGACTCCGCCGGCGCTGTCGGGCGTGCAATCCGTCGATCCCGCGATGTTCGACGGTACGCCGGACTTCCCCTAGGCATCTGTTCGAAAACATTCAGGTCTGGCCCCAGCCGTCCCCCGACCCAAACCGGACCTGTTCAGCGGACCGCGCGCTTCCCCAGACGCCGGTCCGCATTTTTTTGCGCACGCGCCTTGCCTAGTCCTGGAGCGTCAGGCCTTCGGCGTAGCGTTTCCAGTTGGCGACATAGCGCTTGGCTCCGCGGCCGAAACGCTCGACATCTTCGTCGCTTAATTGACGGACGACCTTGCCGGGAGATCCGAGCACCATCGAGCGTGGCGGGATTTCTTTTCCTTCGGGAACGAGTGCGCCAGCGCCGATCACGCACTCCTCACCAATCTTAGCACCGTTCATGATGATGCTGCCGATGCCGATGAGACTGCCGCGGCCGATCGTGCAGCCGTGCAGCATCGCCATGTGGCCGACCGTGCAGTCCTCACCGATCGTCAGCGGAAAGCCCGGATCGGTGTGCAGCACGGAGCCATCTTGCACGTTCGAACGCGCGCCGATCGTGATCAGCTCGTTATCGCCGCGCAGAACCGCGCCGAACCAGACGCTGGAGTCTTCCTCTAGCTTGACTTTACCGAGAAGGACGGCGTTCGGCGCAACCCAAAACGTGCCGATCGGAGACGTCACGACACCTTGGCCATCGAGCGTGTAAAGCGGCATTGGACGGTTCGACCTCAAACGCCTTCGAGATCTTCGACGAGGATCGCCATGTTGAACTGGTATTCCGTCTCGCCATCTTCCTCGATGCGATAGAGCGGACCAACGAATTCCTCCCCCATGAAGACTTCGGCCATGTCATCTTTTTTGGGTTGGGCGCGGACTTCGAGTTTCGGAGAACCCAGCATCTTGCGGAGATACGCCTGCAGCTTCGCGAGTTCGTCTTTCTTCAACTTCAAATCTCCTGAATGATCTTTTTTTAAAGTCCGCCGAAATCGTCAACCCAGCCCTGCTCCATCGAGCGGGCAGGTTCGGCACAGCCGGCACTGCCGACAATTTTCGCGGGCACGCCGGCGACGGTTACGTTCGGTGGGACCTCAGAGAGGACAACCGACCCGGCAGCGACACGCGAGCAATGCCCGACCTTGATGTTGCCGAGAACCTTGGCGCCGGCGCCGATCAAGACATTATCGCCGATCTTGGGATGGCGGTCGCCCGTCTCCTTGCCGCTGCCGCCGAGCGTAACGGCGTGCAGGAACGAGCAGTTGTCTCCGACCAGCGCCGTCTCGCCTACGACGAAGCCGGTCGCGTGATCGAGCATGATGCCCTTGCCGAAGCGTGCTGCGGGATGAATGTCCACGCCGAACATGCGCGACGACTGGCTTTGCAGATAAAGGGCGAAATCGCGGCGGCGGCTTTTCCAGAGCGCGTGGGCGAAGCGATGCGTCACCAGCGCGTGGAAACCTTTGAAATAGAGAAGCGGGTCGAGATAGCGCGTGCATGCCGGATCGCGATCATAGACGGCCTGGAGATCGGCACGGAAAACCGCGCCAAGCTCGGGCTGCTCGGCCAGCACGCCGAGGAACGTCTGCGAAATGAGACCAGCGTCGACATCCGTGTGGTTCAGCCGCTGTGCCAAGCGATGGCATACCGCCTCTTCGAGAATTTGATGACTGAGGACGGTCGCGAAGATAAAACTGCCGAGCGCGGGCTCGGCGTTCATCGCGGCCTCAGCCTCGGTTCGGATCTGCGCCCATATCGGATCGACGAATGGGACCTTTGAGGTCGCTGTTTTGGTATTCGACACGGGCAGCCTCTGGCTCGAAATCAGATCCGTTTGCAATGCGTTACCGCAGGCGATTAACGTCCGCGCCAGCGGCGGTCAATCGACCTCACGGTAAAACTTATACACTTTCCGGCCGCCGCGTGCATCTGCCGCCGTCACGGGCGTTTGCGACGCCCGCAAATGCCAATTAAATGGCCGCAAACATCGAAAGGACACCCCGTTTATGGCAGATGCGGCCGAAGTCGCCAACCCGACATTGCGATACGCTAAAGAAGGCGCGATCGCTTGGATCACGGCGGACAATCCGGCACGGATGAACGCTCTGACCGCCGCGATGTGGCAAGCCATCCCCGAAGCTGTGGCGGCTGCCGTCAAAGATCCGGAAGTGCGCGTCGTTATCCTGCGCGGTGCGGGTGATAAAGCGTTCTCGGCTGGCGCCGATATTTCGGAGTTCGAAAGCTCGCGCACGGGCGATGCTGCCAAGACCTACGACGCGCTGAACGACGCTGCCTTCAATGCGCTGATCGGATGCCCGAAGCCGACCATTGCGATGATCCACGGCTTCTGTCTGGGCGGCGGTCTCGGCCTCGCACTATGCTGTGACATGCGCATCGCCGACGACGCGAGCCAGTTTGCCATTCCGGCCGCCAAGCTCGGCATCGGATATAATGCGCGTTGGGTACGGCCGATTCTGGCGGCCGTTCCGGCCGCGCGCGCCAAGGAACTTTTGTTCACGGGGCGGCGCTTCCGTTCGGCCGACGCCGAGGCGATGGGGCTCATCTCGCAGCTCGTGCCGAAAGCCGAGCTTGAGACGACGGTCAAAACTCTGGCCGCAGAGATAGCCGCGAATGCGCCGCTGTCGGTTGCTGCTGCCAAGAAAGTGATCGACGAGATCTCGCGTCATCCGGAGCATCCCGATATGACCGCTCTCGACGCCGCCATCGCCGCTTGCTTCGCGAGCGAAGATTACGCCGAGGGGCGTCGCGCTTTTCTTGAAAAGCGCAAGCCAGAGTTCAAGGGCAAATGACTTTGACAAAGCACATCCGGCTGTCGGCTCTCATCATTTCTTGCTTCGCCGCAACGGCGCATGCGACCGCCGCACTCGCGCGCGACGAAGTCCTGCAGCACGCTTGCTATTCGCCGGCCGTGCTCGCAGGGGTACCGGGCGAAGAGAAAGTCTCGCGCGGCGTTCACACGTACGATGCGCCGATCAAGATCAGCGGTTTCACACCGGCCGCTCCGGTTCCTGACGCGCTACGCGGATCGATCCGTCGTGTCGACGTTCCCAAGGGCGATAAAGTCATCGCCCTGACGTTCGATCTCTGCGAGCAGCGCGGCGAGATCGCCGGATATGATGGCCGCATTTTCGATTACTTGCGCGAACAAGGCGTAAAAGCCACGTTTTTCGCAGGCGGCAAATGGATGATCTCGCATCGGGCGCGCACCGAACAACTGATGACCGATCCACTGTTCGAGATCGGCAATCATACGGAGACGCACGCGAACCTTCGGTTGCTGAACGAAGCGGCCATCCGTCAGCAGGTGCTGGCGCCGCAGAAAGCCTATGAGGACGTGCGCGCCGATCTCGCTTCAAAACAGTGCGTGGCGGCGTCTCCAGCGGACATGCAAAGCATCCCCGCTCAACCAACGCTGTTCCGCTTTCCTTACGGCACTTGCAATCCTGCTTCTCTCAAGGCGGTGAACGATGCCGGGATGCTTGCCATTCAGTGGGATGTTGCGACGGGCGATCCCGATCCGCATGAATCTGCCGAGCGCATTGCGGCGGCAATGGTGAACGAAGCGAAGCCCGGCTCCATCATCGTCAACCATGCGAATGGACGTGGCTGGCATACGGCGGACGCTTTGCGCATCGCAATCCCGAAGCTCAAAGCCAAGGGCTATATATTCGTCACCGTTAGCGAGCTGATGACGATGGGCAAGCCGGTGATCAAGCCGGAGTGCTATGATCGCAAACCCGGAGACGTCAATCGCTACGACTTCCTATGGGCACTGAAGAGGCCATTGAGCGCCAGCCCAAAGAACGGTTCGAAGGTCGCGTACACGCCACTCGCTGCAAAGAAAGTTGCGGTCAAGAAGAAAACCAAACCGGTCGTCCACCCCGCAGGTCAATCCGTGAATTGAGATGACAGCGACGATCGCGTTTCGGCCAATGACAGCGGAAAGCGCCAAGCTGCTTGGCGCGGCTCTCGCTGCTATCGATCCCTGGGCGCACTATCGTTATACGCCGGAAGCGCTCACAACGTTTTTGCAGACCGAAGAAGACGACGCTCCGCGCTTAGAAATTCTCGTCGACGGCGCCCTCGCCGGAGCATTCAGCATCCGCTGCACATGGTTGCGCGGACCCTACCTTCAGTTTCTGGGCATTCTTCCGCCGTTTCAAAAGAACGGCGTGGGCAATGCTGTACTGTCGTGGTTCGAAGCCGAGGGAAACCGGCTCCACGCTCGGAACATCTGGGTCAGTGCTTCTGAATTCAACGTTCGCGCCGTCGCGTTTTACGAACGGTTCGGGTTCGTACGCGTCGCGACACTCGAAGGGCTCGTTGCGGATGGCAGCAACGAAATTCTTTTGAGAAAACGGCTAACAATTGGTTGATCGCAAGCGAGCCATGCGTTGCATAGACTGCGAGTCGACAGGTTTCCCCGAAGCCAAGCTAAGCGCTTCGCAGCGGCCATTCACCGAGATGCAAGCAAAATATTTTGGGATGATTTTTGTGCGCTGCGTTGGGGTTTGGACCGACATCTGAGCGTCATTCTTCGATCACAAATGGTTACTTAGCGCCGTGCGGCTTCGTTAAAAACATCGATTTTGCTGGTGATTTTGCTCGTTCGAAAGTCGAGCGACGGAACCGAAACTGCGTTTGCCGGTTTCGGTTCGAAGCGGTGCAGCAGTGTTGACAGTTTCGCGACGCTTAGACGCTCTGCGGCGCAAAATGCTTTTTTCTTGTCAGCGACAGGCGCTGCTCGGTAGCGTCCCGCCCACGCTTCGAAGAGGGAAGCGGGGCGAATTCAGAAGCATCTCGACCTCGGAGGTGTGACATGAGTCTGCAAGGCGGCCTTAACGTTCTTGCCGTAGGAATGTCGTTTGGATTCGTGATTTTGGTCGTGCTCGGGACCTTTTGAGAGCGACCGTCTGGTGGAAATGCCTGAAACAGTAATCCCACGCACGATGCTCTAAGGAGCCAACGAGACGGGGGACTATTTCTGGGATGTCTGGCGCGAGCCAAACGACCGTCCGGCGCGGCTTCAAAAGAAGACCGCGCCGATTTTTTATCTAGAGAGCCGCGTGATTCCCGAGACGATGCTCAGGCTGCAGCGTCGACAGATCCAGTCCGTTCGTAGTTGAGGACCGGCGCCAGCCAGCGTTCTGCCTCTTCGACCGTCCAGCCTTTACGCGCGGCATAGTCTTCGACCTGATCGCGCTCGACCTTACCAACGCCGAAGTAATGGCTTTCAGGGTTCGCAAAGTAGAGACCTGACACTGACGCTCCCGGCCACATCGCATAGCTTTCCGTCAATGTGATGCCGGTTTGTTTTTCAACGTCCATCAGCGACCAAAGCGTCGCTTTCTCGGTGTGTTCGGGCTGCGCCGGATAGCCGGGCGCGGGACGGATGCCTTCGTATTTCTCAAGGATCAGATCATCGTTCGTGAGGTTTTCGTTTTTGGCGTAGCCCCACAGTTCGCGGCGAACCTTCGCGTGCATCGCTTCGGCAAACGCTTCCGCGAGACGATCGCACAAAGCCTTCGCCATGATGCGGGTATAGTCGTCGGTCTTCTTCACATGCCGCTCGATTGCTTCGTCTTCGCCGATACCGGCCGTAACGGCAAAGCCTCCGATGTAGTCGGCGAGCCCCGTTTCCTTCGGCGCGATGAAGTCGGAGAGCGCCGTGTGCGCACGATTGCGCGAAGGATCGCGCGCGATCTGCTGGCGGAGCGTATGCAGCGTTGCCATTTGGGTTGCGCGCTCGTCATCCCGATAAAGTGCAATGTCGTCGCCGATGCTGTTGGCGGGCCAGAAGCCGACGACGCCGGACGCCTTCACCCATTGCTCGGCGACGATGCGCTTCAGCAATGCCTGCGCGTCGTCGAAAAGTTTTTTGGCTTCGGAGCCGACCTTGTTGTCAGTCAAGATCTGCGGATAGCGGCCCGCAAGTTCCCACGTCTGGAAGAATGGCGTCCAGTCGATGTAGGGCACGAGTGACGCCAGCGGATAGTCGGCAAATGTGCGTGTGCCGAGGAAGCTTGGCTTAACGGGCTTGTAGGCCTGCCAATCAATCTTGAATTTATTATCGCGCGCGGCTTTCAGCGTGATGCGCTGCTTGCGCGCTTCGTTAGCAAGGTGCGCGTCGCGCACCTTTGCGTATTCCGTCTTGATGTTCTGGACGAACGGCGTCTTTTCCGTTTCCGACAGTAGATTGGAAACGACGCCCACAGCTCGGCTGGCGTCGAGCACGTAGACGGCTTGCCCGCGGTTGTAGTTCGGGTTGATCTTGACGGCGGTGTGCACCTTGCTCGTCGTCGCGCCGCCGATCAGCAACGGCACCGAGAAGCCTTCGCGTTCCATCTCGGCGGCGACGAAGCACATTTCGTCGAGCGATGGCGTGATGAGGCCCGAGAGGCCGATCATGTCGACTTTCTCTCTCTTCGCCGTCTCAAGAATCTTTGCAGCGGGTACCATGACGCCGAGATCGATGACCTCGTAGTTGTTGCACTGAAGAACGACGCCGACGATGTTTTTGCCGATGTCGTGCACGTCGCCCTTCACCGTCGCCATCAGGATCTTGCCGGCGGCGGGCTTGGCTTCAAGACCGGAGGCTTTCTTCTCGGCTTCAAGGAAGGGCTGCAGATAGGCGACGGCCTGCTTCATCACGCGCGCGGACTTCACGACCTGCGGCAGGAACATTTTGCCTGCGCCGAAGAGATCGCCGACGACGTTCATGCCAGCCATCAACGGGCCTTCGATGACGTGCAGCGGCTTCTCGGCTTTCGCGCGGGCTTCTTCCGTGTCGATCTCGATAAAGTCGGTGATGCCGTGGACGAGCGCATGCGTGAGGCGCGCTTCGACCGGCGCCTCGCGCCACGACAAGTCCTTCTCTTTCGCCTTCGCGCCTGAACCGTCGCCTTTGAACTTCGGCGCGGCTTCGAGCAATCGATCCGTTGCGTCGGGGCGGCGATTGAGGATCACGTCCTCGCAAAGCTCGCGCAATTCAGCGGGGATGTCGTCATAGACGGCCAGCTGACCTGCGTTGACGATGCCCATGTCCATGCCGGCCTGAATGGCATAGTAGAGAAATACCGAGTGCATCGCCTGACGAACCGGCTCGTTGCCGCGGAATGCAAACGAAAGGTTCGAGACGCCGCCCGAAATGTGCGTCAGCGGCATTTTCTCTTTGATCCGGCGCGCGGCTTCTATGAAAGCAATGCCGTAGCCGTTGTGCTCTTCGATGCCGGTTGCAACGGCGAAGATGTTCGGATCGAAGATGATGTCTTCCGCCGGAAAGCCGACTTTCTCGGTCAAAATTTTGTAGGCGCGTTCGCAGATGGCGACCTTGCGCTCTACTGTATCGGCCTGGCCGTCTTCGTCGAAGGCCATGACTACGACCGCCGCGCCGTAACGCAGCACCTTGCGCGCGTGCTCCAGGAACGGCCCCTCACCTTCCTTCAGCGAGATCGAGTTGACGATTGGCTTGCCCTGCACGCACTTCAGGCCCGCCTCGATAACGCTCCATTTCGAGCTGTCGATCATGATCGGCACGCGGCTGATATCGGGTTCGGAGGCGATGAGATTCAGGAACGTCTCCATCGCCTTCTCGGAATCGAGCAAGCCTTCGTCCATATTGACGTCGATGACCTGTGCGCCCGCCTCGACCTGCTGGCGCGCGACGGCGAGTGCGCCGGCATAATCGTTCTGTTCGATCAGCTTTCGGAATTTCGCGGAGCCCGTGACGTTGGTGCGTTCACCGACGTTGATGAACGATTGCGCTGCATTGGCTGTTGTCATTGCTTTGAATTACCCATGAACGAATGGTTCGAGGCCGGAGAGCCGGAGGCGCGGTTCGGTCTTTGTGATCGTGCGCGGCTTATAGCCTTTGGCGTGGCTCGCGATGTGGGCGATGTGATCGGGCGTCGAGCCGCAGCAGCCG
>JAFECH010000073.1 GCA_018242255.1 Pseudomonadota bacterium | reverse complement strand
CGGCAGCGTGGGTGGGGCTGTTGCGAGAACGGATTTGTGGGATCAGGCGAGACATGTCGAGCCTGCGTGGGCGCATCATGGACTTGATCAAGCTTAGCTCGCTTCTGGTTTCTGCCGGGCTCTCCGCTTGCGCCAGCACGGGCACGTCCAACAGCAGTGTCGTGAAGACCGGACTTCCGACTTCGGAAAATTTCCGCGTGGAGCGATCGCCGTCGCCTGAATACGACTATCTCGTCACGATCAAGAACGGGAAGGATTTAGGCATCGACGCAAACAATCAATTGGCCCGCGATCGAATGGCGTTGCTGGCACTCAAAAATCAATGTGAGGCGCCGCAGATCGTCAAAGAGTTTGTCGTCAATGCCGGGTCGAATGTTTTCGGGAGTGCCGAGCGAACGTATCAGCTTCATATAAAGTGCTGAGACTTTCACCGTTCGCTACACCAACGTCGGCACCCGCGTGGGCCGAGCATCGATCGCTGCAAAACACACTACTACTGTTCGGCATAGTGTGACGACGCGAAGAATTGCAATGGCTCCCGAGAATGATCGGGGTGCTTGGCAGACCTTCCTAATTCGCGATTCGACAAACCATTTCTTGAGCTAAACGAACGATGGGCGGGCGGCGAGTCGCCTGCGGAACCAATCCCCCTTGGTTTTCTGTACGGTCATCGAATACTCCCGTCTTCGAGCGCCGCCCCCTATTTTTTTCGATGCGAGGTGCTGCGTGGGCGCCGATCAGGCACTGACGCCGGAGAGGCCCAGTTTCTCTGCCGCGCGGACCAGGTCAGCAAGAGACTTTACCGCCATTTTGCGCATCACATGACCACGGTGGATTTTGACGGTGATCTCGCTCAAGCCCATCTCACCCGCGATTTGCTTATTCATAAGCCCCTTCGTAACGTAGGCCATGACTTCCTTTTCTCGAGCCGTCAGGCTTTCGTAGTGGGCGGTCAAATCTGCGATGCTGTGGTCTGATTCAAGTTGTTTGCGATCGGCCTCCAGTGCCGAGAAGACTGCATCGAGCATATCCTGGTCGCGGAAGGGTTTGGTCAGGAAGTCGATGGCGCCGGCCTTCATGGCGCGGACCGACATTGGAATATCGCCATGACCGGTCATGAATATCACGGGCATCCGAATTCCGGCCTTCGCGAGCTGGGCCTGGAAATCTAAGCCGCTGACGCCGGGTAGACGAATATCGAGGACGAGGCAGCTCGGAATTTCCGGAAGCTTCTTTTCCAGGAATTCCGCGGCGGATCCGAACACCTCGACCTGCAGGCCGACAGATCTGAACAAACTGCTGAGGGCGTCGCGAAGAGCGGAATCGTCGTCGACAACGTAGACGGCGCGGCCGCTGGTCGAGCGATCTGGATTGGGATTGCTTTTCACGCTGCATCCTCCCGGACTGGCAAGTGGATCGTGAACGTCGCGCCGTGTCCGAGCTCAGACGTCGCGACGATCGTGCCACCGTGGCTTTCAATAATCGAACGGCAAATTGATAGTCCCATACCCATGCCTTCGGGTTTGGTTGTGTAGAATGCCGTGAAAAGCTTATTAATAACAGCCGGATCGATGCCCGGTCCGTTGTCGGCAATTTCGATTATCGCGTTTCTATGCGGTGGCTCGGCCTTGTCGGTTTGCTCGATCCTGGTCGAAATGCGAAGCGTGCGCGGTCGATCAGTGACGGCCGACATCGCCTGGGCGGCATTCACCGCCAGGTTGATGACGGCTTGCTGAAGCTGAACGCGGTCTCCCAGCAGAGGCAGCGGTGCTGCTGCGAGTTCCAGTTGCAGAGCGACTTCGCGGGCGACGAGCTCGCGATCGACGAGAAGCAGGACGTCTTCCAGCAGTTCGTTGGCGTCGACCGGAGTGCGAATAAGGTCGGTTTTGCGTGTCAGCGCCCTCAGCCGTGCGATGACGTCGCTCGCCCGGCGGCCGTTGCTGATCATTCGTTCGAGAGAGTTGTTGACCTCGGTGAGATCCGGAACATCGCGCTTCAGCCAGCGCAAAGCCGCTTCGCCGTTTGTGACGACGGCTGCGAGCGGCTGGTTCACTTCGTGTGCGATCGACGCCATCAACTCTCCGAGTGTGGTCAATCGCGTCACGTGGGCGAGTTCGGACTGTGCCTTGTGAAGAGCTGCTTCCGCAAGCTGTTGATCGGTGATGTCGTTATTCGTGACCATCGTGGCGATTGGCCGGCCTTTGTTGTCGCGCTGTTGCGACCAGCGACTGGCTACGACGACACTGGCGCCGTCGCGTTTGGAATGGATTATTTCTCCCTGCCAACGACCTTCGGTCGCGAGATCTCTCGTGATTTCGGCGAGTGGTTTCGGAAACTTCGATTTCAAAAGATCGATGGCGAGCTGGCCGACCGCTTCGTCTCGCGTCCAACCGTAAAGCTGTTCGGCACCGGCGTTCCAATACGTGATGACATCGCGGTTATCGCGGACGTAGATCGCGTCATGGGTCAGATCGAGGAGAGCGGCTTGATCGCGTAGATCGTGGGTCGCTTGATTGTTTTTGAGCGCCAGGAGCGTCGTGATGACAATCGCGCTCAGGCTTACGAGACACCGGACGAGCGCACTGGATTCAAGATCAGACCCGTGCACGATTAAGAAGGATGAGATCGTCAGGAACATGCATGTGGCCGCGATCGCCAGCAGTCCTGCGCGGCTGAGAAATGTTGCCGACAGCATGATGACGGCCACATAGAGCACCGCGACCGCGATATCGAGGGGTGTGAATGTGTCGATTAGAAAAATCGCTGTCGCCCCGAGAAGGGCAAGCGCGGAATTTATTTGGGAATTAGGCTGCGAAGGCGAATTTAGATCTTTCAACATCGAGTCCGTACCCGTCCTGTGCAGGTTCGCCGAAAAAGCCTGCCGCTCTCGGAGCGTCTGCGCCGTCTTGAGTCCAGGGCAGTTCGCTAGAAGTGGTAAGCACACGCAATGTCTGGCGCGCTATGAGACTAATGATAATTCAGGAGAGCTTGAATTGATTAGAAAAATTTGTGTCTTCTGACGAATAGACTTAATTCAATGTGTCTGCCGAACATTCTGCTCGGATTTTGAGAGAGCCAGTGGAGAACGGCATAAAAATGCCGTTCTCATAGACCGTTTCAGCGCGCGTTCATTTCAGATTAACGGCATTCTCGATTTGAGCGGTCTCGCTGCGGCTCAGGGCTCGTTGGCGAGTTCGCGAGTCGGGTTCGGCGCCGAAGGTGGAGGACCGAAGACGTTTTTGGCGCGGCGAACTTTGCCCGATGGCTCCGGCGCAATTTTATCGACGATTTCGATGTCGAACGTGATGACGTCAGCAAGGCCTTCCGCCGTAACCGACCGCTGAACGAGTTCGCGCAGCTTGTCGGCGGACAATGTGCTTCCCGCAAGTGGTGCGGCCCGCAAGACGAATTTGTTGACACCGGTCTGGAGGAACTGATGCTCGGCGAGATCGGTCTCGGTATGGAGCGCGAGCAGGAACACGTAATATGGCAGGTCGCGGATCTCGCCTTTGACGTCGACCCAGAACTGATCTTTCGCGCGGCCCTCGACGGCCTTGACCAACGGCAACAAGCTGCCGCATTTGCAAGGTTCCTCGCTGATCGTGACGACGTCATCGATCTCATAGCGAATGATCGGCTGGGCCAAATTGTAGAGATTTGTCAGCAGCACTTTGCTTCCGGCTGTTCCTTTGGGAACTGGACGGTTGTTTGCGTCGACGACCTCAAGGAAGGCTAACTCATCGTTGAGATGGCTACCGTGGGTTGCCTGGCAACCGCAGGTTAAGGCCATGCATTCTGCCATGCTGTAGACGTTGGTGATGTGAACGCCGAAGGCCTTCTCGACGCGTTGGGCGATGGCTTCAGGCAATGGTTCGCTGATGTTGGTCATCTGCTGGAGATCGCCGTTGAGTTTCAAGCGACCAGCGTGGAGTTCGCGCGTGATCGTTTCGAGCGCGCTGGTGTAGCCAGTGATGAAGTTTGGCTGAAAGCTATTCAACTTTTCGACCAGCACCTCCGGCGGATCGAAAACGGAAAGGCGCTGCAACTTAATGTATCGCCGTGCCCGCTCGGGGAAATAGTTGAAGAAGGTGCTGCTCGGATAGAAGCCTGGCTTCTGGGTGATGATCGCAAAGCGTGCCGGATTGAAGAGCTTCTGCAGGAACGGAAGAAAGCGTCTCGAAACCGGCGTGCCACGTGCGAATTGCGCCGCGAAGGTCGTCAAGATTGCGGGTTTGTCCTGGACGATAATCGCCGGCTGGCCCTGACTGCCAGACGTATGGCAGACGGCGTAATTGTCGTGATAATACGCTCCGACGTTCGAGGGATCGGACATGAAGCGTTCCAGACCTTCGCGACGTACGGCTCGATCAGTGAGAATATCGTCGAGGTTCTCCATCATCTGCGCCTTTGTGAGCGTGGGCAGATCCGTGATGGAGCACGTATTCAAGTCGATACCCTGGAACTGTTTCCGGTAGTACGGCGAGTTCGCATTGGCGTAGTTCAGGAGCTTACGAAACCTGGCTTCCCGCGCAACGGCGCGAGCTTCCATGTCTTCTGGGCGGGGTGGCAAAAGCGAACGGATGGCAAGCGCCAATTTCACTTGGTCCACGACTGCCCGGAGAAATCCTCTCATCAGATATATGCCTTTGAGATACGACGATAATTGTTAGGGCAGAACCCGAGCAAACCTGTATCAGCGGCAAGACCGCCTTCGACGCGGCTTAAGTATGGCAACCGCGGCCAAATTGGCAGCGAAAACTGCAGTCGCCATGTTTTTTCACCAGTGGTTCAGTGCCTACGAAGGTATTTGCGTTGCCCGCCCGGTGAAGGACGCGAACACAGAGTGATGCCGCTTGCGTGGAGACGCAATTCAATCGCGGGGTTCAAAGCCGGGAAGATGTCCCGGAAGGGAAGCTTCCGCCCTGGCCTGAAGTTCCGCTTCATGGCGTTTCAAATAGATAAAGATCACAAATAGAATCACCAGAGCGGTCGTGATGCCGATGACACCTGCAGGCCCTTGGACCGCGTGTATGCCTCGCCCTAGCGCGTAGGCCGAGGTGCCGACAGTACTCGCCCAAATAACTGCTCCGAAAGCGTTGGCGACGAGAAAACGCGGCCACGCCAATTGATTGACGCCAGCGAGGAATGCGGCAAGAAATCGCAAGATGGCAAAGAAGCGGCCGAAGAAAACGACCGTACCGCCGTACTTCTGAAAGAGGTACTGTCCGAGCTTGATGCGTCCTTCGGTCAGCCCAAGGTAAGCACCGAATTTAAGAACGAGGCGATAGCCGAATTCGCGGCCGATCATGTAGCCGATGTTGTCGCCGACGATCGCTCCGATCGTTGCGGCCGCGATGACCATCGCTACGTTGCCGCCATGGCTCGCGGCATAGATGGACGCGAGGATCAGTACTGTCTCTCCGGGCAGTGGAAGGCCCAGACTTTCAAGCCCAACGATCAAGGCAACTGTCCAGACTCCGTATGTTTGGAACAGGTGGTGGAGCTGTTCTGGAGAAATCAACCGCATCCCTCTCTGTGACGACCTAGCAATGACGGCAACGCCCGCCAGCACCACTAAGTGCCCTGTTATTTTGAAGTCAATTGCGCGCGCCGGCGCGAAACTCGTAGTTCATCCACATCGGCGACATCGTCTCCGCTAGAAACGCAATAAGGGGTATTTCCGTATAGTTTGCCGCTGGCAAGGTACGCCAACTCGTGTTTTTTAATTGCGGACCCGTCGCGACGCGAACAATAAACCGAGCGTCAACCATCGACGCAGGCGGCGCCTTGCGGAATAGAATATCGGAATTCAGAGATAGGCGATGATTTGGATTCCCAAGACATTGCTGAAAGGGCAACGCCTTTCGGCGCTCCCGCCCGGAATCGCCGGCGATACGGCATTCAGAATTTTTTGCACGCCTGAATTATCGCAATATCGGGCTTCAAATCATTGTCAGCTTGTCGCGCGGGCGCGATTTCATTTGCGTAATGCGCATTGGGCTCGTGTGTCCACGCCAGGCGCCGAAATTCAGACGTACACTTTCGCGCCGGACACCGATACGTCGAAAGGCACAATTCTAATCGTTCACGGCTGGACGGCCGAAGCCTCTTTCATGACTGCGATTGCCGAGCCAATACGGCGAGCGGGATTTCGCGTCGTGCTGTTCGATTTGCCGGCACATGGGTTGAGCGGCGCGCACTCGACGAATCTGATCGATTGTGCACGTGCAACGGCGGCAATCGCTGTGCATGTCGGTCCAGTCAGTGCAATCGTCGCCCATTCCTTCGGCGGCATGATTTCGCTGGTTGCGGCGGAGGGGCACACGCCTATGCCGGGGAAACTCGATATTCCGCATTTTGTGCTCATTGCGTGCCCGAACCGGCTATCGCAAGTCACTGCCGATTATTCCAGGCACTGGGGCCTGACACTTGCCGGACAACAGGCGTTTGAACATCGCCTCGAACGCCTCGGCGGTCGGGCACTCGGCTGCTTTACGATCGACAGGCTTTTGCCGATTGTCGGCGCTGATGCACTCGTTATCCACGATCGGGACGACCGCGACGTTGCGTTCAAGGCAGCTGAAGAGATTGCTAACAATGTCGGCGGAGCGGAGTTGCTGCCGTTTCAGGGTTTCGGTCATCGAAACATCTTGTTCGCGCCGCCGATGATGCGCGCGATCGTCTCATATCTGTCTCGCTTTGATCGCGGAGCGACGATGGCAATCGAGACTTCGGAATAGAACGACGATCCGACATCGCTCTTCGGCTATATCGATTGTCGGAAATCGCATGGATTCCGACATTCTCGCGACATTGAACGAAAGGATGATAGAAGTAATATAAGAGCGATTTCAGACCGCGATAAAGGTCGCCGGTCTCGCTCGATCATTTGTGCCGGGAGCTTGCGATGATCACTCTTCAAGTTAACGGTCAGCCACACGAAGTGGATGTTTCGCCAGAAACACCATTGCTGTGGGCGCTGCGCGATGTGCTCGGCATGACCGGAACGAAATTTGGTTGCGGTATCGCTCAGTGCGGTGCCTGCACGGTCCATCTCGACGGGCAGGCGGTTCGCTCGTGCCAATTGTCGGTCGGATCCGTCGGCGATCGGCCGATCACGACGATCGAAGGTGTCAGTGCCACGGAAACTGGCGCAAAAATTCAGAAGGCCTGGCTCGATCTAGAGGTCATTCAATGTGGCTACTGCCAGTCCGGACAGATCATGTCTGCGGCTGCGCTTCTGGCACACAAGCCGAACCCGAGTGACGAAGACATCGATGCTGCAATGGCGGGCAATATTTGCCGTTGTGGCACCTATGTCCGCATCCGGGCTGCCATCAAAAAAGCAGCCGCGGCGTAAGGGAGACGTTCATGCGAACTGATGTCAAGGCCGAGGCTCGCGGTCTTTCTCGACGCGGTCTATTAAAGGCCGGAGCTGCTGGTTTCCTGCTTGTCGGTTTCAGGATCCCCCTTGTTCATGCGGCGAGCGACACATTCGCGCCGAACGCGTTCATTCGCGTCGGTGACGATGACGTTGTGACGCTCGTCATGCCCCAAGTCGAAATGGGGCAGGGCATCTACACAACGCTCGCCATGGTCCTGGCGGATGAGATGGATGCCGACTTCAACAAGGTCGTTCTGCAGCACGCGCCGCCTGACAAGGCCTATGTCAATCCGATCTTCGGCGTGCAAGCCACAGGAGGCTCCACGTCGGTTCGTGCTTTCTGGGATCCACTGCGCAAGGCGGGTGCTTCGGCTCGCGGCATGCTGGTCGCGGCGGCCGCGGAGCAATGGGGCGTCGATGCTTCATCGTGCCGGACGTCGAACAACGAAGTCATTCATGACGCCAGCAGCCGCAAGATCAGTTACGGCGCCATTGCGGCGTCGGCGGCAACGATGAAGCCCGTTGCCGATCCGAAGCTCAAGGATGCCAAGGATTACACGCTCATCGGCAAGCCGGTGAAGCGCAAGGACACGCCGGATAAAACCACCGGTGCCTCCAAGTACGGCATCGATGCGATGCCGGCCGGCGTCAAGTTCGCAGCCATCGCCCAATGCCCGGTGTTCGGCGGCAAGGTCGGGCACGTCGACGATGCAAAGGCAAAACAGATCAAGGGCTATCGGCAGTTCGTTGCCGAGGATGATTTCGTCGCGGCCATTGCAGATACGACGTGGGCTGCGCTTCAGAGCCTCGACGCGCTCGACGTCAAGTGGGACGAGGGGCCGAACGCAAACGTCAACTCGGAACAGATTCAGGAAGCGCTGAGGGCCGCGAGCAAAGGGCCAGGCGCAGTCGCGAAGCAAACTGGAGACGTGAAGTCGGCGCTTGCCGGCGGGACACGCTACGATGCGGTTTACGAGTTGCCCTTCCTCGCGCATGCCACGATGGAGCCGCTGAATTGCACGGTTCATTATACAAAAGATGCGTGCGAAGTCTGGATCGGAACGCAGGTCGTCGGGCGCGTGCAGGAAGACGTCGCCAAGGCCGTCGGACTACCGGTCGA
>JAFECH010000072.1 GCA_018242255.1 Pseudomonadota bacterium | reverse complement strand
CTTACCAGTCCCGCAAGCGCGACACCGAGGTAGATATGGACATCTGCCAGCATACTGCCTTCTTTCAAAATGCGCGCGGGCTAGTGCACTTTCTCGCGCGTTAGAGCCGCGATGCCGGGCAACTCTCGCCCCTCAAGCCATTCGAGGAACGCGCCGCCCGCGGTCGAGACATACGTGAAGTCATCGGTAACACCAGCAGCATTCAAGGCGGCAACCGTGTCGCCACCACCGGCGACCGAGATGAGCTTGCCGGCTTTGGTCAATTCCGCGGCAGCGCGCGCCAGCGCGAATGTGCCCTCTCCAAACGGCGAAATCTCGAAAGCGCCGAGCGGACCGTTCCAAAGCAGCGTCTTGGATGCAGCAAGCACATCGGTGGTGCGCGTTACAGACTGCGGACCAACATCCAGGATCATGGCATCGAACGGCACGTCATCGACGGACACGACTTCATTTGCCGCGCCTTCCTTGAACTCTCGCGCGATGACGGCGTCGACCGGCAGAACGATCTCACAACCCTTCTGCTTGGCTTCCGTCATGATATCGCGCGCCGTCGCATGAAATTCAGGCTCTGCAAGCGACTTGCCGACCATTACGCCGGACGCCTGCAGAAACGTGTTCGCCATGCCACCGCCGATGATCAGCTTGTCGACCTTTGCGACGAGGTTCGTCAAAACCGGAATTTTGGTCGACACTTTGGCACCGCCGACAACCGCCGCCGTCGGACGCTGCGGTTTTTCCAACGCCGTTCTGAGCGCGTTGATTTCTTCCATCATGAGCGGCCCAGCGAAAGACGGCAGATAGTTGGTCAGCCCTTCCGTCGATGCATGGGCACGATGGGCGCACGAAAAAGCATCGCCGACGAAAATGTCGCCGAGCTTCGCAAGCTCTTCCGCAAATTTTGGATCGTTCTTCTCTTCGCCTTTGTGGAAGCGCAGATTTTCCAGCAGCGCTACATCCCCGTTTTTCAGCGCGCCAACCGTCGATTGCGCTTGATCGCCGATGCAGTCCGACCCGAACGCAACCGGGCGTCCCAGAAGCTGCTGCATAGCGTCTGCGATTGGCCGCAGCGACAGGTCTGCTTCCGGCCCGTTCTTCGGTCGTCCAAAATGCGAAATGACGATGACCTTAGCACCGCGATCGGCCAACGCCTTCACGCCCGGCAGCACGCGCTCCAAACGCGTCGCGTCCGTCACCTTCCCGTCTTTGACTGGAACGTTCAGATCCGCCCGTACGATCACACGTTTTCCCGCGAGGTCGATGCCGTCCGTCGTCTTCAACTTATCAAGGTTCATCAAGACACCATTACGGTTTGCGCTTCGCTTGCGTTTCAGTGCGTCACGAAGTTTTTCCAATCGCCTTGCGCGCAGCAGCGACTGCATGGGCTGCCGTAATGCCGAAATGCTCGTAAAGCTTCGACGCCGGTGCCGAAGCGCCGAACCCGTGCATGCCGATGAATACATCCGATTTGCGCAGCCATTCATACCAGCTCTGTGCTACGCCAGCCTCGATCGCGATCCGCGGCGCGTCGCCCAAAACCTCGTTCTGATAACTTTCAGGTTGCGCACGGAAAAGCTCGAACGACGGCATGGAAACAACCGCAGCCTTAATCCCGTCCTTCGCCAAAGTTGCAGCAGCTTCGATCGCAAGGCCGACTTCCGAACCAGTCGCCAGAAGCGTCACGTCTCGCGCGCCTTCCGTGGACTTCAGCACATAGGCACCCTTGGCGCAGAGATTCTCGTCACCCTTGCCACGAAGGTTCGGCACGCCTTGGCGCGAAAGAGCAAGGACCGACGGCGTGCTGTTGGTGAGCAGCGCAAGCTCCCAGCATTCCGCCGTCTCGATCCCGTCGGCCGGACGGAAAACATGCAAATTCGGGATGACGCGCAGCGCACTCAGATGCTCGACTGGCTGATGCGTTGGGCCGTCTTCGCCAAGTCCAATGGAATCATGCGTCAGAACGTAGATCACACGCTGCTGCATCAATGCCGAGAGGCGGATGGAAGCCCGGCAGTAGTCCGAGAAGACGAGGAACGTGCCACCATACGGAACGAACGAGCCCGACAGGGCGATGCCGTTCATCGCGGCCGCCATGCCATGCTCGCGCACGCCATAGTGCATATAGTTGCCAGCAAAGTTGTCGGGCGTAACAGACACATGATGTTTCGTGCGCGTGCCGTTCGATCCGGTAAGATCCGCCGAGCCGCCGATGATCTCGGGAAGCGCCGGAATGAGCCGCTCAATTGTCAGTTGCGACCAGACTCGCGTTGCGCGCTTGGCGCTGTCGGCCACGAAATCGTTCTTCGCGCCGACGATCGCGTTCGTAACGGCGGCCTTGAGATCGCGACCAGAGATCAGGGCTTTGGTCGCGTCATCTGCTTTCGCTTCGCGCTTCGTCCAGTCCTCGCGTGTCTTCGCATGCCGTGTGCCCGCCGCGCGCCATGCCGATAAGATGTGCTCCGGAATTTCGAAGGCTTCATAAGGCCAGCCGAGCTGCGCGCGCGTCGCTTTGATCTCGTCCACACCGAGAGCCTCGCCATGCGCCGACGATTTTCCAGCCTTGTTAGGCGAGCCATATCCGATTTGCGTCTTGCACGCGATCAGCCACGGCTTCGATGGATCGGCCTTCGCCGTCTTGATCGCTGCGGAAATTGCCGCCGCATCATGGCCGTCAACACGGATGGTATTCCAGCCGGACGCCTCGAAGCGCTTCACTTCGCTGTCCGACACGGCAAGACTCGTTGCACCATCGATGGTGATCGAGTTGTCGTCCCAGAACACGATCAGCTTTCCGAGCTTCAGATGCCCAGCCAGCGAGATCGCTTCCTGGCTGATGCCTTCCATCAGACAGCCGTCACCAGCGATGACATACGTGTGGTAATCGACGAGATCGGCCCCGGCGCGCGCTGCAAGCAATTTCTCGGAGATCGCCATGCCAACGGCATTGGCGATGCCTTGCCCCAGCGGACCCGTCGTCGTCTCGATGCCCGGTGCATGGCCATACTCGGGGTGGCCCGCCGTCTTCGATCCGAACTGCCGGAAATTCTTGATCTCCTCGATCGTCATTTCCGGATAGCCGGTGAGATACAGGAGCGAATAGAGCAACATTGACCCGTGACCGGCCGAGAGAACGAAACGATCCCGATTGGGCCACTTCGGCGCGCTGGCGTCGAACTTCAGCGCTTCGGTGAAGAGAACAGTGGCGACATCCGCCATCCCCATCGGCATGCCCGGATGACCGGAATTGGCAGCCTGTACCGCATCCATCGAGAGCGCGCGAATGGCGTTAGCCATATCCTTGAGGCTCGGCGTTGAGGATGTCTCCGCCACGACTTGAGCTTTGCTCATTATCTTACTTAGGTCCGTTCCGCTAAGCGCCGCTGGCGCGCTGTAAAGTGGTGGACATTTACCGGGGGATTGCAGCGGCGTCTACCGCGCGCGCAGCGGTGGCGCACGGCAAAAAAGCGGGCGTTTCCAGACACACTGCGCCGCAAAGGACCAAGTGTCACGCTCAGGACGCAATACCGCCGGCTTTAGCCTTGCTTTCCCGCTGGCCCTTCGCGTCGCGTTGGCTCGTCTCAGACTGCGCCAGCTTGGCCTCCTCGACCTCGTCCTCTCGGAAGAGCTTTTCAAGCATGGCCTGAGATGTCCGCGCCCGCTCCAGGAGCTTTTCCACGTCAGTCGCGAGCTTGTAATCCTCGTTCAGGCGCCGCTCGTCATGTTCACGGAACGTCTGCACGGTACGGTTGGCAACACGATCCGAATACCCAAGACCGAGCATCAACGTCCGCGTCAGATCGAGAGACGCCAGAAAAGTCTCGCGCCGTATCGCGGCGACACCGAGATCGAGCAGCCTATAGGCATGCATACGATCGCGAGCCCGCGCATAGATCGGCACATGAGGATAACGCGCCTTGACGATTTCCGCTGCCCGCATCGAAGCCTCGACATCGTCGATGGCCAACACAAAGGCTTTTGCCTTGTCCGTTTGCGCAGCCTCCAGCACTTCCGGTCGACTTGCATCGCCATAGAAAGCCTTATTGCCGAAGCGCTTGACGAAATCCACCTGCTCGACGCTGATGTCGAGCGCCGTAAACGGCACGCCTTTAGCACGCAACACGCGCGCCACGATCTGACCGAAACGTCCGAAGCCTGCGATCACAACGTGGCCATCGTTGTCAGGCAACGGATCGAACGCCCGCATGTCGACTTTCGCCTTCTTCGAAAACAAACGGTCGACACCCAGCAACAGCGGCGTCATCGCCATCGACAGCGTTACGATGACGGCCATGATTTGCGACGAGCCGCTGCCGAGCACACCTGCGGCTTGCCCGACGGATAGCAACACGAACGCAAATTCGCCGCCCTGTGAAAGCGCGAATGCAAGCCTTCGCGCCGGACGTGCTTCCAGCCCCTGCCAACGTCCGAGCAGATACAAAATGACCGATTTGACGGCGAGCAGGATGAGCGTCGCCGATATGATAAGCGCCGGTGCCGAAATCAGCAGACCGAGATTGAGCGACATGCCGATCGCGGTGAAAAAGATACCGAGCAGCAAGCCTTCGAACGGTGCAATGTCCGCCTCCAGCTCATGTCGATAGCTACTCTCCGCAAGCAACGCGCCCGCTATAAACGCGCCGAGAGATGCCGAAAGCCCCACGGCTTCCATGATCAGCGTAATGCCGACGACCGTCAGTAGAGCAGCAGCCGTCATCGCCTCCTTGACGCGTGACAAAGCCACGAGACGAAGCAAAGCATCGAGAATATACCGGCCAACCACGACGACCAACACGATCGTCCCCAAGCCCTTTGCCAGCGCAAAATAGTCGATGCCAGCATGGCTCTTGACCGCCGACACTGCGAAGTACGGCGCCAGAGCAATCAACGGAATGGCAGCCAGATCTTGAAACAACAGAATGGAGAAACCTAAGCGGCCATGGCGGGTCGAAAGCTCACCGTTCTCTTCCATCACTTGCAGCGCAAATGCCGTCGACGACAGCGCTAGCGCCGTACCTGCAAACAGCGACGGCTGCCATTCGGTGCCAAGAAAAAAAATGCCGACGCAAGCAAGCGCGAGCCCAGTAATGGCCACTTGCAGAGTTCCGAGCCCGAAAATGGCCTGACGCATTGCCCACAGTCGCCGGGGGCGAAGCTCAAGGCCGATCAGGAAAAGCAAGAGAACGATACCGAACTCGGCAAAGTGCAGGACCTGCGCGGCGTCCTGCACGGAAAACATACGGCCAATTCCATAAGGGCCGAGAATGACACCGGCAACTAGGTAGCCAAGCACAGCCGCGATGCCGAGCCACCGAGCAAGCGGAGCAGCCAACGCCAGGGCGGCCAGCAAGACTGCCAGTTCATTAAGTGTCACATCGCCCCCCGTTGTCGCGGCGCTGACGCGCCCCGATCCAATTTAAGCAGAGATCTCCAGTACGCCACTCAGCGCCGGTGTATGACAACCCAAATCTGGACCATCACACGGCCACCGACTGGCCGACGCGCTCAGGATTCCACGTCTTTTTCCGCTGCGGATGCGACACATTGAAGTCAAAGGATTGCAGGACGCCGGCAAATGACCTCAGCTGGCGGAGTATCCCGAGATTTCAATCAAAATTCTAAGGTAGCGGATGTGCGTCGACGACCAGGCCGCCGATCTCTTGCCAACCGTCAGTACCATCGCGAAACCACGAGACATTGGTATATCCAAAGCTCAGCGCACGTTTCGCGGCATTCCAGCTCATCCAGCAATTTCGAAGACAGAAAAAGACCAGCGGTTTTGCCTTATCGCCAGCGGTGAGCTTTTCCAGATTGTCCTTGAAATAGCTTTCGTACTTCGCCGACAGCGCCCCATAGCCCACATTCGGGAGCCAGACGGCATTTTCGATCGTCATGTGGGTCGTCTCCCGCCAGATCGTACCCGGCGGCAACCCTGCAGGCTTTGGCGGATGTGGATAAACGTCGATAAATACCGCATGCCCCTCGGACCAGACTTTCATCGCCTGGTTGCTTGACAGGACAGTCGCGCCCTTGAGCGTCAACGGCACCGGCGAACGGTATTTGTCCGTACGATAGCTGCTGGGTTCGGGCGGCGGGGGGCCGACAGGCGACGGTCCGGAAACGTCTTCGGCCAAAACGCGATGAGCGCAGTAAATAGCAAGGCTGCCAGACAAGCTTGATGCCGCAATCACCGCCGCCAGAAATTTTGGCAAGGCCGATTTGAAGGGCATCTGCTGAACTCCAATGACCGCCGAAAGAATTGGCCCCGCACCGTTTGCAAACGACGGGCGGGGCCGACACTCACGAACGTCGTGTTTCTCAGGGCGTAGCAGCCGCTGGTGTCGGTGTGGTGGCGGCAGCGTTTGAAGGCAGATCGGCTTCCGACTGCCGCGGCTTGGTGACCATCTCTGTCGACGTATCGTCATCGACGAGCAACGGCACACCATAGTCGAGCAGCACCTTGTCGATGTCGGCGCGACGCTTGCGGATCACTTCATTGAGCCGCCGCTTCCAGTTGTCGTCACCGTTGCGCACGCCCATAGTGATGCGGAACGCAATCCGTGCCGCTCCATTGTCTTTGACAAGCGGAACGACGACAAGCGGTTCACCATCGCGCTTCGCCCAGTAGGTTGCCATCGGTCCCCACAGAATGCCGGCCGCGATATCACCCTTGCGGATATCGTTCATCATATCTTCCGCTGGGTTTTCGTAGCGGCGATCGACGATCATCGGATAGCCGTGGACGTTGGCCATCAGTCCATATTTCGCAGCGAGCGTGGCACCGGCCGAGCCCTGCTGCATGCCGATGCGTTTTCCCTGCAGGCGCGGATCGCTGAGCGATTCAACGCCGTCGAGGCCGGTCCCCTTCTTGTAAATGAGCGCCGAGGTCGAACGATAAATGGCATTGGTGTTGAGCACCATGTCATCACCCTGTCCCCAACCGATCACAAGATCGCAGCGCTTGGCATTGAGCGTCATGCGGATAAAGCCTGTCGCCTTGGGGAACCACGTATAGACAACAGGAAGTTTCAGCTCATCGCCGATGATATTTGCAATCTTGTTTTCGAAACCTTCGCCTTTCTGGTTCGAAAACGGAAGGTCGGCCGGGTCGGCGCAGACGCGAAGCTCTTTGCGGTTGACGAGGTCGGCTTTGGGAATTTCGGCAGCCTGCGCCGCCCCTGAGAATGCAAAAATCATCGACGCGGCGGTGGCGAGCATCCCGAGCGCCAAAGTAGGCGCCGAAAAATTCGAAATCTTGAGCGCTTGTTTCCTCACGTGAGTAACCTTTTTGTTATGGCGGCGTGAACATCGCGGCCCTTGATATGGACTGGGGGCACGTCGCGTTTGCGACCCGCCCCCGAACCAATGAATGCCGATAGTCCTTGGCTGCATCACACGACACCGACGCGTGACGCAGGCTTCTCATATGAGAAGGCCGGAAAAAACTTCCAGGCCTCAGCCGGTGCAGTCGTCGGCAGCCTTCTTGGCTTCCGGCGAGACGTCTTCACGACCGTTCGGGCGGCCCGGAGGCATTGCCCCTGTCGAGCGCGCCTTGATGTAGGTGTAGATGTCGTCGATGTAGCACATGATGTTCTTGTCTTCGCCGAACGACGGCATGACGAACTCGGTGCCACCACGGTTCACTTTTCGGCCACTCGAAACGGTCGCAAGGAAGGTGTTGTAATCCATCGTCTTCAGCGAGTCGGCGAGAGCGGGAGCAAACGTGCTGCCCAACGCGTTCGGACCGTGACAGACGTGGCAAGCGTCGTGATAGCGACGGAAGCCGTTCCAGGTACCCCAGTCGACCATATAGTCCTTTGTTACGACCGGCACAGGATCGCCGTCCTTGTTGCGATAACGGCCGTCCTCGAACTTGATGCCTTCCTTCTTCGCCAGTTCACTGACGGGGTTCGGATAGACGGCATCACCATCGGGCTTGCGCGAGCCCGGAGGCGGGGCGTTCGGATCGTCCGGATTGGGAGCAGCATCTTCCGCAACTTGCATGAGCTTCGCAGCGGGAGCCGCCGCGTGTGCTTCATCAGCCTTTGTCTGCTCTTTCGCAGCGGCAGCGCCTGCAGCCCCAAACGACATCAATGCAACTGCAAGTGTCTTAATCAACTTGTTCACGAGGATCCTCTTCTCCTGGATTGAATTGCGTGGGTCGCCACCGCCCATTGCTCTTTTCTTATTGGGAACCCATTAGACCAATGGGCACCTTTGCACTGCCGTCCAATGGAACGGAACTCAGGATAAATACCTGCGCGACGTTGCCTGTTAGACTATTACAAATTGTCGCCCTCGTTAGCAGATTGTGCCTTTTTCTTGGAAGATGTTTTTTCCGCCGCAGCATTAATTCGATGCAATTTTCACGGCAAAGAGCCGGCACAGGTTTCCCCGCACCGGCTCCTTTATTGTCTAGGCTCTAGCCTATGGGAGCGAGAACACGGTGAGCGAGCCACCGAGGTTCGTGTACTCCGAAAGGCCAGCGTAGCCACCAACGGCGCCGAGACCGTCGGTCGGGTTCGTCAGACCAGCGGCGAGACCGATACCGGCCCAACCAC